>DATMAR010000003.1:0-362627 GCA_035559795.1 Fimbriimonadales bacterium | reverse complement strand
CCCCCCCCTGGTATTTCGTAGACTTTTTTCCCTTTTTTTCGCAATTCTTCGGCAAGGGTGTGCATGTGATTTTCCATTTCGTGAAAAGTTCCATCGGGGAGTACGTGAATGTGTGCTCCGAGCCAGTGATTCAGGATCATATTTCCGCTAATTTTTTTCGGTTCGCTCCAGTTTTTCGGTCGCGTCTCTCTTCCGGGAGCGGGATAAGGCCAATGCATGACGACGGCATGGAATTCGAGCCCGTACATTGCGCAGACACCGGCAGTTTGACGAACGAAATTACTTTGATATGCGCCTCGTGTTACAACGGTGTCCGCGCCACTTTGGAGGGCGTCGTAAATAAGAAATTCGAGTTTTCTCCCCTTGTTTCCACCTCCTGCGAATCCGGTCAGGTCGTCCCGCTTGATGTAGAGTTCGATTCCGAGTCGTTGTGAAAGACGCTCGAGTTTATGAAGCGGGGTAGGCGAGCAGATGAGCGGGATGCGCAGATGGTGCATTGTCATTAAGCATAGATGTCACGAGATTTATTTATTTATCGATAACTCCCGGGAAAGGAGGCTCTTTCGGTTTGCGGGGGGGATTTTTCTTGAGTTCATTGAGCAAATACTCGATGGCAGCATCCAATTGAGGGTCTTTGCCTTGTGCGACGAGATCCGGACGGTTGTCGACTTCGATATCCGGTTCGACTCCTATGTTTTCCACTACCCAACGTGGTCTGCCTTTCTCGTCCAAGTCCCACATTGCGAATTGAGGAACGGTAATTCCACCACCGCACATCAAGTCTCGTACACCCATAATGCCAATCAAGCCCCCCCAAGTTCGCGTTCCGATTAGAGGACCGATGTTGCGCTTTTTGAAGAAATAAGGGAAAGCATCCCCCCCAGAACCTGCATATGCATTAATGAGCATCACTTTAGGACCTAACATCGCGGCGCTCGGTGAACGAAAACTTCCCAAATCCCGAGGCTTCCAATAGGTCAGAAGTTTCCGGCTGAGTTTTTCGATGAAGAAATCGGGGATGAATCCGCCACCGTTGTAGCGCTCGTCTATAATCATCGCGTCTTTATCCACTTGGGGATAAAACATTCGCCAAAATTCCACGATTCCGCCAAAAGCAGTATCGGGAACATGCACATAAGCGATGCGCCCGTTCGATTTTTCTTCTACGTATTTCCGACGGCTATCGATCCAATCTGCATAACGAAGTTCTACGTCATCTGCAATAGGTCGAACGAGAATCTTTCGGGAGCCTTCTTCACTCGGTGTGGAGTTAATCGTGAGTTCGACGAGTTTGTTTGCCTTTCCTTCGAGAAGGTCGTCTAAACTGGTGTTCGGTCCGAGTTTGATTCCGTCAACTGCAAGAAGAAAATCTCCTTCCTTCACGTTGAGTCCGGGTTCTCCCAATGGAGCACGACGGTTCGAATCCCATGGATGTCCTCGATAAATCTTTTTGAAACGCAATCCTTGCGCGGTGTTCTCGAA
Source organism: Fimbriimonadales bacterium (assembly GCA_035559795.1). NCBI lineage: Bacteria > Bacillati > Armatimonadota > Fimbriimonadia > Fimbriimonadales > Fimbriimonadales bacterium. Next base: position 361,145 of record DATMAR010000003.1, on the reverse strand, counting down.
ATCTGCTCCCAACAAACCGACTTGCGGACCGGGGCGAGCGCCGAAACCGGTGCGAAGAAGATAGGCATGTCCTGTTCCTAAATCTCCTAACATTTCCCATAGCAATTGGTCTAAATCTGTTCGATGCGCGACATGAGGTAGCCATTTCGCATAACGCTCTCCAATGGCTTGCCAATCGAGTCCTGCGATGTTGTCTGCCCAAAAATAATCTCGAACGTATCGCCACGCTTCCCAATAACCGTGTTTCCATTCAGCGCGCGGGTCTATTCTTGCCTCTACGTCGTCCGTTCGCACGCGTCCATCCGTAGTCTTTTGATTAGGAGCCACGGGCACCACCCCGACTGCGCTTCCGGATAGGTACGCCATTTTGTCGTAATTCGGCGTGAAAGCGAGTGCAGAAAAGCCCGAAAGAATCGGCGCGGATTGTTTCGATTCTAAATCGAACGAAAATAGCGTAGGAGATCCCCCTTGCATCCCGAATGTCGGTGCAGAAGTGTACAAAATTTTTCCTTTAGGAGCGGCGACGAGTTGGTAACTTCCGGGGGGGATAGGAACGACGAACACGCGTTCATGGATTCCCTGCGTTTCGATTTCTACTTTCGGAGGTTCTGGTTTTCCGGGTTGTTTTTGTTCTGGTTTCTGCTCTGGTTTTTGTTCTGTCGGTTTTTGTCCTTCGCCTTCTTTCGCTTTTTCTTCTATTTTTTCCCCTTCGTCTTTAGGTGCGAACGGAGAAGGTGTTTCTTTTTTCAACGTCCAGCCTAAAATCATGTCCGTGTTCGTCGCTATGGGCGATAACTCGAAAACGTCGCTTGCAAAGCCGATGTTCCTGCGCGAGACGAAAAAGAGATATTTGCCGGTAGCGTCGAAAACAGGATTCGTATCGTCGAACATTCCTTCGCTGATTAATGTTTCTTGTCCTTTTTCGACATCGTAAATGTAAATTCTACTGAAACCAGTAGATTCTGAGCGACTGTAAGCGAGCCATTTCGAATCGGGAGACCAAACCGCATCGCCATATGCAGGATATTCAGGCTTGCCGATGGTTTTTTTCTCTTTCGTTTCGATGTCTACGATGTAGCCACGATTCGAAGAATCCGTATAGAAAAACTTTTTACTGTCCGGTGACCAAACGGGGGGGTTGAGAAAACGGTTGCTGCCTTGCGTGATTCGGATCGGCTCTTCCGATAAATCGGATTTTTGAATATAGAATTCGTATTCGCCGGTTTTATCACTGGCAAAAAGTATCCATTTCCCATCGGGAGACCAGCGAGGAAAGCGCTCTCTCGCTCCGGTGGTATTCGAAAAGTTTTTCGTTACACCTTCTTTTACGGGAACACTGAAAAGTTCACCTCGCGCTTCGACTGCGACTCGCACTGCTGAAGGTGAAATCGTAACGTCGCGCACATTTCCTGCAAGCGAAACTCTTCGCGGACGAGTCTCCGGCAAATCCGTAAGAATGCGAACTTTGACTTCTCGAATCTTTTCCGTTTCGATATCGAGTGTCCACAGTTTCCCTTCACGCACGAAAACGATTTTTCCAGAACCATAACTGGGCCATGAGATATCGTATTCCGTAAAGTGCGTGAGCTGTTTTTTCCTTTGCGCTTTCGTGTCATACACATAGAGATTTCTTATGCCATCGGAATCGTTTACGTAATAAACGCGATGGTCTACCCACATGGGCCATAAATAAGCCGAACGGTCGCCTTTTTCGTGCGGCAATTCCCAATAACGGTTCGTGGAAGGTTCGTAAAAAGAAATCCAACTTTGCAGACCGCCTCTGTATCGTTTCCAAGTGGCGAATTCCGTGGAAATGCGATTATAGGCAAATGCCTTTCCATCCGGTGAAGGAGAGAGCAGGCCGGATTCGCCCATGGGAATGACTTCAGGGGTTCCACCTTTTATCGAGATCGTAAACGCTTCACGGTAGCGCCCATTCTTGCTCTCGCGAGGTGAAATAAAAATGATCGATTGCCCATCAGGCGTCCATTCGACGACTTGGTCTGTATCGGGGTGCATGGTGAGACGCTTCGGTTCCCCCCCCTGGCTTGGGATGATGTAAACATCGGAGTTTCCTTCGTATTGACCGGTAAAGGCTATCCATTTTCCATCAGGAGAAAATTTCGCCGTCCATTCGAGACCAGGGCTCGTCGTGATTTGACGCGCTACCCCCCCCTCGTCAGGAACGAGCCACAAATTGCCGCCATAGGTGAAGACGATTCTTTCACCGTAAATGTCGGGGTATTGCATCAACCTCGCCTCTTCCAGAACTTGCGAAGGGGGAGTCAGGAATGTCGAAAATGTAGAAAATATGAGAAAAAGTGTGGCTGTGTTCATTTTACTCCTCGCTTTTGATAGAAATAGAATACCGATAGAATTGTCTGAAATGTTTCAGCGTTGAAAAACATAGATGATTTACAACAAATCCTTTGCTGCATCCGTGTTTTCCCATGGAAATTCAGGGTGTCCGAAATGACCATTTTTCGCCGTGGGAAGATATTTCACTTTCGGCGAGCGAAGCCCCAAATATTCTGCGATGGCGCGTGGGCTAAAATCGAACCGGTTTTTGATTTTCTCCTCGATTTTTTCAACGGGCATCGTTTCTGTTCCGAAAGTTTCTACCGAAATATGGATGGGTTCTGCGCGCCCAATCGCATACGCGAGCGCAATCTGGACTTTTTTCGCAAGTCCGGCAGAAACGACGCATTTTGCAACATGACGCGCCATGTACGCACCGCTGCGGTCGACTTTCGTCGGGTCTTTGCCGCTAAATGCCCCCCCACCGTGGGGACAAAAACCTCCGTATGTGTCCACGATGATTTTTCTGCCTGTCAACCCGCTGTCCGCAGTCGGTCCTCCTCTTACGAAACGACCGGTAGGATTGACGTGATATTGAATGTTATCGGGAATGTCTACGAACATGTGATATTTCTCGAGCGCTGGGCGAATGATCGTTCGCAACGCCCTCTCCTCCACTTCCTCACGACTCAGTTTATCTTCGTGTTGACAAGAACAAACGATAGTGTGTATCGCTTTGGGTTTCCCGCCTTCGTAAAGAACGGTAACTTGGCATTTTCCATCGGGACGAAAACCGAGTTCCGGACATTCTCTTTTTACTTTTGCATGTTGTCGCATGATTGCATGCGCCAATGCAATGGGGAGTGGCATGAGTTCAGGAGTTTCATCGCAGGCGTATCCGAACATCATTCCTTGATCTCCTGCCCCTCCGGAATCCACTCCGATGCCGATATCTTCGCTTTGTTCGTGAACGGACACCAAAACCCCGCATGTCCGTCCGTCGAGCCCTAATTCTGCGTCCGTATATCCGACTTCGATAATCGTATTGCGAACGACCTCGGTCATATCCACGTAGCCTTCCGTTTTGATTTCACCCGTAATCACGGCGAAACCCATGCCGAGGAGCGTTTCGATAGCAGTGCGACTTTCTGGGTCGCAACGAAGGCATTCGTCTAAAATCGCATCGGAGATTTGGTCGGCGACTTTATCCGGATGCCCCTCACTTACGCTTTCGGAAGTGAATAATTTAAAATCTCCCACGAAGGCGAAGTATACATCCCTCGTGGGTTAAATTGATTCGCAAGCGAGTAGTTTTTTAGACGAGCAGGTTTTTAAACTTTCAAATCGAGTACTGCGCTAACACCGACTCCTATCACGCGCTTGATTTTGCTCACGTCTTTCGCTTCTACAGGAATCAATGCTCGAACGCGCAATTCTCTTCCGAATAATGCGCCTTCAACTTGTGCTACGGCTCTTACCTTTTTCACCAAACTCGGTGGACCCATTACCTGCGCAGCGCCTATATGCGTTCCTTGACCTGCCGACAAAATGGGGACGACTTTTGTCATCATCTCTTGAGAATCGGAAAAACCTTGAATCTTGTTGATGCCTTTATTGATGTCTTTTCCGAACCGATCAATAAGAAGAGCGATTCCGCCGACTTTTATGATGTCACCGATATCGATTTGAGCGATTCCGAATGCGACCGTTCCGAGGGCTAAAAAAGCGCTTCCGATGATTTTCCAGCGTTTCATGATTTACCTCCTTGTCTCGATGTGAAATTCGAGAATTGTTGGGTTTATCGAAAATGCGAAATTCGGGTTACGAGAATCCATTCTCGATTCTTTGGTTTCACCTCGAATTCCTCTTTATATACGAACGAAGCCGGTCAGGAGTATCCATGACCGGCTTCGCTGAGGTGATGGGAGATGGGTTAGATCTTCTTAGACCATTGGACGGTCGCTAATCCACCTTTGAAGTCGGTACCGAGGCCGAAGTCCACGTCGCTGAATTCATAGAAGAACTTTACGAAGTGGTCTTTTTCGGGTGTCCAGCGGAATCCCGCTCGCCACCACATGTACTCATCTTCAGTTCCGGTATCGAAGTCGAACTTCACGAATTCAGCGCCGAGCATCGCTGTCCACGATTCACCGATCTTGAACTCGATGTCTCCCATGATTCCGGTGATGTCGTCATCTTCATCGAAGAGAACCATATCCGGGTCAGTGCTGTCGCGAAGACCAGTGAAGAAGTAGCCGGAGACGTTCGCTTTTACGTTCTCGCTGATGTTGACGTTGAGTCCACCATAGAACCCTTCGTTGTCAATGGGGTTCCAAAAGATAGCCATTCGTCCCCAGTCGCCGGGAGCAGCGAAGTAGGGTTCGATGCGGCGCCAGCCGGCATAGAGACCCCAACGTTCGGATTGCCAACCGATTTGAGCCCACCATGCAAAGTTCTTCTCATCGAGAGCAGTGCTGGTGTTGTCCATCCAGTCGGAGCGGCTGTAGCCACCGTTGAGCACGATGTTGTCCGTGATGTCGAAGTTCACTTCGCCACCCCAGACGGTGATTCGGTCAGCAGGGGTACCGGTTCTCGGTTCGAACCCAGGGGCAGCCCAATCCAAGAAGATGTAGTTGAGCATGATATCGCCTCGTTCGCCGATGTCTATATCTAAGTTGAATCCAAGGGTGGTGTCAACTACTATAGACCCGACGGGGAGTCCAACACCCGAGCCGAAGTTGAATTGACCTCCAGAGAAAATGGGCCAGATGGTGGTGCCATTCGTGTCACTTCGTCCGACTTTTCCGACCCAAACGTCGAGGTCAACGGCTCCCCAGTCGAAGCCAACTCGACCTCCATCGAAATACCAGTTGTGGTCGTCCCAGCGCCAGTTTTCGAAGTACGGGGTGTTATCCACGCGGTAGAAGAAGTACTTTCCGGTTTTGAATCCGATTCGACCGATTTCGGCTTCGAATTCCTGACCGCCAATCGAAGTGTTGTACTTCACGCCAAGGTCTTGGATATACACAGACTCATTGACCTCGTCGAACGGAAGCCCGAGTTGTGTACTGCCTTGGTCCCCGAAAAACGAGGAATCAGGAAAGCCGTCGCCGTCGACATCATTGTAACCAAGCAAGTTTCCTACTACGACGGTTGCATGCCATTGAGGTCCTGTGTCGTTCGTTCCGGCGAACTGCAAAGCGAGTTCATGGCCCATTTGCAAGTCTCGGGTGATGCCTGCAACGTCAAGAATGCCATCGCCATCCCAGTCTCTAGCACCGAGGATACGGGCATCGACACCCAGGCCGAACAGACCATCGGTGCTGTGGGCACCAATAGCGATGAAGTTCACGTCGCCATGAATATCAACTGCCGGCTTCCTTTTCTCGAGTGCTTCGACCCGAGAAGCGAGGTCGGATAGGTCTTTCTTCATCGCCTCGACATCTACGCCGAGTTCAGCCAAGTCCTTTTGGAACATGTCTGCCATCTTCTTGAGGTTCTCGATGTCGTCACCCCAGCCGCGCATTCTCTGCATGTCGGATTGGAGGGAAGCGAGTTGGTCTCGAAGGGCAGCGAGGTCAGCCTTAGAAGCGTATCTGTCGTCGAGGTCTTCGATTTTCTGGTTAATTGCGGTGATTTGGTTAGACAAATCCCCAACCATTTGTTTCAGGCGTTCGTAAGCCGCGTTGATAGCGACCGCCATTTCATAGCGGCTCGCAGGGCGGCCTCCCCGGAAAAGACCGTCCGGATAGCCGACCAGAATGCCCTCATTTTTCATGTTGAGCAGTTGCTGGTAAGCCCAGTGATACTCCGGAGCGTCGGGGAAGTTTTCTTGAGCGAAAGTGGGTGCGAAGAGCACCGTTATAAACGCTGCGCCGAGCGCGATTTTCAGCGTTCGTTTCATTTTCGACTCCTCCTTGAGTTTAGATTGATGCTCGAACGCCTTTCAGCCTCTCATCCCGGATGTAAGAGTCTCCACGTTTCCTCTCGTACACCGAGCCGAAGCCTCCTGACGTTCGGCTGTGCGATCTTCTCGACCGCACAAAACCCACTATACAACATTTTGCAACCTGAGTCAAGGGGAGGGTCTGGGGTGTAAACTTTTTGTTGTGATTTCTCAATCCCCGCCTGACCGGAAACCTGTGCTTTGCGGGATGAGCAGCGAAGAATTGGTGGCTTTTTTATGTCCGATTGCCACTTATTCCGAGAGCAGTAGGCTCTCGCGGGTAAGGGGGAAGCAACTCGCTGCCTGGATTTACCGAAAGGGGGCGGAGAGTTTCGAGGAGATGACGGATTTGCCGGTTTCTTTGCGAAAAGAACTGGAGTCGAGAACTGTCATCAACAGCGTGAGGAGTGTGGTTTCTCAAAAATCCAACGATGGTGTTATTAAATTGTTGGTCGAATCGGGGGGGGACAATCAGCGATTCGAATGCGTTTTGCTGCCCTACGAAAATCGCGTCAGTTGTTGTCTCAGCACGCAAGTGGGGTGCGCGATGGGATGTGCTTTTTGCGCGACGGGATTGGGTGGATACGATAGAAACCTGACTGCTGGGGAAATCGTCGGGCAGTATCTTCTTTTGCAGAAACTTTCTTCGCAGCGAATCTCGCACGTCGTATATATGGGAATGGGTGAACCATTGCACAATTACGATGCGGTTTTGAAATCTCTGCGGCTTTTTCATCAAGAAGTCGGATTGAGTTATCGCCACATCACCGTTTCGACAGTAGGGCTCGTCCCTCAGATTCTTCGATTGGCGAAGGAACGCCTTCCGATACATTTAGCGATTTCTCTGCACTCGCCTTTCGATTCCGTGCGGGGGCAAATCATGCCGGTAGCGAAAAGATGGAGCGTGCAGGAACTCCTCGGGGCATGCAGGGAATATGTATCCGCTACGAAAAGGAAAATTACGTTCGAATATCTTCTCTTGGAAGGAATCAATGACACAGTAGAACAAGCAGAGGCTCTTTCGGAACTCGTTCGCGGAATACCGTGTTTCGTTAATCTGATTCCATTTAATTATGTGGAAACGGAATCAGGATTTCGGCGTCCTTCCCCCGAAAGAATAAAAAGGTTCAGAATGACTTTAGAAAGACGAGGTGTGGCTGTAACGCAAAGAGTGGAAAGAGGTCAAGACATAGCCGCTGCATGCGGTCAATTGAAAGGCGAACACGAGGGAAGATTTGCAAGAAGGAGAACGTTATACGCCTTACCGTCTATTTCAGCATGATAGTATTCGTTCTTTCCGCTGTTATATGGAGTTGCGGGAAGCATCCTTCGCCGGAACAAGTTGCCGCGAGCTCCGAAGACGAATACAGCCCGAGGCTCGAAATTGTTTCCTCTGCTGTGGATATGGAAGTGATTTCGGAATCGGGAGAAAAGTTGTGGGCATTGAAGGCGCACCGTGCCGATGCAACTTTGAGCAGAGAAGAAAAGCGAGGGAAACTCACAGGTGTCGAAGTTACGCTTTTTCAAGAGAATCTTCCTTATTTGCGTATTACATCGGAATACGGTTGGGCGGATGAAAGCGAAAAGAAATTCGACTTGAGGGGGAAGGTCTTTGCCGAGACGAACGATAAACGCACTAAACTGCAATGTGAGAGAGTATTCGGTTCTGCGGATGCTGGAAATATAGCCGCATCGAACAATGTGCGGTTGATCTATGACGGAATGTCTTTAGGACCTGCAGACAATTTGAAAGCGCGTTTTTCGAAAAAGAAGGGAAAACTCGAAGAGGGAGCGCGTTTGGAATGGGTTACTTTTCAAGGGCAAGACGTTTGGTTTTCGGATAAAGCGAGGAACATGGTCATTTCGAACGTAGTTTCGGGAGAAGTGCGCACGATACAAGATGGAAAGTTTATCGAGATGCGGGCGGAGGGGAAACCGGTTCGAGCAGTTTGGTCGAAGGAAGGTTTGACGGTTACAGCGGAAAGCGTGCACGGGATATTAGAGCCGGAAAGCACAGAGGGGGGGGAATCCTATCGGCTGCTCTCCGCGACGTTTCAGAACAAAGTTACGGGGCAGATGCAGACGAAATCCGCGCGCGTAGGAGTAAAGCCGACCCCGAGAACGATAAACGTCAAGGCTCCGAAAGCAGTTTATGAACGCGAGAAATCTACGCTTACACTTACGGGGGGGGTCGTCGTTCGTTCCACTCATCCGTCCGTAGTGGGTGTTTTGCGGGCTCCGACGATTTCCGTGCATTTCAAACCCGACACGTTCGAAGCACAACGCATCGTAGCATCAGGGGAAGATATCACTTATTCCGATGAACTAAGCGATTTAGAAATATGGGGCTTGCGACGCATCGAAATTCGTGAAGGGGAGACGAAACAGACACGCGACATCGAAGGGGAAGGAACGCCGCTCCATTTGCGATTTCCAGCAAGGGGTTTCGAAGTATCGGCAAATAAAGTCGAAGGGACTTTCGATGCTCGCGAAGAGGCGATTCCTGCCGAGCAACGACTCGAAACGGCGAGATTTTCAGGCGGAGTCAGCGGGAAACTTTCCGGGAGCGCAAAGGATCGGAGGGGGCAAATTCGAAAATGGACTGCCTATTTGCGATGTTCGGAAGTGCTCTATTCGAAAGGGTCACGGACTTTGACATTGTTGGGGGGGGTAGAAATCGAAGGAGACCATCCCCTGCTGGGATTCGGCGGGGGGATGGCTTCCGCTCCTAAGATGGTGGTGAAATTCAAAGAAGGAACTTTCGAGCCGGAATCTTTTCGAATGGAACGCGCTGGTGAAAAAAAGATAGCCGCAGAATCGAGCCTGCGTTTAACGGATGTTGAATTTCAGAGCAGAATTTCTGAAGGAGAATACCCCTTCCGTATGGTTCTCCATTTTTGGAGGGAACTGGTTTTCGCAATGGAGTTTCGCGTATTACGGCGGTATGAGTGAAGATGATCATACGAACAGAACATCTCGCTAAAAGTTATAGAGGGCGAAAAGTCGTCAACGATGTTTCGCTGCATATCGAAACCGGTCAAGTGGTGGGGTTGTTAGGACCGAACGGTGCAGGGAAAACGACGACGTTTTACATGATTGTAGGTCTTATCAAGCCTCAAGAGGGGAGAGTGTTTTTAGACGATAAAGAAATTACACGCATGCCGATGTATGTTCGCGCTCGGTCTGGAATCGGCTATCTACCGCAAGAGGCATCGGTCTTCCGTCGTTTGACCGTAGAAGAGAATCTGCGGTTGGTGTTGGAGATGCAAGATCGCCCTCGTAAAGAGCAGGATAAACGAATCGAAGAATTGATGCATGATTTAGGGATGAGCCATTTGCGCAATTCTATCGGGGGTTCTCTTTCGGGGGGGGAAAGGAGGAGAGTGGAAATTGCGAGGGCGCTCGCTTGCGATCCGAAGTTCATCCTTTTGGACGAACCCTTCACGGGAATAGACCCGAGAACCATCGAAGAACTTCAAGCGATTATTCTCAAACTCGCCGAGCGCGGCATCGGAATCTTAATCACGGACCATAACGTAGGCGCGACGCTCGGAATAACCGACCACAACTACATTTTGGTAGACGGGAAAATCATCGCTCAAGGAGAGCGTCAAGCCATCGTTTCGAACCCTGAAGTGCGAAAGCATTACTTAGGGGAACAATTCAAATGAAGTGGCTTTTGCATCGCTGGATTTATCTCGAGATGATAGGCCCTTGGATTTTAGGGGTTGCTTTATTTACAGTATTGCTTGTTGCAGGTACGTACCTGTTTCGTTTAACGGATTTAGTCGTCAAGGGAATCGAAGTCACGACGGTCGTTACCTTGAGCATTTATTATTTACCTGCTTTGGTCGTGAAGACTTTTCCCATGGCGGGGCTTTTGGCGGGAATGCTCGCGTTCGGCAGACTTTCGAACGATTCGGAAGTAGTCGCTGCGATGGCAGGGGGGGCAAGCTTTTTCGATTTGATGAAACCCGTTGCGGTTTTCGGGTTGGTGATTTCCGCTTTATCGTTTGTCATCAACGATTTCGTCGTTCCTCGGGCGAGCATCGAGGCATCGCTCCTCCAGGATAAAATCACGAGGCGATTGCGACAAACCAGCGGCAATCCCCACCATCAACCTGTCTTCATCAACGGAAAAATGCGAGGACAAATCGTTGCGCGCGATGTTTCTATCGACACCGGAATGATGTACGACGTATTGATTGAATGGTATACGCCAGACAATAATCCCGACTGGATTTTGGTTGCAGAACAGATGCTTTATACACCCGAAAAAGAATGGAAGATTCGAAAAGGAAGAGTTTTGTATTTCGACCGTCAAGGGGGGGTTACTATTTCGAGGTTCGAGACAGCAAATCCTCCCAAAGGAACGCGTTTCGAGTTTACTCCTCGAGACGTTTTTACTTTGCGCAATCGAGACCCCGATGCGCTTTCCATGCGTGAATTAGGCGCGGAAATCGTTCGACTCAAGGAAAAGAAACTTGCACCAGAATCTAAAATTCGCGATTTGGAAGTGGATTATTGGACGAAAATTTCTTTTCCTTTAAGCGGCGTGATATTCGCTCTCGTAGGAGCACCAGCAGCGGTACGAAGAACACGGCAAAGTTTTGGAGTCGGCGTGGCAGCAAGCACGGCGATTATCTTCGGATACTATATGCTTTACAATTATTTGACGATTATCGCAAAAGGAGGTCTAATCTCTCCGGTTACAAGCGCATTTCTTCCGGTAGTAATCGGCACAATCGTTGCAGCGATGCTTATCTGGAGTAAAAATCGCTAAAGGGAAAAAGTATGAGCAGTTCATCGGTTTTGTTTTTATCAATGATGATGGCGATGGGCGCATTAGTTGCCTTCTTGGGTGACCTTTTAGGACGTCGAGTAGGCAAAAAGCGCTTGCGTCTTTGGGGTTTGCGTCCGCGACACACGGCGACGATGTTCACGGTAATCGTAGGGGCTATCATTCCTCTTTTGACGGTGTATGGCTTCGTCACGATCAGTGCACCGGCTCGCCAGTGGATTGCGAAAGGGACGCAACTCGTCGCCGAAGTGAACGATTTAACGCGAGAGCGTAATAAACTCGCTACAGAACGGACACAAATCCAACAAGAAGTAGCACAACTTCGCACGCGAGCGGATTCCCTTTCACAAGAAGTGACGATGCGCAAAACAGAAGCGGAAAGCGCTCGTAAAGAACAAAACCGTTTGGAGAATCTCCGAAAAAAGGCGGAAGCGAAAACTGCAGAAGCGAATCGAAAATACGAAGTGGCAAGAACTTCTTTGGCGCGACTCGAAAAACAAGCGGAAGAGTTGGATAAAAAAGTGCATGCTTTACAAGAACAAAATACGACTTTAGCTAATAATCTCGAGGATAAGCAACGAGAATACGAAGATTTGAATCGCTATTCGTTAGAATTAACCCAAGAGATACTTACGAAAGAAAAACAGATCGAAGAAGTGGAAAAAGTCGCGCAAGAGAAAACTAAAGAGGCGCAAGAACTCGACGAGCGCGTGCTTTCTTTAGGCTTGCAAATTACGAGACTTCGTCAAGAAGAACAAGAGCTGAATCGTGCAATCGAATATCTGATGAAACAAATGGAATTGTTGGTAAGGAACATCGAAGCGATTCGACAAAGCCAGTTAATCTTTCATCGTGGAGAAGAGTTGGCGAGGCTGATTATCCCCCCCGGGTTGAATTCCGACGAAGCGCAGATGTATTTAGACGAAGTTCAGAGGATGGCTCATATCGCCGCTTTGGAAAGAGGAGTCAAGCCGGACGAAAACGGCAGAGCGGCGGCTTTAGACAATCGGCTTCGGCGTCTTCCCGATGGAAAATACGTGCAGTACACGGTTCAGGAACAAATCCGCGATATCAAAGAACGCGTGGTGAACGCTCCGCAGGAGATGGTGCTTCTCGCATCGGCATTTTATAACTATTTCAAAGAGGATCAGGAAAACCGACTTCCCGTTCCTTTAGAAATCAGTTTCCACACGAATCGAGTGGTTTACGAGGAGAATCAACTCGTGGCATCCGCAACGATTGACGGTTCGCTTCCTCACGAAAAAATTATCGAGGAAATTACGGAATTCATTACGCGCGACGTCCGAGCACAAGCGGAGCAAAACGGGATGATTCCTGTGAACGGACGTCCCGAATCTTTGGGCTCAGCAACCGCGAAACAACTTTCGGATTTGGCGAATCAAATCCGACGATTACGAAAACAAGTAGTTCTCGAAGCAATCGCATCGAAGCAAACGAAATCCGCAGAGCCTCTCGTGTTAGAATTTCAAATTAAAGCGCAAAGCACTAAAGTAGAAAGATGAAGACGATTTTAGGGATCGACCCGGGCAGCGGGAAATTCGGTTTAGCGGTGGTTCGTGGGGATTCGAAACAGATGGGAATCTTGGCGCGCGGGGTTTTCTCTTTCGATGAATTGCGAAAACAACTCGAGAATTTGCGAAATCAATACGAATTCGATTTCGCTGTCGTGGGAGACGGAACGAATTCTCGCACTGCGCAAGAGTTACTTCGGGAAATCATGCCGAGCATCGCAATTCTCATATTGGACGAGAAAGACACATCCATTCGCGCAAGAGAAAAATATTGGGAAGTTACTCCTCGGAGGGGATGGCGAAGATTCATTCCGAGCAGTTTGCAAGTCCCCCCCGTTGCGATTGACGATTTCGTGGCGGTGATTTTAGCGGAGCGCGCTTTGAGCGTGGAGTGAACAGGCGCTGACGAACGCTTCGAAAAGTTTTCGAGATTCAGACGTGGGAGTTCGTTCGGGATGCCACTGAACACCGATTAAAAACGGATATTCGGGGTGTTCGATTTCTTCGATTGTTCCGTCGTTCGCTGTGGCTGCGATGCGCAAGCCCTTTCCTAAATTGCGAACCCTCTGATGATGAGAGCAGTTAACTGTGATGATTTTTGCATCGAGCACTTTATGAAGAAGGGTATTCGGTTCGATAGCGACTTCTATTTCTTTGTCATTGTCTCCTTCGCGATGCGAGCTGTGTCCCATATCTTGTTCTAAATCACCACCGAACATAACATTCAAAAATTGCATTCCCATGCAAATTCCCAATATGGGTTTCTTTTCGTTCTTTATTTTTTCGAAAACTTTCTTTAGCGCATCGAACCGTTCATGAGATAACAGTTCTTCGCATCCAACGTTTTCTTGTCCGTAGTTTGTCGGGTCTATATCTGGACCTCCCATGATCACGAGCCCGTCCGCAGAAATTCCGATATCCGTCTCTTCACCTATCGGAATCACCTCGGCACCGCATTCTTCGAGGTGTCTTTTATAATTTTCTTCTTTATCGCTCAGTCGCGCGCGAGGGTCTTTCGTAATTGCAAGAAAAATTTTAGGTTTCATGAACTTCCTTGGTGGGCGGTACTGGATTTGAACCAGTGACCCCTTCGGTGTGAACGAAGTGCTCTGCCACTGAGCTAACCGCCCATGCGAAGAATATACCATGGCGGTACACTCGAAAAAAGAGGTGTTTTTCTTTATTCCATTCTTTGCGCTTTTCGAAATGCAAAACCAGACTGCAGAACCCGAACCCGTACTTGCGACACGTTGGGCGAAAGTTGTCTCAGCACAAAGCGTACATGCCGAATATCCAAGACCTCAACTGAAAAGGAGACGCTGGCTCGATCTCAATGGGTCTTGGCAATACGCAATTCGTTCTAAAGACGAGGTTGAACCCCAAAAATGGGATGGGAGAATACTCGTTCCTTTCCCCATAGAATCCTCGTTATCGGGCGTAATGAAACGCGTTAGCGAGAACCAGCGCATATGGTATAGAAGAACTTTCGGTTTGTCTCGTAGTTGGAAGGGGGGGCGAATACTTTTGCATTTCGGAGGTGTAGACTGGGAAACCGATGTGTGGGTGAATGGGAAGAAAGTCGGAAATCACAAGGGTGGGTATGACCCGTTTTCGTTCGATGTAACCGAAGCTTTGCATTGGAATCAGGAGAACGAGATCGTCGTTGCAGTTTGGGACCCTACTGACAAAGGAACCCAGCCTCGGGGAAAACAGGTGCAGAAACCTGGGGGGATTTTTTACACACCCTCGAGTGGAATTTGGCAAACCGTTTGGCTCGAGCCCGTTCCCGAAACCTATATTGCATCGCTTCGGATTACTCCGGATATAGATAAAGAAAAAGTGGTCATAGAAGTTAATACGAATCGTTCGAAACACCAAACGAAGGCATCCGTGAAAGTTTATGATGGAAAACGTCTAATTGTAGAAAAAAACGCATCATGCGATGCCCCCATCGTTTTGAAAATTCCTAAAGCAAAACTCTGGTCACCCGAGTCGCCCTATTTGTATCGTTTGCGCATTTCGCTTTCTTCAGGAGACCATGCAGAAAGTTATTTCGGGATGCGCAAAGTTTCGCTCGGGAAGGACGAAAAAGGCAAAACGCGAATTTTTTTGAACGGTAAGCCTTACTTTATGCTCGGTGTACTCGATCAAGGATTCTTTCCGGACGGAATTTACACTGCGCCGACGGATGAGGCGTTGCGATACGATATCGAGATAGCGAAAAAATTGGGATTCAACACCATTCGAAAACATGTAAAAGTCGAGCCAGCGCGTTGGTATTACTGGTGCGATAAATTGGGAATGCTCGTTTGGCAAGACATGCCGAGCGGAGACCGTTTTATCGGAGTGAACGACCCCGATATTCGACGGAGTTCGGAATCTGCGAAACAATTCGAAAAAGAATTGAAGGCGATGGTGGAATCTTTATACAATCATCCCTCTGTCGTGATGTGGGTGATCTTTAACGAAGGCTGGGGTCAATTCGATACTGCGCGAATCGCAAAATGGGTGAAACGTCTCGACGGGACGAGATTGGTAAACACTGCCAGCGGATGGGTGGATAGGGGAGTCGGGGATGTATTGGATATTCACGATTATCCGGGTCCCTCCGCTCCGCCCCCCCAAAAGAATCGAGCGAGTGTGTTAGGAGAATTCGGGGGATTGGGCTTTCGCGTTATGGGTCACACATGGAGCGGAGAAGGATGGGGATATAAAACTTTCGATTCGGAAAAAGAATATACGGAAGCGTTCATAACTCTTTTGAAACAACTGCAAAACCTAAAAGAAAACCATAGCCTCTCCGCTGCTATTTATACGCAAATCACAGACGTGGAAACGGAAATCAACGGAATTCTTACCTACGACCGAGCAAAGATAAAAGGAGATGCTTCACTCCTGCGAAAAGAGATAGTTAGGCTGCGGGATTAGTAGTCGAGAAAAAATTCTTTGAAATAGCGACGATTCTCGGGAAGTGAACCCTGGAAATGTCGAACCGCGAAAGGATATAGAAACTTCATCCAACTCGCGTTGCCGTAATATTTTCGAAACACTTCGAGAGCATCCGTACTTTCGAACATTTCAAAGTAACGCTCATAGGAATTTCGTTGAATTCTTTCGAAGAGCCAGCGGCAAACGAGCAAACGCTGGATTTTAGGGAGAAGTTTTTTTCGAAATTCTTTTCGATAGTCTTTGTTTTCTACAAGGCATTTCGCGGCGAGATAACCGGATTCCATCGCAAACCAAAGCCCGAACCCCCATAAGGCGTCCTGTGCGCCGGAGCATTCGCCTACACGGAGTTGCCCCCCCATGGTCGGAGTAGCGTCGAACGGAATTCCTGCTCCACCGAAAGTAGTGGCTTCTTCGATGTCGAACTTTCGAATACTTTGAAATGCTTCGATTGCATTTTTCAAGTAATCGTTCGCTTTTTTGAATTCTTCCGTCAGCATGACGGCTAATGTAGCCTCCTTTTCGTGCACGAGAAGATAAGCATATGCTTTCGGAGCGATTTCGGGGTCTACGATGCACATTGCGATATCCGGCATATCCGTTCGAAACTGAATTCCTTTGGCAATCGCTTTTGCCGAAGTCGGACCGATTCCGACTATTGCACCAGGGGGGGCTTGCGCTACAGGATCGTTGTAAGATATTCGAACTCCTAATTCTATCGCTTGCCATGCAAGTTTGGCATCCAACGAATCGGGGTGATTTCCTCTCCTCACGAGATAGAAAAGAGGCTCGCGAGAACGTACGGGATGTACTTTTCTTTTCGGGCTTATATAGAGAACTTCGAACACGGGACGAAGCAAAAAATCCGCACGTATGCCTAAACCCTTCAGCACTTCTTTTGCGTCTTCTTTGTGACTCCAATTGTCGAGACCTTGAAATCCATGGTGTCGCATTCCCGGGGCTTTTCTTTTTTCCCTCACACGCACCTCGAAACCTTTCGTGGCGAGATGTATCGCTGCTGTCAAGCCCGATGGCCCTGCTCCGATGATTTGGATTTCGGACACTTTATTATTTCCTTTAGGCTCTTTGTATTGTACAACACTTTTTTATAAGGCTCGTGGTTCGAAAGACAGGCATGTTATAATTTTTATGGAGGTTACGATGGATGCGAAGAGCCGAGTCAAAGAAGTTCTAAAAAGGTTGAAAAAGGAATATCCGGGAGCGAAAACAGCGCTCGATTTTCGAACTCCGTTCGAGCTTTTAGTCGCAACGATCCTCTCTGCCCAAACGACCGATGCGCATGTGAACAAAGTAACGGAGTCGCTATTCAAAAAATATAAGAGCGTGCGAGATTATGCAGAAGCTCCACTCTCCGAATTGCAAAAAGACATCAGTTCGATTAACTTTTATCGCAACAAAGCCAAAAGCATTCAAGCTTGCGCGAAAGCGATTCTGGAAAAATTCAATGGGCAAGTTCCGAAAACCATAGAAGAGTTGACCACTCTTCCCGGTGTAGGGCGAAAAACTGCGAACATCGTTCTTTTCAATGCATTCGGAATCAACGAGGGGATTGGTGTGGATACTCATGTAATGCGTCTTTCGCAGCGATTAGGGCTTACGAAACAAAAAGACCCGGAAAAAATCGAACAAGACCTCATGGCGATTACGCCGAAAAAAGATTGGGGGAATCTGACGAATCTATTGATTCTTCATGGCAGACGCGTTTGCGTTGCGAAAAAACCTAAACACGACCAATGCGTGCTCCGCGACATTTGTCCGTCGAGAGATATATAAGTTTATACTTGCTCCCCTTCGAATTTTTTGACCAACGACTCGGAAAATAGCGGCTGTTTTCGTTTCAATTTCTTCGCGGCGTCGTTGTAAGTCGATAAAAGTATTCTCGGATCCGAAAAGCATTCTATTAATTTAGCGCGTCCGAATGCGTCTTCTATGGTTACAGCGATAAGATAACCAACGGTATACCATGGCCCTAATAGTCCAAAAAATTCATAGCCTTTCTTTTGCACTTCCTCTTTGTTCCATTTTCCTTTGAATACGCCATCGAAAAAGTCCTCGAGAGTTTTCATGTCCCTATATACGTTAGCGTAATTCCTAATCCACGCGTACCGAACATCTCGTCGAAAATATCCGTAAGGGTTGCCCTTTTTCCCTTCGCTTTGGGCTAAGACCGCAAAACCTTCTCCAAAAGCGCTGAGCCACATGAAAGCATTACGAGTTTCCTCTGTTTGTTTGCTGAGCCATTCTTTGAATTCTTTATTCGGGCAGGAGTTCGCATATCCGATATGATGAAATTCGTGAGTTATTGTCGCATCGAACTCTTCCGGGCTCATAGTTGTGTCCAAGTAAAGCATCACGGCAGGATTGTTCTGGAGATCCCAAACGAAACTGTTCGTTTGCGGTTTGATAAGAAGGATGACTTTCGCTTTAATCTTAGTGTCTTTCGGTAGATAGGCAAGTGCTTTTTGCGCAGCAAGCATAAGATTGCACTTTTTCCATGTTTCGAGAGTTTTTCGCAAGGCCTTCTTTCGTGAAATCAGAGATTCGGATAGAACGAATTTTTGAAAATCTTCTTCGGTGAAGGAGCGCCCAATGCTTTCTTCTCTCTCTTTCAATCGCGTATACCCCTCGGAGAAAAACAAATTGTCCCAATCTCGTTGCGTTATCTCGATCCCCCTCTCACGTTTCTCTAATATAGCTAAAACGCTTTCAGCCTCGTCGGTTACGAAGGAAACCTCGATAAACTTTTCTGATTGAGGAAAAGAAAGAAGCAACAATAACGCAGTTGCTGAAAACATCTTTTACTATGTTAACGCATTGCGAGGAAATCAATGCATAAAAAAGATTGGAGTCGGTCTATAAGCCGGGTTCTGTATTTGTGTGGCGATCTATCTGGGTCTCGATTCGCACCGAGACTCGTGCGGCTTACCCGAAGGGACAGCGGGCAACTGTATTCCCTTCCTATTCAGCCTTGCTCCAGGCGGGGTTTGCACGGCAGTCTCGTTTCCGAGACTCCGGTGAGCTCTTACCTCACCATTTCACCCTTACCTCGACTTCATCGAGGCGGTATGTTTCTGTTGCACTTTCCGTCGAATCGCTTCGCCCAGGAGTTACCTGGCGCCTTGCCCTGTGGAGCCCGGACTTTCCTCCCCGATTGAATCGGGGCCGCCACCCGACCGACTCCATAACACTATAACGCTTTGCGCGGTCGTTTTGTAACCAGTTTCACGGCAAAATATATTAATCGCTCACTGTGGTCAGGTTTGTGGAAAAGTATGCGGAAAACTATGCTGAAAAGCCGTAGATAACACACTTTCCGCTAAATAAAAAAGCGAAAATTCTTTGTCGCATTTCAAAAAATCTGTGATACAGTAGGAATTGGAGGCTGTTGCCTTTCTGATAAAAGCATCTCGACGCAAGTCGAGAAAAACGGCTAAGCGAGAAAAAGCCGCAGTTCGGGAAACCGAACTAAAGACTTCGAATTGCAAGCCGTAATCGGTGAAAACCGAAATGCGGAATCAGAAAAGGTGCAGCCTCCAAAAAGAGGCTTCCGTCTGAAAGAGTTGTCTCGATGATGAATCGGGACAGAGCGCACTCCAAAAGCCGCAATAATCCGGAACAACCGGATGAGCACATTGAGATTCTCGATGTCGAATGCGACATATGAGGAGAAACGGGCAAAGAGGTTCGCCGAAATGCCCGAAGACGTTCAGTAAAAAACGCTGCTACAAAAGACGGAGCCTCTTTCTCTTTTTATGTCGGTGGTTGGTTTTTTATAAAAAAGAAGGAAAAAAAAAGAAAAATACATTATCATTTTGTGTTCGATAAAGAATAAAACCCCCTCCTTATAGGTTCCCCCTGCTTCGCAAGGGGACCGGACTGAGAAAAAAAGTTTTAGACGATGCCTCAACTGCTCCTTGCGAGAAATTTTACAAAATATTTATCGTTCTTCGGGATTTCCTAATGAATCCAGAAATTCTTTGATTTTCTTTTCGTAACCTTTCGGAATCGGGATGTAATACGGCAAGGACAAACCGTGGTTTTCGGCTAAATACGACTGCTTCACCCATCCGCCGTAATCATGCGGATATAAATATTCTGTTTCCGGTTTGCCTTCGACTTTTTCTTCGATCATTTTGCTATAAGTGTCTCGCAAATGAAAAGGAACTGGGGGGGCAGGTTTCTTTTCCAAGTCTTCCAATGCGCGTTTGATTGCCAAATAACATGAATTCGATTTCGGAGATGCTGCCAAAAAAATCGTCGCTTGCGCTAAAGTCAATTGCGCCTCCGGCATCCCGATTCGCTCGACCACGTGGAACGCTGTCATCGCAATCAATAAAGCCATGGGCTCGGCGTTTCCGATATCCTCACTCGCCAATATCACCAAACGTCTCGCAATGAAGCGTGGATCTTCGCCGGCTTGTATCATGCGCGCGAGATAGTGCAATGCCGCATCCACATCACTTCCTCTTACGGATTTTATAAAAGCGGAAATCACATCATAATGCAAATCCTGTTTGCCGTCGTAGCGAACGAGCGGACGGTTCATTGCTTTGGAAACGTCATCCGCTTCGATTTTCTTTCGTGGGTGTGCTATTTGTGCCGATAATTCGAGAGCATTCAAAGCGACTCTTGCATCACCATTTGCCCATCTTGCGAGCAAGTGCAAAGCATCGTCGGAGCATTCTAAATTCAATGTGCTCAGGGCGCGCCGAACTATTTTTATAATATCTTCCTCTCGCAAAGGCTTTAAAATCAAAATCCGACATCGAGAAAGCAAGGGCGATGCCAAACTGAAGGTTGGATTTTCGGTAGTAGCGCCGATAAGTGTAATCGTTCCATCCTCGATATATCCCAATAAAGCGTCTTGTTGTGTCCTTGTGAAATGGTGAATCTCGTCGAGAAAAAGTATCGTTTTTTTCTTGCGCAGTTTCGCTGCTTTAGCAATCTGCCGAATTTCTGCGATCCCGCATGCGACTGCGCTACGATGCTCGATATGCGCATCCTCTTGTTTTGCAATTAAATATCCCAGCGTCGTCTTTCCACAGCCGGCGGGACCCCACAGAATCACAGAACCGAGAGCATGTGCTTCGATTGCTTTTCGAATCGGTGAGCCCTCACCGACGATATGCTCTTGCCCTACGAATTCGTCGAAAGTTTTGGGACGAATGCGGGCGGCGAGAGGCATGTAAGCCGATTCCTGTTCTTCGAACAAAGGCATTCTCTTTCAGAATACCAGCGGGTAACGTAAACTGGAAACGTGAACAGACTTACTCTAAGAGCGCTCATCATCGTCGCCATTGCCGGGCTTTTGGGTGCGGTTTATTATTACGTTCGCTCGCGTTCGTCGACGCTCTCTTTGGTGGACATTCCTCCCGTTAGAAGCGCGGGTTATGTTGTCGCAATCCGACAAATGGAAAACGGGAACGGAAGACTCGTTGCAATAGCACCAGACGGCACGTTTAGGGAACCGGAAAGTACTTCGGAAAATGACGACCAAACCCCGATATGGAAAACGGATGGTAAGAGAGTGTTTTTCATTAGCAATCGAACATCCGATGGTTCTTATCAACTTTTCGAATGGTTGCCAGACAGAGACAACGAACCTAAACAACTTACTCCGAACGGGGCATCGCGATCTCATCCATGGGCGCATCCGAAGGGGGGGTTCGTCGTCTTGACGAGCAGGGGAAACGTTTTCAAGTTTACATATCCTGCTTTAAAAATGCTTTCGCTATTCCCCCCCGGAGCCATCGTGGAGGAGACGCCTGGTATGGAAAGGGGAATGGAGCAAACGGAGGAGACGCGCCGTTCGCATCAAGACGATTTAATCATAAAAGCATGGAACGAACTTTCTCAATTGTTAGAGGGTGAGGCTTTTACAGAAGGATACGTGGATATTACAGAAAAATATTTCGTAGGAATTTACATGACTGCGAGGGCGCGAGCCCTGGTCGTGCAGAATCTCGAACCGTCGAGCGAACAGGATATCCCTGCGCATGTTCCGCTGGCAGGTGAAACGGTAGAAGTATGTTTGGATTCGAACTCGCCTAGAGCAATCGTCAACGTCGTTGATTTTCAGTATCCGATTCTCTCCCAGATACCTCCCGAGAAAATCAAACCGGGGGGGAAAGTCGAAAAGGATTTCGCTTCTGCCATTCTCGTCTTTTCTCTCGACGGGAAAGAGGCACCGTATCCTATTTTTCTGGATAAGGAAGGGAACGTCGCGATGGCGGGAATTTCGCTTTCTCCGTCTGGAGATGAGCTCGCAATGGTTGTTTTACGGAAGCAAAAAGACGCTTGGGTTCCGCAAGGGCTACTCGTTGCCCCTGTAAAACCGGGGGGGATTTCCGAAGCGAGACGAATTGCAGAGGGAGCTATCGAGGATCCTTCTTGGTCTCCTGACGGGGCAAAGTTGATTTATGTAAAGAATGGCGATATTTATACGATAAATCGTGATGGCTCCAAAGAAACAAACATCACAAAGGGAAAAGGCAAATTTTCCCATCCTTCCTTCAGCCCGCAACAATGATAAAGTCTATTGAATGTGATCCGAAGTTGAGAAAAGAAAATCCGTCTTGTTTAAAAGGAAATGCCCTCGTAATCCCTCAATAGTCCGATGACTTTTCCGATGATGGTTACATCCGAAGCAGGAACGACAATCGGCTGATAAGCGGGATTACTCGGCATGAGTCGGATATAGGGGCGGTCGAAAAAGATCCGTTTTACAGTTGCTTCGCCATCTATAAGAACTGCCACCAAATCGCCATTCGAAGCGACTTTTTGAGGCTTGATGATGACCAAATCCCTCGGGAAGATTCCCTCGCTCGACATGGAGTCCCCTCGAATGCGAAGGAGGAAAGCACCTTTGATCTTTCTCACCATTCCTATCGGAACCGGGATTATCTGTTCGATGTTCTCTTCCGCCAGGATTGGGGTACCCGCGGCGATATTTCCTAATAGGGGAAGCATCCTTACATTCCGTATGGGGCTATAGAAGGGGTGAATTACTTGAATGGAACGAGGAGTGCTGTTTCTTTCGATTATTCCCTTGCGTTTGAGGGCATCCAGGTGAACCGTTACGCCTCGAAGGCTGCCAATCCTGAAGTGGCTCCCGATTTCTCGAATAGATGGGGGGTATCCTTTCTCGTTCGTGAAATCCACGATAAAGTTTAGGACTTCCTCTTGGCGCTTAGTCAGTTTCGGAATTGGTTCCATTTTATGATTCCTCCCAAGAATGTATATCAATGTATACCGCAAATTTGTCTACCTGTCAATACTCCTTGGGGTGGAAAAGGCCTACATGTCATAATATTTACTCCCGAGCCCAAGGTAAACCAGCCGGGCTCGCTTTTTAGGAAATAAACCGTGTCCATTACGAAAATCCGCAACTTCATGCCTGCGACATGCGGGATAGTTTTCGGCGTTGTCGTCGTCGTCGCTCTGGTTGTAGGGATGTTTTTAGCGCCGGGGCAGAGAGCAATCAACCCTGACTGGGGGAATACCCCGGCTGCATTCAAAGTCGGGGATTACGAAGTGACGGAAGGCGAAATCGGGGCTCTAATACGCGCTGAAGAATCTCGCTTCGCTGGGAAAATCCCTACTCCTTTCGACACTTTATCTGGGCATACAAGAGCGCTAATCAATGCAATCGACCGGGCGATTATCTTTCGAATGTTAGAAGACGAAGGTATAGATTTCGACCCCAATGATATCGAACAAATTAAAGACGTAGCGTTGAAAAAGGCAAAAGAAGAGTTTGACGAGCAGATGCTCTATGTAGAAATCACGCTAAAAAGCCAAATCAGAGACCAAGAGCGTGAACTCGAAAAAATAAAAAAAGAAAAAGGAGCAAACAGCAAAGAGGCGAAAGAGGCAGAACAAAAACTAAAAGACCTCCGTGAAATGACCGTAGCCCAAATGTTCAAGCAACAAACAGGGATGACACCGGAGCAAGCATTCTCTTTCGTCTCCCAAAATAGACTCGCAGAACTTTCTTCGGAAGATATTCGCCAAACAAAACTCAAAGAACTCGCACAATGGCTGATTGAAAATAAATATGCAGCGGATGTGGATACTTCCGAAGAAGCGATCCGCAAGAGTTACGACTTTTTCACGTATCAAGAACTTCTCATATCGAAAGCGAACAACCCAGACCCCATTAAAAAAGCGGAGGACGTTCTAAAGCGAATCCGCGAGGGAATGGATTTCGGTACTGCTGTAGCACAGTTTTCGGATAGAGAACCCGCTCCGAACCAAAAGCCTGAAGAAGCAGGAACGTTAACTTTCGACCGTCTCACAATCGAAACGAATGGTCTTGCCGATCCGCTCTTTCATTTGAAACCAGGAGAAATCTCGGGCGTAATTCCTCGACCGGAGGGGGCTGCTATATACCGATTAGTGAAAATCGAACCTAAAATCCCCCCCAATTTCGACAGCATCAAAAACATTCGAGCGGCACAAATGAGGAAATACCTCAAAATGTCGAAATTTGCGCGCAATTTCGAAGCGAGACTGAAAAACACGAAATTCGAATGGGTGAATCCTGCATATAAAGTGCTTTACGATTATGATGGATTGCGACGAGGAGAGAGATTTCAGAGTTTACAAGGCGCTCAGAAGCGCGATGAGCGAATCGCAGCATATCGAGAAGTTTTAAACCAAGCAAAAGAGTTGCTTGGAAAATATCCCGACTTAATGGCGCCTGTGCTTTATGCATGTCTGAGTCAAATCGACATCGAAACTCCTCCCGGAACAGAAAAAGAAAAACTCAAAGAAGAAAAACTCCAAGTCTATGCGGAAATCTCTCAATACATACCGAGTCCCGTTTTTCGTTTCGAGTATGTGAATTTGCTCTTGGAGGCAAAAAAAGGTGATGCTGCTTTAGAGCAATTGCTCGAGATCATCCGATCCGCTTACGATCCGACAGAAGAAAACAAAGCCCTCATCACGCAAGTTGAACAATTGCTCCCACGTGCTACAAACTACGCAAAAAAGGATTCGCCACTCATTGCGGAAATCCAAAAAGAACTCAAACAATGGAAAGAAAACGAGGCAGAGAAAAAACGCATGGAAGCGGAAGCCGCGAAACGACTCGAAGAAGAGCGCAAGAAAGCAGAAGAAGAGCGCAAGAAAGCAGAAGAGGAAGCGAAAAAGCAGGAAGCGAAGAAGCAACCCGAGAAGGCGAAAACTCCGCCGAAGCCTACTTCAGCTCCTCCGAAAGAAAGCAGCAAGGGAAATTAGTTCTCGTTTCTACACCTATCGGAAACCTTCAAGACCTTTCCCCGCGTGCTCTGCATGCTTTGCAAACATCGGATGTGATTGCGGCTGAAGATACGAGGGTTACCGCAAAAATCCTTTCCTCATTCGGTTTCAAGACGCCACTGATTCGAGCCGATGAGCATACGCTTCCTCGCATCCTCGACAAATTGCTCGAACGAATCGAAAATGGAGAAGTAGTTGCTTACGTTACGGATGCAGGAACACCCGTAATTAGCGATCCAGGCGCGGAACTCGTTGACAGGGCGTTAGAAGGGGGGATCAAAGTAGAGGTTATTCCAGGTCCTTCAGCAGTAACGGCAGCTTTGGCGATCAGTGGGTTCTTCGCGCAACGGTTCGTCTTTTTCGGATATCTGCCACGCAGCCCTGCTGGAATCCGGAGGGAATTATCTCCTTACTCCGAATCCACGTTCACCCTCGTCTTCTTCGAGGCACCCACAAGGGTGAAGAAAACTCTAAATGCAGCATTCGAGACTCTCGGAGAACGGAGGGTGGCGATTTGTAGGGAACTAACTAAGGTCCACGAGGAGGTGATTCGCGGAAACCTCTCGGATTTGGCACGAGGCTTGCGGGAACTTCGTGGGGAGATAACTGTTGTAATAGAAGGAAAACGCAGGCATTTCTAAGGCATATGGCATAGAAATTCGGAGTCAACTCGTCTAATGAACTCGAAAGAAAGTGAGACGAACCGATTATTCCCTTAGAATGTCGTGCTAAAATAAATGCCAGTAGCAGCGCGGTGGAACGTTCCGGGTGCCCTTACTCCAGGGGTAGACGATAGGGAAGTAAACTACCGTGACTGCCTGGAGAGGTCCGATGAGAAACCTATTTAAAAAAACGTATAAAGCAACGCTTTTCTTGATTATTTTTGTTTGCTCGGTATCTGTTTTAGCACAGGCAGATTTGCGAAGCTACCGCCTCCAACCGGAAGATATCATTGCTATCCGTGTCTATAACGAGCAAGATTTATCCCTGGATGCTCAAGTGGGGATGGACGGAACGATTAGTTATCCTTTTTTGGGTTTTATCAAGGTTGCAGGGAAAACCGTCTCGGAGGTTCAAAACTATATTCGAAATGAACTCATCGCCCAGGGATACTACAAAGACCCCAAGGTTAGTGTCAACATCATTCGGTTTCGTGTTCTTCGCGCCAGTGTAGTAGGCATAGCCCAAAAGCCAGGACAATACGAATTCAAACCAGGTGATAGATTGCTCTCTTTATTGGCTCAGGCGGGTGGAGTCGTTCCCGGTCGGTCGCAATTGAAACGAGCGACTCTCATTCGTAGGGGAAGTGTTGAACAAGTTCCGATAGACTTGAAAGCAATGCTCGAGCGTGGCGATCTTTCCCAAAACTATGAATTGCAAGATGGTGACGTTCTGAACATTCCGGAAGACACCATGAACAAAGTAAACGTCATAGGGGCTGTGGCAACACCGAGAACTATCGAGTGGCGGGAAAATATGACTCTGGCAGATGCAATTTCGAGCGCTGGTGGGGAAATCCCTTATAAGACAAAACTTTCGGCTGTGCAGATTCAAAGGGTAGACCCTTCTCAGCCGGGAGGATATTACAGTTTCCGAGTTAATTTTATTAAGTTTTTGAAAGATAATGATTTTTCGCAAAATCCCTTTTTGGAGCCAGGAGATGTCGTTTACGTCCCTTCGACTTCAACCCCAGATTTCAACCGTCTCAGCCAAGTTGCAAACATCGTTTTCGTTATCCAAAGTATCACGCAAAGGAACTTCTTCTTCAAACCGTTCTAATGATATAGGAGGTCATATTATATGGGTCGTGGAAAATTCTTAAGATCACTAAGACTACGATGGTGGATGCTTTTTCTTATCGTCGTTCCCATCACTTTAGGAACGTTCGTGTATTCGGAGTTTATTGTCCCCACCCTTTATGAAGGCTTTATTACTGTTGCGGACCGACGCGACATAGATATCAATATTCCTCCGATTTATCCCGACCAAGCATTTGGCAGAGGCGTGAACGAACAAGAAATTCGCGTTATTAACCTTGCGAATACCGTCGGTTCTTATTCTGTATTGAAAGCGGCATTCGATGAACTCGTTCAGAGGAGGATAAAAGACGCAGGAACGGTTTCCGAAAGACGTTTCTTCCGCGATGTAGAGATTGTTCCTCTTCGAGGTTCCGAATTTCTTTCTGTAAGTTATATCGGAAAAAATCTCGAAGAATCGAAAATCGTGATTGAAACGATTCGCGACAAACTGCTTCATCACTACTCGAACCTCAACTACCAAGTTGCAGAAAGACATGTTCGGTTTATAGAAGAACAACTTAACGAGCAAAAGGCTATCTACGAGAAAAAACTCCAAGAGCAAAAAGAATTCATGGAGATGTATCCCCAAGCAGCGGGGTTCGAAGTGAATACGAGCGGACTCGTTGCTCGATACAACGCCGCGCGAGCGAACTTGATGGAGGCATTAAAGAATGAAGCGGTAGCAGCAGCATCTCTCGCTCATGCGCGATCCTGGGCGGGAAGACCCGAAACAGAGCCCGTGGAATTAGTTGCCAACAATCCCAACCCTATTTATAACGACATTTTGGGTCGAATTAAAAATACGGAAACCGCACTTGAAGTTTTACAAGAGCGATACGGTCCGAATCACCCTTCTGTTATCCAAGCAAAACAAACCCTCGAAAGTGACCGAAAACTTTTATCGGAAACACCGAAATATTTCGTAACCTCATCGAATCCCGAAGTTGGTCAATTGGAATCGGAGCGTATTCGTAACGTTTATACTTCTCAACAAGCGTTGAGCGCTGCACGTGCAGAAGTTGCACGTTCGAGAAAAGAAGTCGCAGAACTCCAAGCAGAATTAGACCGCTTGCCCGTGATACAAAAAGAACTCACACGTTTAAATGCCGAGATTCGCGCTCAAGCGGAAACCGTTACGAACTTAGCAGAAAAGGTCGAAGAGGCGAGAATCCGTGCAAAACAACATGAAATTCGAGGACTTTATTTCCTGGATGACCCTCAAGTAAAAGAAGTGGATAGAAGAACAGTGTTAAAAACTTTAATTGCCTTTTTCTTGTCCTCCGTAGTCGCGATTTCATTGATTGCGAGTTTAGGACAGTTCGACCAATCTACTTACACCCCGTTGGAAGCGGAAAACAGTTTGGGATTCCCAGTGCTTGCTGCTTTGCCTCGCAGTGGGCAGCAAAGAATCAATCCTGAACTCGAAGCCCCCACCCCTCTCGCTGCGAGTTATCAGATTCTTTCTACGCAACTCATGGCGATAAAAGAAAAACTCAACGGTCCGGGGGTTTTGGTCGCTGCGGCTGAACCTAATTCTGGGCGTTCGACTGTAGCTGCAAATTTGGCGATAAGCTTGGCACGCGACGGGTCGAGAGTACTTTTAATAGATGCCGATTTGCGCTCTCCGAGTTTGCATGAACATTTCGGATTAGAAAATCGCGCAGGTCTTGCAGAAGTTCTCACCGGTCAAGCCTCTCTCGAACAAGTTGTACAGGCAACGGGTGTGGAAGGACTTCTTTTCTTAGCCGCAGGACAGCCACCCGTCAATCCTGTTCGCCTTTTCCACAGCGAAGCCATGGAGCAACTGATTGAACAAATCAGCAAAGGCGTAGATTTCGTGATATTCGACAGCCCATCCGGAAGCACGTTTGGCGATAGTTTAGTTTTGGCAGAGTTAGTTCAAAACGTAATCCTTGTTCACGAAGCCGGTCGCCCCGCTTCTATGGCGGAATACGATTTCCATAAGAGTTTAGAGAGAATGAACGTGAATATCATCGGTATGGTGCTCAACAAAACCAGACTCGAGGATTCGCCTTCGTTCCAGCATTATCGTCGCAACTACGCTTCTGCAATCAGCCGCTATCATCCTACAGCGGCGAGAGCAGCGCTCACAGCGGGACAAAAGAAACTTACGGACAAACCGAAGCAATACGGAAGACCCGGTGGCGACGAAGAGGAATAAACCTTTAGAAGAGGTGAGCAATGGCAGTAGAAACCAACGTATCTCCGTCTTATGCTCACCGAATTCCGCGCACTAAAATTCCTTATTACTTTTGGAAGCGCGTGTTGGATGTCATTGGCAGTTCATTGCTCATCCTCGCGCTTTCACCTTTATTGATTGCCATTGCGCTTGCGGTGAAATTCTCCAGTCCGGGTCCGATTATCTATAAACAAACGAGAGTAGGACGCTATGGAAAAGAATTTCAGTTTTTGAAATTTCGCTCGATGTATGTGGACGCGGACAAACGCCTCGAAGAATTGTTGAAAAGCAACGAAAAAGAAGGTCCGATTTTTAAAATGAAAAACGACCCGAGAGTCACACCTTTGGGTCGGTTTTTGCGCCATTACAGTTTGGACGAACTTCCGCAATTATTCAACGTTTTGTTCGGAGATATGAGTTTGGTAGGTCCTCGCCCCCCTCTTCCGCGTGAAGTCGCTCAATACGATGATAAAGCATTACGACGTTTGAGTGTAACGCCAGGAATCACTTGTTTGTGGCAGATTTGTGGTCGCAGTGATACGACCTTCGAAGAATGGGTGGCTTTGGACGATTTTTATGTCGAGCATATGTCCTTTTGGTTAGATTTGAAAATCCTGTTAAAAACACCTTTTGCGGTTATCCGAGGAGAAGGGGCATACTGAAAAAGAATTTTATAGTGGGAAGAATTTCATAATGGCTAAACCGGAAACTGAAAAGAAAGAAATAAAATCAACCCCAGTAGAGCCCCCCCTCTCGTCCGATGGAGAGGGAGAAAAGCATACGGACGAAGTCGTCCTCCCGATTTTAGGAATTCGTCTTCCTCGTGCGATTCTTCCTTGGCTGATTATTGCGCTTTTTGCCGCGTTGCTTTTGGGATGGAGTTTCCTTACTTCTTTGCCCCCGATGTGGTTCGATGACGAAGGCTACTATTCGCATGGAATTTTAGTGCCGTTTATGGCTCTTGCAGTAATTTACATGCGCCGTGAGCAAATTCGTAAACAGCCCATCGGTTCATCGTGGTTAGGGTTCGCGGTGATGATCATCGGTTTGGGAATGGTACTCGAAGGTCGAAGCATAGGCAACATGTCTATATCCGGTTTCGGTTTTATTCTTTCTTTGATAGGCGGAGTGTATTTCGCATTCGGGAAACATATCGGAAGAATTTGTTTGGCTCCGTTTTTGTTCCTCGTTTTTATGATGCCTTTTTTAGGTTATATCATCGATTTGACGACGAATCGTCTTCAGATCATGTCTACGGTGGTGGCATCGAAGATGCTCTCACTCGTAGGATTTCAAAACATGATTCCGGATGGATTCCCCACTCTCATTCTCATGGACCATTACGAATTGAACATCGGTGGTCCTTGCAGTGGCTTCAAACTCATTCTCTCGCTCACGGCGTTCACTACGTTTTTCGTGATGATTTCCAGTTTAGGACTTTGGAGGGACATTTTTCTTTTCGCGATTACGATTCCGTTGGCTCTTTTGATAAACGGTTTGCGAATCATGCTGATTGGAATCGTGGGAGAGTTCGGGACAATCAATCCAGGAGCATGGTGGGCAGTGAAAATGAGAGAGTGGGGGAAAAATTCCGATGTCGGATTGGTATTTCATGACTACAGCGGTTACATCACGCTGATCGTGTGCTTTATCATTCTCCATTACATCGTAAAACTTTTAGAAAGGAGGCCGAGCGTTGCTCCTGCGAGTTAAATTGGCTTTGCTCCTCTTCGTGGTCGCTGGCAGTGCGGCGCTTCTTATCACTCCACGAGAATATCCGGAGAAAACAGAAGTTTGGATGCAACAAATCCTGCCGCGCGAGCTCCCAGGTTACAATCACGCATCCGAAGTGAAAATGGACAAACGTACCTACGATATCCTCGAGCCATTCGGAATCGTAGGGCACAGTTATTTCGGCCCGGATGGACGCATCTACGAATATGTCGTTGTAGCAGGGAACAACAGGCTTTCTTTTCATGACCCGCAGATTTGTTTCCAAGCACAAAGTTGGAAGCTCGTCGACCCGAAACGCAGTTATGCAGAAATTCCCGCTATGGGGGGGAAAGTTCCTGTAACGATCATGGGTGTAAAGCGAGAGGCACAGTCGGGCACGGCGATGTATTTTTACAAGACTCCCTTCCGGCTTACGCACAGCCCATCCTGGATGCCGATCGATTTGACGTTTGCCAAACTCATGCTGAAGGAGAATGTGGATGGGCAGTTTTATCGCTTCATCTTAACTCCGAGCGGTGCGAGTGTAGAAGAGGATTTGAAAGCCCTGAGTCATTTCGCAAATACGCTTTTTACAGAAATCGCTAAAGCGCGCGAAGGGACATACTTCGTCTATAAAAGATAAAGTTCCCTCATGCAAAAGGCATGCTAAAACCTGCACATTTTGGTTATTGTAGATTTCTCGTTAGCTTTCTCGTTCCGAAACTCTGTTTAGGAACGTCAAGAACATTTATCTCGAAATTCAATCTAATTTTTAGCGTCTTACTTCTTTTTTCCCAAGTCCAAGCACAAACTCCGGAAAAGAGCGAGCATATTTTAAAAAACGGAACGAGAATCGTTACCGTAAATATTCCCAATGCGAACTATTTCTCTGCTCAGATTTTCATTCGGGCTGGCTCGGTATATGAAACACCTGAAACGAATGGCTTGCATCACCTCCTGGAACATCTCTATTTTCGAAATTTGGATTCGAAAGATTCCTTCGGTGTTTTGGACTCTAAATTCGAAGTGTTGGGGTGCGTTGCAAACGCTTTTACATATCGCGAATTTTCAAGAATAGTTGTCGAGGGACCGATCGAATCCCTATACGATGCAATAAAATACCTCGGTGATTTTTTTCGAAATGAATTCTCTGAGCAGTTCGTAAAAAATGAAATCGAGGTCATCGAAGAGGAGATTGCACTACAATCAGCAGACCTCAATCGTGTGGCGGAATGGGCGCTTTGGGAAGCGGCGTTTTCGAAAAGTGCGTGGAGTTTGAGAACTTGCGGAGATCCTGCGAAATTAAAGGAAGTTACGAAAGGACAATTGCTCGAAACAGCAAGAAAAATTCTTACGGGGGGGAATATCGCCGTGGTGATAGCAGGGAAATTCGATTCGCGCAAAACCATCGAACTCCTAACACCCGAATTCGAAAATTTCCCATCAGGAAACATTCCATCATCTCCCCCTCTGCCTGAGATCACTCCGCTTCGTCGTTCTTTGAAGTCACATTGGAAAGAATCGCTTATCGGCATCGGATTCAGGGCGAGTGGGTTCGATAACCCTGAAGCGTATTTCGCCACACGAATCATCATGGAGGTGTTATGCGGCAGATTCGGACGTTTTCGAAATGCCGGGCTCGATGTTCATTTCAATTACGACCTTTCCGAAAGCGGAACCCTTCTAACTTTGTTTGTAAGAGAAGGGCTTGCGAATTCAGAAAACCTCGAGGCGAGAACGCGAAAGATATTGGACGATTTAGAAAAAAATGGCATTACGAAAAAAGAGTTCGACGACGCAAAGCGATACTTACAAGCGCAAGAGAAACTCATCGCACAATCTCCGAAAGACATTGCGTTTCTTTTAGGGCTTTCCACACTTTTTCGAAAAGATGATGTTAGCCTCTCTGCGAAAAAATACTATTCAGAATTGACTTTGGACACGGTGAAACGTTTCGCTTCCCGATTTGCTTCGAACAATGCAGTTTTTATCGTTTGGGAGAAATGAGCACCATCCATTTTGTAACTCTTTTCTCGACCTTGGAAATTCTTCGACTTTCCAACGGCATTCCCGTTTTGGTGCAAAAGGATGCTTCTTCGGAATATTTAGTTGTTCAAGCCGTTGTGCGAACGAGCAACCTCCCCCCCTCCGAAATCGTGGGTATGGAGATTCTTGCGGAAGCGATGATTCAAGAAACCCAAAACATCACCCCGCAAAGGCTAAGCGCATTGACATACCTTTTGGGAGGAAATGCGCATGTGTTTTACAAAGACGGTGCAATCGTCTTCGAAATCGTTACGATTCCTTCTTACTATTCCACGGCAATCGGTGTTTTATCCGAAGTGCTTCTTTATCAGGATTTTTCCGAAGAGAACCTGCGAGTTGCTTCGGAGAAGGTTCAACGAAGGCATCGAATTCTCAACAGCGACCCGATTCGCTCACTGTTGTCTCGTTTTCGTATGGCATTGAACATCGAATTCTCACCCCCCTCGTCGCTAAATGAGGCTTACGCAAAAAGCCTTTATTTCAAAAACTTTCATCCAGGGCAAATCGCTTTTAGCATAGTGGGCAATATCTCTTCGGAAGCAATTGCCAAGCGGTTGAATCAATCCTTCGGTTATTGGAAATCTTCTGTTAGCTTTAACTCTTCTATCAGTTCCAGTGGTACCCCCCCTCGCATGAATAAGCGACAAACCTCGACTCGTCCGCAGGAAGGGGATGATACGACTCAATTCCATCTTTCCGCAGTTGCTGTTTCGGGTCCTCCTGTCTCTTCTGCGGAATTTCCTGCGTGGCTCGTCGTTATGAACGCTATAGGGGGGGGAAAGTCGAGCAGAATGCAATCTAATATCCGCTACAAAATGGCTTGGGCTTATGCGAGTGGTGTTACATTTTCTTTTCGTCACGATAAAAGTTGGGCAATTTTTTATTGTCTATTTCGAAAAACTTCCGACTCTTTAGAAAAAGCCCGAAAAAGAACAGAGGAACTCGAAAAGTTGATAACCTCTTCGAAAAATGGTTTTACGGAAGAGGAAACGGAGCGAGCAGTTCGTTATACAGCGGGATGTTACATTGCTGGTGAAAGCAATCCCTATGATTCTTCATCGTTCGGAAGCGGACATCACTCGGCATCTGAAAAAGCATTTTGGGTGGCTTGGTGGGAACTCGAAGGTGCAGGGGCGAGAATGGATACGCTCTTCTTGGAAAAAATCGATTCCCTCACGAAAGAGGATTTGAACAAATCCATACGAAAATGGGTGAACAACCCGTCTACATTTACGTATTGAGACTTGGACGTAATTTTCTACCTCTATGTATAAAAGCACTCCACCGAAACGCTTTATAAACAAAACAGTCCAAATTGATGAGATGCGACGAGCATTCACGCTCATCGAGTTGCTGGTCACTCTGGCGATTATTGCGGTTCTAGTGGGAATCACCTATCCGGTCATCCTCGCATCGAAGGCGAAGGGTCGAGAATCGGCATGCATCCAATATTTCAAGCAAATCGGTGCCGCACTGCAACTCTATCGCGGCGATTATGACGACAAGATGCCTGAACGGCTCAGTCACCTTTTTCCCACTTATGTAAACGAGCCGAATGTTTTTCACTGCCCGAGTGACCCGAAGGCAGGGAAATATAAGGGAACTGACCGCTTAGAAGGTACGCGCTTCTTGCCTACGGGGGTTAGTTACACATGGGTGCCGATGTGGCATGCGGCAATCGAGTGGGGGTGGTGGAATCCTTGGCCCAATAGAGGCGCAGGAAATTGGGGAGATATGACGCCCGTATCGGAATGCCATTGGCATTGGGCGAAAACTTTCAATGAGGTTTGGGTTCAAGACAAAATTAAAGGCGCACAAGGTCAAGTCTTTCTCCTTACCGCTGGCGCATCGCTCTTTCGCTGGCCTGCGAGCAATCCGCTCCAAAACTTCGACCCCGAAAACTAACCTGGCATAATCTCTTCGTGCGGTTTTTTCGGAAACGAATCCCTATCGAAAAGCCTGAATGGGTTTTCATCGGTCTCGGCAATCCGGGTACTGAATACGAAGGCACTCGCCATAACGTTGGATTCGAGGTCATCGATGAGTTGTCGAAAAGACACGGAATAAAACTCTCCGAATGGAAATTTCAGTCGAATTATGGCTTCGGGAAAATTTGCGGGAAGAACGTTTTGCTCGCAAAACCGATGACGTATATGAATGTTTCCGGTCGTGCTGTGAGTTCGTTGGTTAAACATTTTTCGATTCCTTTCGAAAGGCTTGTCGTGATTTATGACGATATGGATTTCGAAGTCGGAGAAGTGCGCATTAAACCGAAGGGCGGTCCCGGAACGCATAACGGAATGAAAAGCATCATCGAAAGTTTGGGAACGGAGGATTTTCCTCGTATAAGAATCGGAATCGGTTCACCGGAAATTAGCGGCGTGGAACATGTATTGAGTCGTTTCGAACCGGAAGAAATGGCATTGATTACAGAGGCGATTCGGAAAGCAGCGGACGGATGCGAATGGATTATAAAAGAAGGGATATCGAACGCGATGAATCGCATCAATAAACCCAAAGAAATCGAAAAACCCAAAGAGAGCGAAACGAATCGTTGATGAATGCGAAAGCGCTTGCAGAACACGCAGAAGCGTACGGGCTCAAACTTTCTGACGTGCAACTGCAAGCCTTCGCACTTTTCGAAAAAGAACTTTATCTTGCGAATACGCGCATGAATCTCACCCGCGTTCCGCAAGAAGAATGCTGGGCGAGGCATTTCTTGGATTCGCTCGTGCTCAATCCTTTGATTCCCGAGAATGCGAAAGTTCTGGATATCGGTAGCGGTGCTGGATTTCCGGGAGCGGTGATAGCGATTGCGCGCCCCGATGTAAGGGTTACTTGTCTCGATTCTTCGCGCAAAGCGACAGATTTTTTACGAGGGTTGTTCGGCAGTGGGGGGGCGATTCCGGTTCTCCACGAAATCGTCGTCGCTCGGGCGGAAGAGGCGGCGCATGAATCACGATTTCGAGAAGCGTACGATTTCGTAACGGGTAGAGCGATTGCACCGTTTCCCGTTCAAATCGAAATCTCGGCGGCATTCGTCGCTCTCCGTGGTTTGTTCGTTCCTTTGCGAACACCGAGAGAGCGAAATACGATTCGCGATTTTCCTTCGGCTAAATTGGGTTTGCGATTGTTCGAACTTCGCGAAATCGAAGTAAAGCCAATCGAAGCGATTCGCTTACTGCCTATTTTCGAAAAGACAGAAAGAACGCCGGATGAATATCCTCGCCCTTGGGTGAAGATGCGTAAACATCCTCTTCGTGACGAACGAAAACCTCCTTCCGCTCACGGAAGGAGGTAGGTTATTTACTGCTTTTTGAACTTCAGCGACGCCCCTGTTTGTGTCGGCATCGTCAAAGAACCGTCTTTTTCGATGGTCAGAGGGGGGGGCTGGTTCGCCTTTTCGGCATCGGAGAGCGGTTTATCGTTGGCTTTCATCGCCACCAATTTGAGTTCGTCTCCTTCCACGGTGTACGTCCCCGTGATGGTTTGATTCATCACCTTCATTTCGAACGTTTTGTCTTTCTTGAGGTTGAGAGTCCAGTCTATATTCATGCCCAGTGCTTCCGCTTGCTTTTGTTGGTCTGCGGGCAGTTCGATTTTGTACATGCCTACATACCCCGGGGTGCACCCGGCGGCAACGAGCACAAACAGAGAGAAAAGGGTCATCAAAAAAGTTTTTTTCATTTGGATACCTCCGGTCTTCCCGGGTAAGGGAAGGCTAAGTATACCCTTTTCGGGGATGCGTTTTTATTTGCCCCTCGCATACATTCGAAAAACTCGTAGGAGCGCCGTAAGGCGCGATTTTTATTACGAAAAATGTGCGTCCCTTCGTAGGAGCGCCGTAAGGCGCGATTTCTGTTAATGAAATGTGTGACACGTTACCGGTTCCCCTTGCGCAAGCAGGGGGAACCTTACGGAGGGGGTCAATAAAAAGCAAAGATTTTTATGTCCAGAATTTATAACCCCACTCCTTAAAAGGTTCTCCCTCTTCGCTCCGCTCGAAGGGGAAGCGGTTTAATTCATCTTCTCGTGACTGATGAAAAAAATATGACGAGGAAATGTAAAAACATATCCAGCGAAACATAGGTCCCCTCTTCGCTCTGCTCGAACCGGAACAGATTGTTCTGAAATAACTTTAATTTTTTTGACAAAACACGATTCGAATTGGGTAGAAACTACTTATAGTGAACCCCGAAGCGTTGCAAATTTATTCCTCTTTGCATTTCCGGATAGAGAAGGTTCCGCCCGACCGCCCGTATACGTTCATCAATATGGTCGTTACGATTGACGGCAAAACCGTGAGTGGCGAGCGTGGAGAACCGGTTCACGACTTGGGAAGCGAGGTGGACCATTTCCTCATGCGCCGAATCGAAGACGCGGCGGATGCCGTCTTGATTGGCGCATCGTCGCAGAGGAGCACGGCGAAAATCACTTTCGGGAATCGTTTGATTCGTATCGTCGCCACACGTTCGGGAAATTTGCTTTATCCGAGTTTGTTTTTCGACGAAGCGCCGGATAAAGCATACGTTTTGTGTCCGGAATCGTGCGAAGTGAAAAAACTTCCGAGTTCCGTAAAAATCATTCGTTCGGGGAAGACGGAAATCGTTTGGAAGGAAACGTTTCGAATTTTGCGCGAGGAACTCGGCATAGAACGCCTGCTCGTCGAGGGGGGGAGCGATATCAATGGACAATTGTTAAAAGAAGACTTGGTGGACGAACTTTTCATCACGATAGCGCCGAAAGTGAAATTGGGAGAGAACGTCCCCACACTGGCAGGGGGGGCACCCCTCCCGCGCGAAAATTTACTCCGTTTCACACTTTTTGAACATCATGTGGTGGATGACGAGGTTTTTCTGATATATAGACGTGTGAGAAGAAAATAGATTAATTTATTCTTCGCTTCTAATATATTTGGTGAGAACGTCAGATTCCTTAGTGTATACGCCCTTTTTGAACAGAGGTCGGATATCTATTAAATATGTTTACATTCAAAAGGTTGAATTGCGTCGTGTCGTAACTCTTCCCAAATGTAGAAGGATTTTTCTGAGGGTAGCTTGAATCTATATGGTATAATAATAGCATGGAGAAAGATACACGTCTTGTAAATACTCAAGTTGGGAGTCAGACAACCCTCGCAAGCTTAGCTCTACTTAAAGTTATTTCAGACCAAAGAGGGCACGACCATATCGACTATATCGCGCACCTTGCAGGTGAATCCGTAACACAAAGACAAAACGAGAAAATAGATAAAACAATACTGCAACAATGGCTTTCAACAGATCTAGGGTTGAATGTCCCGCTCCATACTTGTGAGCTAATTTTGAAAAGGCTACGAAAAAAAGAAATAATCAAGGAAGAGTCAGGCGTACTTTTTGTTGGACATAAAGTGCAATACGATTCCAACCTCGCTAAAATAAAAAATGAAGTTACAATGCTTCAAAAAAGAATTGTCGAGCATTTTCAAGCATATGTCAAAAAAAATTTCAACATTGAATTAAGTGTGAACGATGCTTTTGATAGTTTAATAGTATATCTTAGAGAATTTTCTTTAGAAGGGTTAAGCAGTACGTCCCGAGGAACAGCACTTCCTGAGATAAATACTGATGATGAATATAAATTTATGGTAAACTCCTTTATAGCTTACGAAAGTATTCGTGAGGGGGGGGTTATTGATGATTTGGTTACGCTGTTTAAAGGAAATATGCTTGCGAATGCATTTACTTGCGAAAACCTTCAATATGCTCAAAAAAAATTTAATGATGTGAACTTTTACTTAGATACTCCTCTTTTATTGGCTCTTATGGGCTTTTCTTCAGATGAGAAAAAACGAGCTACAGAAGAGTTAGTGTCTCTTTTACAAGCACTCCAAGGGACAATATGTGTCTTCATGCATACAATTGAGGAAACTTGTAATGTTTTGATAACATGTGCTTCTCATTTTGATGACCCGCATTACTATAATAATCCTGCTATACGTTATACGTATAATAGAAATGGTACACCATCGGATCTTGAACTCGCAGCGGCATCTATCGATGATTGGCTTAAAATAAAAAACATTCAACGCAAAGTAAGCCCAGATCCTAACAAATTTCGTGAGTTCGTAATAAGCGAGTCTTCATTAGAGAAAATTCTCCGAGAGCGCGTAAAACAGGAAAGAGAAACAACCCTTCAATACGACATAAAATCGGTAAGAAGCATTTTTATATTAAGAGGAAAACATGAGCCAAGAAGTTTGGAAGACGCAAAGCATGTTCTTATAACATCGAATAGCTCACTCGCAAAGGCAGTATATGAATTCGGGAAGGATTACGGTTCAATTCAATGCGTTTCAGCAGTTGTATCGGATTATAGCGTAGCGAATATTGCATGGCTAAAATCACCAACGAACAGCACTTTACCAAGAGCGGAACTCATCGCATCGTGTACAGCTGCAATAGAGCCAGGGGACG
The DNA here is from genome assembly GCA_035559795.1 of Fimbriimonadales bacterium. Taxonomy (NCBI): domain Bacteria; kingdom Bacillati; phylum Armatimonadota; class Fimbriimonadia; order Fimbriimonadales; species Fimbriimonadales bacterium. The sequence continues at coordinate 322,127 of DATMAR010000003.1, read as the reverse complement.
AATTATGGGAGAGAGTGCTCAATGAAGCAGAGAAACTTAGAAATAGCGGAGAAATAACAGAAGAACACCTGGAAGCTTTTCGTGTGAGCTCTGTTGCACGTAGAGAATTAATGCATCTTACCTGTGGTTCTGAAAAAAGATATTCAACTAAAACTCTTCGGGAAGTGTTAGAAACTTTTAAAAACCAAGTTGGTAAGGAAGAACAGGAAAAAAGAGAAGCTATTCAGCGTGAATATCATAAAATCTCCAATAAACTTACATTTGTTGATTCTAATATTGATGAATTCAGCAAGAAAGTTGGGACATGGATAACAAATTTGGTTGTTTTACTTTATATTATAATAGTAATTTTATTATACATATTTTTTCCTTTTTGGGTTGGTTTGTTCAGTACTTTAGTCGGCGTTCCCTCTGTTTTTTGTTACAAGATAATAACGAAGAAAATAACTGCTTTTGTTAAACGCAGCCGCATTAAAAGCATTTACGGAATTGAAACAGAATAATAACTAGATGTGAATCAAGCACTTTCCAAAGCCCTGTTTTTCGTTGGGGAAAAAGAAATTTCTAGAACTCCACCACCCGTTCCGTCTCCAATGGTTCGTCTTTGCGGCTGGCGGGGCGGGCGCGGAGGCGTGCCCAATCGCGGAGGGTCTGAATATCTTCCGACATCATCACGCTCAAAGGCACCATGTGCTCCGCCTCTTTCAACATGTCTTCTTGCGTCAGTTCGCGATGTTCGTAAAACGCCGAAAAAAGCGCGCTCACCACAATCTGCTCGATTTCTGCGCCTGAAAAACCTTTCGTGGCTTCTGCGAGTTTTTTGATATCGAAATTCTCCGGATTCCGTTTCCTTTTTCGCAAGTGAATCCGAAAGATTTCTTCTCTTTCTTCGAAGTCCGGCAAATCTATAAAAAATATCTCATCGAATCGTCCTTTGCGCAAAAGTTCGGGGGGGAGTTGCGAAACGTCGTTCGACGTCGCCACTAAAAACACGGGCGATGTTTTTTCCTGCATCCATGTAAGAAACGTTGCGAAGACACGTGCGGTCGTTCCGCTGTCGCTGACTGCACTGCTTTGCGTTCCTGCAAAACCTTTTTCGAGTTCGTCTGCCCAAAGAATACACGGTGCGACGCTTTCCGCAACTTTAATCGCACGACGAATGTTTTCTTCGCTTTGCCCCACCAAACTTCCGAAGATTCGACCTACGTCCAAACGGAGCATCGGCAGATTCCATTCGCTTGCAATCGCTTTCGCAACCAGCGATTTCCCGCATCCTTGTACGCCCAGCAAAAGCACTCCTTTCGGCGCAGGCAATCCGTACTCACGCGCTTTATCCGTAAAACTCTCTCTCCTCTTAATTAACCACTCTTTCAAATGCTCCATTCCCCCCACGTTTTTAAAATTATCTTCCGCAGCGTAATATTCTAACAAACCTGTTTTGCGCACGATTTGTTTTTTCTGTTCCAAAATCACATCCACGCTCAGTTTTTTCTTTTCGACCAAACTTCTCGCCAAAACGGATTCCACTTCGTTCAACGTCAAGCCCATACAGGATTTCACGATTTTTTCGTACTCTTGTGGGTCTAATCGTCCGTCTACGTTCGGGTTGTTACGAATCGCACTCACGGCAGATTCTACGACCATCGCAATTTCTTCGTCATCGGGCAAGCCGAAATCGAGAACCGTGATATCTTTTTCGAGTTCGGTGGGGAGTCGCAATACAGGGGCGGTAAGAATCAGAGTTTGCGAGCGACTTTTCAAACGATGAGCGAGTTCCCTGAGCAGACGAATCACGCGCGAGTCGTTCAAATACACGTGATAATCTTTGAGGCAATATATCGCCGGTTCGTTTTTGCTGTAGATTTCCGCCAAAACTTCGAGTTCTGCCGAGAGTCGTGTTTTCGGAACGTAAGGAGATTCCTCGAGCCCGACTTTCGTCCCTTGCGTTAGTGACCATGTGTGAAAGGGGCGTTTCAATTCCGAAGCGATGGATTCCAATGCTTCGACGACGCGCTCCTCTTCGAAAGTGATCACATAAAGAATCGGATATTTCGCGCGTATGAGGACTTCTAATTCTTCTTGCGGCTTCATCTTTAATTTTATTTGCTCATTTCTTTTTTATCCAGCCGACACCTGCGTCGTCCACCAAAGTTAGTCCGTCCTTGTTGAGTTTGCCCACTCGAGGAGTACGTTCCGAAGCGGGTGCAGGTTTACCTTCGATGACTTCGATGATGAGCGTGAGTTTTGTGCCTTCGAGTTTGTATTTTCCGGAGGAAGTGATTTTCCCACGCGGACCCCAGCCGGTAATCGTGAAAGTTCCGTCTTTTTTGAATTCGATAATTACCCATGGCTGTTGCTTTCCATCCTTGCCCGGCTCCCACGGCAGGATGTTGTTCGTCTGCGGGTCGCGAACTTGAGGAAGCCATATACCTACGATTCCCGGTTTGGGTTTTGTCGTGAGTTGTTGTAGGGCGATCAATTCTTTTGGCTTGACCAAAGGTTGGGATGAGGGCGGCGATTTCGCCGGTTCTCCCTGTTTGGCTGGGTTTGAAGAAGCCGTTTGTGATTTTTCGTCGCCTGTGTTAGATGGAGTGACTTGCTGCCCCAAATTGCACCCCGAAACGCTGAGGAGGAAGAAGGCAATAGATACTGTCAAAAAGCACCACTTCATAGGAATCATTTTACGCCGAATAACGATTCATTCATAATCAATAACCCATGCCCTCTCGTTACGAATCCAAATCTATCGAACCCAAGTGGCAGAAAAAATGGCAAGAGGTAGACCTCTTCCGCACCCGAGAAGAGCCCTCGCGCCCGAAATTTTATGGACTGGATTTCTTCCCTTACCCGAGTGGGCAGGGGTTGAGCGTCGGGCACCTTCGAAACTACATACCCACTGATGTTCTTTGCCGCATGAAATACATGCAAGGCTACAACGTCCTTCACCCGATGGGTTGGGATGCATTCGGGCTTCCGGCGGAAAACGAAGCGCTGGCGAAAAAAGTGCATCCCGCGAAGCTCGTTTCCCTGTATGCGCAGACCTATAAGAGACAAATGAATCTGGTCGGCATTAGTTACGATTGGTGGCGCGAAATCAATTCGTCCACTCCGGAATATTATCGTTGGACGCAGTGGATATTTCTTTTATTATATAAAAAAGGGCTTGCCTATCACGCGGAATATCCTGCGAATTGGTGTCCGCAATGTCAAACCGTTTTAGCGAACGAAGAAGTGGAGGGGGGGAACTGCTGGCGTTGCGGAACTCCTGTAACGAAGAAAAATCTCAAACAGTGGTTTTTCAAAATCACTGCATACGCAGAGCGTTTGTTGCAAGATTTAGACGAACTGAACTGGCCCGAAGGAATCAAAATGATGCAGCGGAATTGGATAGGGAAATCGGAAGGCGTGGAATTCGAATGGAAGATTGCCGATTCCAATTTATCTTTCCGAACATTTACGACGCGCATAGACACCGTATTCGGAGCGACATTTTGCGTTCTTTCTCCCGAGCATCCGCTTGTTTTGAAAATAACGACACCGGAACATCGCGCAGAAGTCGAAAACTACATCGAATCCGCAATGCGATTGAGCGAGCAAGACCGTTTAGCAACGGAAAGACCGAAAACGGGAGTGTTCACAGGTGCTTATGCGATTCATCCGTTTACTGGCAATCGCGTTCCGATTTGGATTGCAGATTATGTTTTGATGACATATGGAACGGGTGCCATCATGGCTGTTCCCGGGCACGATGAACGGGATTACGATTTTGCAAAGCGATATGGTTTGGAAATTGTGCGCGTGATTCGTTCTGCAGACGGTTCACCGGACGATTTGCCTTACACCAGCGAAGATGGAATCATGGTGAACAGTGGCGAATTCAGTGAACTTCCTTGCCGAGAAGGACAAAAGCGCTTGGCAGAATGGTTGGAAGAACGAGGAATCGGCGAACGGCGTGTGAATTATCGTTTGCGAGATTGGTTGATTAGTCGCCAGCGTTTTTGGGGCACTCCCATTCCGATTGTTCATTGCCAACGATGCGGTTTAGTTCCCGTTCCGGAAAATGAACTTCCCGTTCGCTTACCTGAAATCGAAAGTTACGAACCCACGGGAACGGGAGAATCGCCACTCGCGGGAATTCCTGAATGGGTGAATGTAAAATGCCCTACCTGCGGGGGGGCTGCGCGAAGAGAGACGGACACGATGGGCACTTTTGCTTGCTCCTCTTGGTATTTCCTTCGATTTTGCGACCCTCACAACGTCAAACGAGCATGGGACCCTGAAAAAGCGGCGAAATGGATGCCGGTGGACTGCTACGTAGGGGGGGCTGAGCACGCAGTCATGCATTTGCTTTACGCGCGCTTTTGGAATAAAGTTTTTTATGACGAAGGTCTCGTTCCGTGCAAAGAACCGTTTCAAACCCTCCGAAATCAAGGGATGGTTTTGGCGCTGACCCCCTATCGAAAACCTCGCGAAAACGAACGGCTGAAGGTGGGAGAAGAAGGCATTCTCATCACTTTCGAGGAAGCGGCGAAATTACCCAAAGAAGAAGTTTTTTATAAGTGGGAAAAGATGAGCAAATCGAAAGGGAATGTGGTGACACCCGATGAAGCCGTCGATAAATACGGAGCGGATGCATTGCGTGTTTACGAACTTTTCGAAGCGCCTTTCGAACAGACCATACAATGGTCGGAAGAACGCGTGCAGGGGGCTATTCGGTTTTTACATCGCGTTTTCAAGTTGACGGACGATTGGCATCCTCATTTCGTTCGCGATTGGAGCGAGCAGATAAACACTGTAAATCTCGATGCATCGTCTCGTGAGATGCGAAACATAACTCATACGACCATCGAGAAGGTTACGAAAGACATCGAAGATTTCAGTTTCAATACCGCTATAGCCGCTTTGATGGAATTTACGAATGCGATTACGGAAAAAATCCGAATTTTCACACCAGAACAAAACAGTTTGCGCCTTGCGATATCGGAGGCAGTGGAGACTTTGATTCTGCTCCTTGCGCCGATTGCTCCTCATAGCGCGGACGAGATTTGGGAGAGTTACGGATTTCCTGGATTCACGTATCAAGCGAATTTTCCGAAAGCGAACCCTGCTCTGCTTACAAAAGAACGAGTGACCATCGTTTTGCAAGTGAATGGAAGAGTGAGAGCGAATATCGAAGTTCCGACGGGAACATCGCGTGAAGAACTCGAACGCCTCGCCCTTTCCCATGAACGCGTTCAACAATTTATCGATGGAAAGAAAGTGCAAAAGGTCGTGGTCGTCCCGGATAAATTGGTGAATGTGGTAGCGAAGTGATGCGGTTACTTTGGATTTTAGTGTTCTTGCTTTCGATAATCGCTTTCGCTCGAATTCCCGAGCAAAAATTGATACGCAAGGAAGGACAGTATGTTGCCCTCGAACTTTCCGAGGAGAATTGGAAAATCCTCGAAAATCCGGAAGGATATCTTCGCGCGCTCGATCGTGCGTACGTCGCTTATGCTGATTTGGTGGGGGGTAAGCCATATCACGGACAAAAAATAACGATTAAAGAGGAAGCAGAATATCCGGGGGGGTGGGCAGTAGCGGGACAACCCATTCGTTGGTATGGCAGATATATTCCTGAATCTTTGCAAAAAGTCAACGAAGGTGACACCCTTTTCGGTATCTTGCATGAAATCGGTCACGATTTCGATCTCGATTACAAATGGGTTTGGCATGGGGAATTCTTCGCCAATTTCAAAATGGTTTACGCACTCGAAAAAGCGAAACTCAAAGTGTATATGGGAAATACTTGGTTCGATTATTCCGACCCGAATGGCGAGCGGATTGAGAAATATTACCGAGAAGGAGGTTCGATTTCTGCGGTGGCTATGGGAGCAGAAGACGAAAAGCCCTTGAAGGATTGGTTCGCGCAAAGCGATGCAGCGACGCACAAGTTTCTGATTCTCAAAAACGAAATCGGTTGGGAGCCTTTCAAAAAAACATTTCGAGCGTATCAAGCACTGCCCGAAACGCAGGTTCCGGAAACTCGCGAAAGCAAACTTTCTTTGTTCATTCACCTCTTATCTCGATACTCCGGAAAAGACCTTTGGAAACGTTTCGAAAATTGGGGTTTCCCGATTATCAAACCGGATCCGTACGACAAAAACATGGCAGAAGGTTCGTTTTCAAATCGTGTGAGAGAAGCGTCTCGAATATTTCACGGTATCGAAATCGCCTCTACTGACGAACAGCAAATCGAGGTTGCGGTGTCGCTTCCACGTAAATGGAACTATGGTTTGCGAACTCATGCCAATTCCAGGATTGTCTATGCTCTAAATGGATTGTACGAGACTTTCGAAGCACTCGTGTTTCCGGGTGGAGGTGGAACAGTTTCTTTTCAAGTTATGCTCGATGGAGAGAAGGTTTGGGAAAGCGAGCCTTTGCGTGGAGAAACCTATGCGCGTCCTGTCAGGCTAAACGTAGATGGCCGTCAGCGAATAGAGTTAATCGTAACAGACGGGGGGGATGGGATTAATTGGGATACAGCTGATTGGGTCGAAGCGCGATTGACGGACAAAAACGGCAACACTGTATATCTCGATGATATGACTCCTGAATTCGCGAAACAGGATTACGGTTCTCTGCATACGAAAAAAGAGCGAAAAGAATCTATTTCTTTCCGAAAGAGGGCATTTCCTGATAAGCTGTTCGTTATTCATGCGAAAGTCATTTCACGCTCGCATGATAAAACACTGAGCTCTCGTTCAATTCTATTCGAAAAAACTTCTACACCAGGTATCTACCGTGCTTACTTGCCTTTATCGAAGTCTGGAAATTACGATTTGATTTTGAATGCTAAATATTCTAAAACTACTTTTCGAAAGTTATATCCGAATCTAATCGAGTTATAACTGTCTGCAATCCCATCCCGCTTGTCCACCCGGAACGAAGCCGGGGTGAATCAAAACCTCGAATGCTGGAAGATAGGCATAGGCGTCGAAGTCTCCCAACATTCGCACCTTTTCCAACACATCCACCTGTTGCGAAATCATCCTTCGCAATCGCATCAAATCGCCGAGCGACCCCCCCTGTTTTGCAATCTCTGCAAGATAAGGGGAAAGAGAAGAAAGCAATTCCGCAGCCTCCGAAAACTCCAACACGAAACCCGCCAAATCCCGTTTCCCATAAAGAATTCGCGCTGACTCGATTTTTCGAACCCATTCGATTGCCACTTCGTGAAGCGTCAAAGGAAATCGCATGGGGTCGTTTTCGAAAAGTCTCTGTTTTGCTTTGTTTATGTTGGCTAAAATTGTATCCCCCACTTCGCTGCATGCCTCTTCGCGCCATTCTCTCCACAAGGCGAAGATATCCGCGTTCTCTACGAAATTCCTTCGCAAATTTCGCCAGCCACTTCCTAAAAATTTAGAGATGGAGGGAATTTCCACTCCTAAAATCTGCGCGACTTCTGCATAAAATTCCCCCCCTTCCTCGACGAGCGCTTTTTCCCAGTCCTCACCCTGCGCAAGATGTCTGCCAATCGCAAAAACAAGTGGCATCACCGAAAAATAAGAAGAAAAATACATGAACTCCCAAGTCGTAACGCAAACTCCTAACGCGCCGAGAGATTGAGCCGCATCGCGATGCTCGTCAATATTCTTTTTAGACAAATCCCAAAAACACCATCCTGAATCGAAAGTGTGCAACGCAGGACAGCAGACGACGTCGAATCCTTCTTTGCGAAAACGTTCTGCAGTCTGATTCGGAGGTCCGCCGTATTGCCAATCGAAAATCACGGTTTCTTTCGGAATGAGGCGCATCGCTTCGGGGTGCGCAAGAAGCATATCCCCCCACAAGCAAGGGCGTTTCCCCATTTCGAGGACTGTTTCGCAAAGTTCTTTATAATGTTCTGCGTAAATCCCCCCCTTTCCGATTTTTTGTGCTCTTTCCATGCAGAGAGGACATTCGCCGAGTTGCCATGTTTCGTCCCCCCCTAAATGAATCCACTCGTCTTGAAAACATTTTGCTGCATCTCGAATCAGCGATTTGGCGAAATCTACGCATTCCTTCCTGCTCGGGCAAATTTGCGATGATTTTTCCGGTGCCCCTTCCGCAAGCCATTGCCCCCCCTCGGAGCGAATGAACCCTTCCATGTGCCCTAATGTATTGAGAAACGGGATACAGCGGATTCCTGAATGTGTTTCGATGAGTCGCCGTACGGTTTCCGGAGTCAATGCACCTCGACCGCCTGCCCATGGTGCGCTTTCGTAGCGGAAACGATGCTCTATATAAAATCCGACTGCGTTATAACCCGCCGCTTTTGAACGCGAGAGCCATTCATCCAGCACCTCTTCTTTCGGAGATTGCTCCCTCGCGATGTCGAGCATCCACCCTATGATTTCCAAAACACTGTGAGCCTACCCGCAGAAGAGGCAAAACTGTAAAGGCGTTCCATATGGACTTCTGATGGTAGCGGGGAATGCATTTTCGCAAATTTGTACGTCAAACTATACGAAAAATTTCGAGAAAGGAAAACACCATGAACCAGATACTTGCGAATCTCGTTTTTTTCTCTCTTGCCCAAACTGCACCTCTCACCTCGTCTGGGACGATCTATGCAGAAGCACAATCGTTCGCTTTCGCGCCCGGTGGCACGCGCTTCGTTGCAGGAATGGCGGACATGACGGTGAAGATTTACGATGCGAAGACGGCAAAGGAAATCAAAAACTTCAAACTTCCCGGCAATCCCTTTCCCTGCCCTGCGGTAGCGTGGAGCCCGCGTGGGGACTTGGTTGCTGCTGGTGCTGAAAATGGCTCGATACATGTGTGGAACGTGAACACCGGCAATGTCTTCACTCTCAGAGGGCATATTCGTGGAATTCAGTCTCTCGCATTCCACCCCTCAGGACTGCAAATCGTTTCGACTGGTCACGATGACGTGGTTCGTATCTGGGATTTGAAAAAAAGAAAAACCGTAGTGACGATTTTGGGGAAAGGGATCAATCTTTATAATGCGAAATTCGATGCTATGGGCAAACGTGTTTTTTGCGCGACACTCGCTCGAGGAATCGCAATTTATAAACCGAACGGGCAACTTTTGAAATATTGGAAAGCGCGCGAAGAGGGAGTAAATGATGTGGATGCGAACCGTCCATTCACGCTCGCGGCGGATGCAGGAAGAGATTCGCGCATCGGTATTTGGGATTTGAAGCAAGGAAAGCGAATTTCCTATTTATCGGGCCATGGAGATTGGGTGGTAAATGTGAAGATTAGCCCGAATGGAAAATACATCGCGAGCAGTTCCAGCGATGGGAAAGTGATTCTTTGGGATTTGAAGAAATTGAAAAGAGCGATGACCTTGGAGGGTCAAAGTTTGGTCGGTTCGCCCCTCGCTTGGAGCGGCGATGGCTCTTTTCTGCTTACACTTTCCGATGCGGGTTATATAAGGATATGGAGAGCGAAGTGAACGAGAGGGGGGTAGCAATGGCACATGAAAGTAATGCAATTTCGTACGAACGAATTGTTTTCTTTGTAACTATCGATGATCTACAAGAAGCCGCATTAATGTATGTTGGAAGAGAACTTACAGAGGACGAATTATATACAGCATCTAAAGGAGTGGAGTCTGGCTTATCTATTGGTGTTAATGAAGTACTCCGAACAGCAGTCGAAGAAGCAGTGCAAAAAGATTAAACCTCTGCGTTTCGAATTGAAATAATTTCTTTATTTTTTAGTTTCATAATTCCTCCACTCGGATCCGCGACGCTTCAATCCTGGAAGTGCTGCCTCGCAAAAACGAAGATAAGCCATAATTTGTTCGTCTCCTAATTTTTTGCGCAGCGTTGCGCAAAGCGCAGTTGTTCGCGAACGCGCACACGGGTTGTTTCCAAAGTAACGCCTATCGAATAAGTTATATGAGACTCATCTAAGTTTCGAGGCACATGAAGCACATCCTTTGAAACTTATGCTCGAATCTTGCTTTCGAGATGGCAATTTGTCTTCTACTGCGGCGTAGCCTGGGTTTCTTATGAAAAATATGCCATAATAACCCTCAGAAGGCGCTTCTGGTGCGCGTATCGGTCCTTTTGTGAAAGATTGCCATTGAGACGGCCTTCAATCAAACCTATTAGGAGGCCAAAAATGGCAACTAAATCTCTATATGTGGGCAGTTTGCCCTATTCCACCACGGAATCTGGTCTGCTCGACCTCTTCGCCCCGTACGGCGCTCTCTCAGCCCGTATCATCGAAGGACGAGGCTTCGGCTTCGTGGACGTCCCTGAAGAGAATGCTCAACAAGCAATTCTCGACAAAAATGACTCCGAATTCGGGGGACGAAGGCTCGTTGTAAACGAGGCTCGACCTCGAGAAGAGCAGCCCCGCCGAAGATACAACAGCGGCGGTGGTGGCGGACGCCGACGTTCCTGGTAAAGCACGAGAAAATCACATCCAAGAAACGTTCATGGGTGTCTTAATCTGTGTAGTGGCCCTCACCATTCTTGCAAGCGTGGTCGAGGGCATTTTTCATCAATTTATCCTGCATACACCGCAAAAGCGCTTATTATGGGGTCTGCTTCAACGCGCTTTCCATGCGCATGCTTTGGAGCATCATCCTAAATTCCGAGCCGACAAATATCAACAAACTCCAGGTCCTGAAGACAGCAAAATCAGCCTCGAATGGTACTTCCTTCCCACTGTCCTACTCCTTTTTTCACCTTTGACTATCGGTGCATGGATGCTATGGGGATTTTGGGAAGCACTTACCGTCGTTCTAACGACGACAGCGTATTACACCGCCTATGAATTTCTGCACTGGAATATGCATTTCCCAAAAAAGGGAGAGCGTTTGCGATGGTTCCGTCGTTTTCAACCGCTTAAATGTATTTTCGAGTGGTTCGACCGCAGGCATTTCGTGCATCACCTCGCAGATGACAGGAATTTCAATGTCGTATTGCCGATTTACGACATTTTAGTCGGGAGATACTCGGTGAATATCACCCATATTCCTTGGGCGATTCGGCTCAGGAAGAAAAGAAATCTCCGCCGCTCACAAAAATTGCGCGAGCAATTGGGGAAATAACTAAAAGAGTTAGAACCCGGTGTGTGTTCTTTTGCCAGCGAAGACGCATGGGCTTCATAATTCTTTTTGAATGGAAACCGCTACTCTTCACACTGTTTTCGCAGTCGCTCTTTCTGTTGCCTATGTTTTGCTTTTTTCCCTCTGGATTAAATGGTATAGAGAAATCAGGCTCTTCAAAAATATTCTAAAGGGCACGAAAGGGGAAAGCCTCGAGCCCATACTCATCCAACATTTCCAAGACATGGAACGAATAGCGACCCTCGTTTCGTCTCTCGAACGTCGGATAAGTAAACTCGAAAGCAAAGCCCAAAGAGCGGTCTCATCCGTGGGAGTAGTTCGTTACAATGCTTTTCAGGAGATCGGAGGCGAGCAAAGCTTTGCGCTGGCATTGCAAAACGAGTTGAGAGACGGTGTCGTGATCAATTGCATCACGGGACGCGAATCCGTCAGATTTTTCTGTAAGCCAATCGAGAATGGAAAATGCGAAGTCGGTCTGACACCAGAAGAGGAAGCAGCGATAGAACTCGCTCGGAAATGGACACATCCGGAGCCGTCTGGATGACCCAGCAACCTGCAGAAGACCACCTTCTCATCAAACGCTGCCAAAAAGGGGAACGGGATGCGCTCGATGAATTAGTGCGCAAATACTATCAGCGTGCTTATCAGTTCGCATATCGGTTGAGCGGAGACAGCGACATCGCGGCCGACCTCGTAATAGAAACATTCACCCGCGTTTATTTGAACATTCACCGTTTTCGCCAAGACAGCCTGTTCAGCACATGGCTTTTTCGAATACTAACGAATTGTTTCCTCGACATGAAGAAGAAGGGGAAGGGTCTGAAAGTAGAAAGCTTGGATACCCTCGTTCAATCTGAAGAAGGTGTGGTGCAAAAGGAGTACGAAGATCAGTCGGAGACGCCGGATACTGGCGTCGAGCGCGACGAGAAAGCACTTTGGCTTGCCAAGGCGATCGAAAGCCTTCCTGAATACCAAAGGGTAATGATCGTCATGTACCACATCGAAAACATGAGTTACGAGGAAATTGCGCAGGTGCTCGACCTTCCGCTCGGAACGGTGAAAAGCAGGCTGAATCGGGCAAGGCTAACTTTACGCGAAATGCTCTCGCCTGTCGAGGAACTTTTTTTGCGATGAACCAGTCAGACCCAAATGAACGAACATTATGAATTGCGAAAGAGCAAAAGATTTCTTTAGCGAGTACCATGAAGGGACGCTAAGCGGCGGGTTGCGTACGACCTTCGAAAGGCACTTGAACGAGTGCCCTGCATGCTCCTATGAACTTGACTTATTCCGAAAAGTTTATGAGACGGCATCGAAACCAATTCCAGTCGAGGTTCCGGGTGACTTATTAGAGAAAATTACCAGGTCGTTGGACAAAGCGGAATGGCAGAAAAAGCAGGCAACGAAACCCGTTTTCACGTGGATGAGGGTCGGGGCGTACGCAGCAACCGCGGCAGCCTTTCTCGCCGTCGCATACTTCGGTTCTTATCTCTGGCAGCACGAAAAAGGCGGGATACAAGCGGGCATTGTCCCTTCCGTACGCTCGCCTGAACCCAATATAGAAGTGCTCGATGGTGAGATTCGGTTGCGTTATAAACCTAACGAAGCCACTGTCTTAACTGTCTTTTCTGGTGGCTATCACTGGGAGTCTCTACCTCCTTCTGATGCCAAAAGAATCGACACGATAAGACTAAACCCTGGACAAGAATGCGACACCCCATTGGTTTTTCGAGGCGACAGCACTGCGATGATTTGGGTGCAAGAAAGCAACGTTCCAGAAACCTTGTTGATTATCGTTCCCGGGCAGTCGTCTTCGAACGGCGGAGATGATAGAAGGCTCGTACCGATTCTGCGTACAATCGCCGAAAAGTTCGGGGTGATTATCCAAGCGCGCCTTACAAGCGGAGATATTCAAGTAGAACCCCTAGGCGACAATGCGAATCCGTTGGAGGCGACCAAGGGTGCCTTAGAAGGCACGGGACTTCGAGTCAAGGCACAGAAGGGCTTTTTGGATATTCGCTGATAAAGGGTCAGCTGGTTTTCGAGGGAGTTCACACTTTAGGACCAACTAAGTCGCTCATGACGATTTGCGGTTGTCTCCACCCATGCTCCTGCCATGAATGATTCGCGTTGTCGCGCCTTACGGCGCCCCTTCGAAACGCAGAATGGATTGCGTTTTGTCGCGCCTTATGGCGCTCCATAAGAAAGCCAGAGAATTTGAAACTTTTTGCGGAATCGTTGCGTTACAAGAATTGACAGCAATAGACTCAAGTAGTCTATACTAATCACACTAAAAAACTAATAATTAGCATTGGAGACAACTCATGGCAAAGATTGTAGGAATTGATTTAGGGACAACGAACTCCGTCATCTCCGTTATGGAAGGTGGCGAACCCATTGTTATTCCCACAGTAGAGGGTGGGCGCACCATGCCGAGCGTGGTGGCGTTCAAGCCAAATGGGGAGCTCTTGGTAGGGGTAGCCGCAAAACGTCAGGCGATCATGAACCCAGAAAACACCGTTTTTTCGATTAAGCGTTTCATGGGGCGCAAGTTCTCTCAGGTTCAAGAGGAGGCGAAACGCGTTCCTTATAAGGTGGTTCAGGATGAAAAAGGAAATGCTGCGGTTTATCTTCCCGCCGTTGACCGCAAGTTCACGCCTGAGGAAATTTCCTCGAAGATATTAGCGAAATTGAAAGCCGATGCGGAGAAATACCTCGGCGAGAAGATAACGAAGGCGGTCATCACTGTTCCTGCGTATTTCGACGATGCTCAGAGAACGGCGACGAAGAACGCGGGTGAAATTGCCGGCCTGGAAGTTCTACGAATTATCAACGAACCCACAGCGGCTTCTCTCGCTTATGGTCTTGATAAGAAAAAGAACGAGACGATTTTAGTTTTCGACTTAGGGGGGGGCACGTTCGACGTTTCTATTTTGGATGTCGGAGAAGGCGTTTTCGAAGTGCGAGCGACGAGTGGTGATACTCACTTAGGTGGGGACGACTGGGATGCTCGCATTGTGGATTGGCTCGCCGAAGAATTCAAGAAAGAACACGGAGTCGATTTGCGTAAATCTCGCGATTCGCTCCAAAGACTGCGCGATGCAGCGGAAAGAGCCAAAATCGAACTTTCGGGGCAAGTGAGCACGCAAATCAGTTTGCCTTACATCACTGCTATCGACAACGAGCCTCGTCACTTGGATATGACATTGACGAGAGCGAAGTTCGAAGAATTGACGCGCGATTTGGTCGAGCGTCTGCGCGGTCCTTTCGAGCAAGCGTTGCAAGACGCAAAAGTTTCGAAAGGCGATATCGATGAAGTGATTTTAGTCGGTGGCGCAACCAGAATGCCGATGGTGCAGGAATTGGTTCAAAGATTAACTGGAAAAGAGCCTCACCGCGGTGTGAATCCAGACGAAGTCGTTGCGGTTGGCGCTGCTATTCAAGGCGGCGTTCTCGGTGGTGAAGTCAAAGACATCGTACTCTTGGATGTCACGCCGTTGACACTCGGTGTCGAAGTGTTAGGCGGCATTATGGACCCGTTGATCGAGCGCAACACTACGATTCCGACGAAGAGAAGCCGTATTTATTCGACGGCGCAAGACAATCAACAGGAAGTGCAAATCAATGTGCTTCAAGGTGAACGTACACGCGCCGTAGACAATCGTTCGTTAGGAGTGTTTCATCTTGTTGGAATTCCTCCCGCTCCGCGTGGTGTGCCGCAAATCGAAGTTACATTCGATATCGATGCGAACGGAATTCTCAACGTAACGGCGAAAGACCTCGCGACGGGTAAGCAACAAGCAATTACGATTACCGGAAGCGGAAATCTCTCGCGCGAAGAGATTGAAAAAATGGTTGCCGAAGCGCAACGTCATGCAGAAGAAGACCGACGTGCGAGAGAACTCGCAGAAGTGCGCAATAGTGCCGACAGTCTTTTGTACGGTGTCGAGCGCAATTTGCGCGAATTGGGTGATTCCATTGATGCGCACGATAAAACGCGAATCGAAGAAAAAGCAGCGAATTTGCGAAAGATTATGGATGGAAATGATATCGAAGCCATTCGTTCTGCGTATCAAGAATTGGAACAAGAACAACACCTTCTCGCTCAGAAATTGTACGAGCGTGCTTCGAAGACGGAGACCACATCCGCTCAAGAAAGCACGGTCGGTGCTGCAGCGGGAGACGGTGAAGTAATTGATGCCGAATTCAAAGAAGAACAAAGTTCTTCATAAAAAAACCAACAGGAGGTAACAAGCAATGTTACTAACGAGAAAAGACTTTCGAAACACGTTGGAGCGATTCCGCGCGTTCGATGAACTCGCGTCGCGACTCTTCGATGAAATGTTCAGAGATGTCGAAGAACTCTCCCGTGGATGGGTTCCCAAAGTAGATGTGAAAGAAACTCCACAAGAGTTCACCATTTATGCGGAACTTCCCGGGGTGAAGAAGGAAGACATCGAGGTCGAGATGGTCGGCGACACGCTAACCATCCGAGGTAAGCGCGAATTTTCCGAAGAGGAGCGCCGCGAAGACTTCGTTCGAATCGAGCGGTCTTATGGAGAATTTCAGCGCGCTTTCACATTGGGCGTGCCGGTGAAAGCGGATGCCATCACCTGCACTTATCGTGACGGCGTGCTGAAAATAGTTGTGCCGAAATCGGAAGCGGTGCAACCGAAAAAGATTCCGGTCAAAGTAGAATCTGCTGCGTAATTTCGAAATCTGCGGCGGCAGTTTTATGCCGCCGCAGAAATTTTCACTAAAAGAGTATGCCCACACAAATGGCGGGAAAAGATTATTATGCAATTTTAGGGGTGAGTAGAGATGCTGACCCTAAACAAATCAAGTCCGCCTACCGTCGTTTGGCAAGGAAATATCATCCTGATGTAAATCCAGGAAACAAAGAGGCTGCCGAAAAGTTCAAAGAGATTTCAGAAGCATACGAGGTATTGAGCGACCCCGAAAAGCGCAGACTTTACGATACTTATGGTGCGAATTGGGAGGCAGCGCAAAGGATGGGAGAAAACTTTACGGAAGCGCCCGGTGGTTTTCGCATCGAGTGGGGCGAGTCACCGTTCGGATTCGAAGATTTATTCGGGCAATTTTTCGGAGATATAGGGGGGGGCGTTCGTGAGAGGGCGAGAATCGTTCCGCGCGACGTGGAACAAACCATACAAATTACGTTAGAAGAAGTAGACACAGGCACGAAGCGCACATTGACCTATCAGGTGGAAGATGCTTGTTCTACCTGCCGTGGACAAGGAATGGTGAAAGGTCCTCGAACGGCTCGATGCGCTCGATGCGGAGGAACGGGAAGAGAGCGCGGCTTGTTAGGACTGACACAACGATGCAATGTCTGCAACGGAACGGGTTATACTGGTCAAGAGTTGTGTCCGACTTGTAGGGGGGCAGGCAAGATTCCGAATACACGAAGAGTCGAAGTGAACATTCCGGTAGGTGTTTCGGATGGTGCGAGGCTAAGAGTGGCTGGGGGGGGTTCGATGGGTGCCGACGGACGACGTGGCGATTTATACGTCGTCGTCAAAGTTGCACCGCATCCTCTTTTCAAGCGCAAAGGCGACGATTTAGAGACGGAAATTCCGATAGACTATACGATTGCTGCTCTCGGGGGAAAAGTCAATGTAAAGACATTGCGTGGAACGGTGGAGATGACGATTCCACCAGGAACACAAACTGGGCAGGTCTTTCGATTGGCTTCTCAAGGTTTGAATCGCATGGGTGGAGGTAAAGGGCACTTGTTCGTCAAAGTGAACGTGGTCGTTCCGAAAAACATTTCGGATAAAGAGAAACGATTGTTAGAAGAAATCGTGAGAGCGAGAAAAGGCTTATGAGTGAACAAGTAGAATCGAAAAAACAAGAAGACGAACGCAAACGACCGCTGTTTCGAATAAGCGTTGCGGCGAAACTTTGCGGTGTCCATCCGCAGACTCTTCGTTCGTATGAACGAATGGGTTTCCTTCGACCCGCGCGGGAGGGAGATAAAAATAGGTTATACAGCGAGGAAGACGTTTTACGTGTAAGACAAATCCAGCGTTTGACGAGAGATTTAGGTGTCAATCTCGCCGGTGTGGATGTGATTTTGAATCTTTTAGACCAATTCGAAGAAATGCGCAGCGAGATGGAACGGGAGATGCAAAATTATGTTCAAGAGGTAGAACGAATTTTGGCTGCTTATATGAGAAACCCTTCTGCTCCCGTTCGCAAGGATGGGACGTTACCGATTCCGAAACTGAAGTTCAAAAAGATTCCGAAGATTTGAAAATAAAAAGTTCTCCCATACTTTCTTCAGTTCTTGCTAACGTGATGAAGGAAAGTTATTTTGAGCCCTCTTAAAAGACTTTTCCTCTTCGCTTCACTCGAAAGGAACATAGGATATTCGGCAGTAAAGAGCGAACATGGAGGATAAAATAGGCGTCATAAAGAAAGTCATGAAAAACCTATGCATTATCATTCTCTTGCTCCTCGGCTTAGCCGGAGTATATGCACAGAAAACGGTTACCGTAACGATTTATCGAGTGATGCAAGTAGACAATCTCGATGTGCCCGATATAGACCCGGATCGCGCAGATTTCTATGCGCAGATTTGGATTGCAGGGAAAATGTATCAAACGAGGGTTTTCAGCACGGATGATGGACGTCCCTACTGGCGCTTTTCTATGCCGGTAACGAGTCGTGTGGTGAGAATCCGCATTAAGTTGCTCGATGATGACGGTAGCCTCGAGCGAAAAGACGATTACGTGGACATCAATCCTCGAGATAACAAAAAAGACCTGAACTTTACATTCGACACGCAAACCGGACGCATCCGCGGTGATGTTACAGGGCGACGTGGTCGAATGATATTTTCCGAAGGCAAACATGATTCGGATAAAGGAAGAATTTGGTTCAAGGTCGAATAATTTTTCTCTACTTTTGTTAAGTTTGAATGCCTCGACGTTATTCTGTCGAGGCATTTTGAATTCTTGGCAAGCGCTAAACCTCTGCTCTTGCTATTGATTTATCAAGATTCTCGTTCCGATTCTGGGATTAATTTCGGACGATATTCTCGAATGGTTTCGCTGAAGCATTCTCTTCCTGGTTGGCAAATCTCTATTTCCGCGATTTCGCCATCGGGTCCGAAATTGCTGAGCGTTTTCCCGCACCAATAAATGCGTGGAGACGCGCTTTCCCTCTCGGAAAATTCAGCGTGTACGAAATCTTGTTTGCATCGCAAAAAAGCGCAGGCAGATTTTTTCAGCGCTTCTGTTTTCGTATCTTTCGTAGATTTCGTTTCCATTTTGATCCTTTAGTCGTTACCGATTAGACTTTTCCTGAGGCTTCCAAAATCGCGATTTTCACGACGTTCGCCGTGAGTTTCACTTTATACGCATTGTGAGAAAGGGGGGCAGCGGTACTCACTGCTGCACGTCCCGCTGATTCGGCAACGCTTTCCGAAATTTTCTTCCCTTTCAAGGCATTTTCCGCTTCACGACTTCGCCACGGAATCGGGGCGACACCTCCTAAAACGATACGCGCATCAGCAATCGTATCTCCGTCCATCTTCAGCACCGCAGCGCAACTCGACAAAGCCCAATCGAAAGAAGGCCTTTCTTTGACTTTGTAATATGTGGATTTCGAACCTTTCCAGGTATCGGGAATTTCCACATGCGTTACAAGTTCGTCCTTTTCGAGAACGTTCTCCGCGTGAACATTTTTGCGAGGCAAGATGAAGAACTCTTCGAGTTTCATCTTTCGTTTGTTCGTGACAACGGTAGCATCGAAAGCGATGAGGGGGGGCGCCAAATCGCTCGGGTGAATGATATAGCAAGGTCCTCCGCCTAAAATCGCGTGGTATTCATTGTTTCCGCCGACTGCAAAACAAAGCTCGCCGCCTTTTTTTAGACACGGTACTTCCTTATCGCGAAAATACCAGCAGCGTGGACGTTGACAAAGGTTTCCGCCGAGAGTACCGACGTTTCGAATTTGCGGAGAGGCAACGGATTCCGCAGCTTGGGCGAGCGCGCGGTAATTCGTGAGAATTTCTCGGTGATTCGCCAATTCAGTGAGAGTTACCAGCGCTCCTAAACGCAAACCTTTTTGGGAAGTGATTTTGTTCAGTTCGGGAATAGATTTGAGGTTGATTACCGTCGGGGGTTCGATAAGATGTTCTTTTAGAAGACAGAGCAACTCGATACCGCCAGCGAGGAATGCCCCCCCCTTCGATGCTTCGTTAGCGGCCTGCTCGATATTTTTCGCTTCGAGCCATCGGAAATTGTTCATGATTTTCCTCCTAATGTATCGAACCATCGTTTCGGAGTGATCGGAAGAGTACGAATGCGTACACCCGTTGCGTTGTATACGGCATTGCCCAATGCTGCAGCGGTGGGAATTACGACGGGTTCTCCGATTCCCGCGACGCGGTCGTGCGTTTCGAAAAGAATCGGTTCGATTTCCGGAACCTCGAGAGAGCCGACGACTTTATAGGCTTCCATGTTCGGATTAAGCATTCGTCCCGTTTGATCATCCATTTTTCTATCTTCGAATAGCGCCATGCTCAATCCCTGAATGACCCCCCCGATGATTTGGCTTTCCGCTGCAAGTTTATTTAGGAAATATCCGCAATCTTGAATTGCGACAACTTTAACCGGACGAACGTGTCCCGTCCATGTGTCTACTTCGACTTCGACGAATTGAGCACCGGCAACCCCCCCTTGCTGTAGCGCCGGATTGAATTCGCCATGCTCTACGATTCCTCCCATAGGAAGACGCGCACAGGCTTTTTCGAAAGAAATGGATTTCGAAGGGTCCGATTTCGAGCGAATCTGTCCGTCGACACATTCCAAATCTTCCGGAGGGACATTCAGAATTTCAGAAACGGTTTGGAATAACTTAGCACGTGCTGCGAGTACTGCCATTTTCACGGCAGGAGAAACACTCGCTGCGGTCGTCGAGCCGCCAGAGCCTCCACTCGGTGGCAATTCCGAGCGCCCGATTTCGCTTTTTATCTTTTCGATGGGGAGTCCTAAGTCCTCCGCGACGATTGCTGCGACGTAAGTGCGTGTACCCGTTCCGAGGTCTTGCGTTCCGATTCCTACCCAAACACTTCCATCGTTTCGAATCCGCACTTCGCAAATAGAGCCTTCGCCTCCACCGCCCCCCCATGTGCTCGATGCACAGCCGATTCCTCTCTGATAGCGTCCGGTCGAAGCGCCAGGTTTTTGATTCCTGCGATTCCAGCCGATTCTTTCGGCACCTAAACGAAGTTGTCGTGCACGAACTTCACTGTTTTGATTTTTGATTCGCACTTCGAGAGGATCGAGACCTAATTTACATGCCAACTCATCCAAAACGGTTTCCATGAGAAAACTGGCTTGCGGATGCATCGGAGCGCGCAATGCTCGAGCGCTTCCTGTGTTCGTGGATACTCCTCTCATACGAATGCGTACATTAGGAACACTATAAATATAAGGTAACGGTGCGCGCCAGGAGCGGTTCGACCCCCCCGTTCCCCATAAATCTGCCTCCATTGCGAGCAACTTTCCATCCGAATCTATCGCAGCCTTGCACCGCATTAATGCATCGGGACCGTTTCCCGAAGCGACTTGTTCTTCGTATCTATCGAGCATGAGTTTGACGGGGCGTCCTGCTGCTTTTGCGAGACGCACTGCAGTAATCCCTTCGATTCCTGCGCTGAATTTGCTTCCGAAACCGCCCCCCATATATTCGCAAATCACTTTGACGTTTTCTGAGGGAATTCCGGTTGCGGCTGCTATTTCTTGCGCGATGCCGTGAACGGCTTGAGTGCTTACATAAAGAGTGAGTTTGTCATCGGATTCCCAATGCGCGACAACGCCATGCGTTTCTAAACATAAATGTTCCCGAACTGGAACGTAATATTCGCCTTCCACTGTGGCTGCGGCTTTTCCCCACAAAGTGGATGGGTCTTCGCCTCTCGAAATTTCTTGAGGCTCCCCCACCCTGTCGGGATTATCCATTCCGATTCGTGTGTTTACGACATGAGGGAATGTTTCCCATTCGATTTCGATTGCGCGAATTGCGTCTTCGGCGATTTCTTCGGTTTCGGCGGCAACCGCTGCGATTTCATGTCCCGCAAATCGGGCTTGTCTTCCCAAATCATCCAAGATCACGAGAACTCCTGGAATTCGTTTTGCTTTCGAAATGTCTATCGTTTTTACGCGCGCATTAGGATAAGGACTGCGCAAAATTTTTCCGTACGCCATTCCGGGAAGGGAAATATCATAGGTGTATTTCGCTGTGCCTGCTACTTTCGCAGGACCGTCCACTCGTGGAATGTTCTTCCCTAAATATCGCGTTTTATCTCGCGGATTCCAGCGAACTTCTCTTTGGCTCATTCCTTTCCTCCGTTTTTATTTTTTTTTATATCGTTCACGCCATTTTTTTCGCAGCGTTGTATGCGGCTTCGAAAACACGGTTGAACGTGCCGCAGCGACAAATGTTGCCTTGGCATGCTTCGCGGATTTCTTCCATCGTGGCTTTCGGATTAGCGCGAATCGCTGCAAGACAAGCCATTACGAATCCAGGAGTGCAAAATCCACACATTAAAGCGTCTCGTTCGACGAACTCTTTTTGCAGTGGATGAAGTTTATCGGGAGTTCCGAGGGCTTCGACAGTAGTTATCTTTTTGCCCTGCGCATCTACTGCGAGCATCAGGCAAGCATAAACGGGTTTGTCATTCACAAAGACAGTACAGCCACCGCAGTTTCCTCGGTCGCAGATTTTCTTTGCGCCAGTGAGGTGGAGTCTTTCGCGCAAAGCATCCAAGAGAGTAACCCGAGGCTGGAGGTGTAAGCGATGAGAACTTCCATTCACGTCGAGAGTGATTTCGATGGCACCTTCTGGCTCGAAGCCTTCTCGAGGAGTTTGAGTGGCTGTCTTGGCTCCTTGAGCGCAGACTGCCGAGGAAAGAATGGAAGCGCTAATCGTGGATGCTGCGACCACTCCGCTCGCTTCTCGGAGAAATTCTCTGCGACTGATCTCATGCTTACGATTTTTATTGCCTGGCATGATGGGCTCCTTTCCCATTAGGGTACTTAATTTGTACTACGTTTTTCCGAGGCTTCTATAAGTATGCCTTATCTTTTGGTTTTGTGACAGTCTGCGATAGGTCATAATCTTTCCGAATGCTGAACGAGGCGCTGCGAAAAATCTATAAAGTGCAGAAAGTGGATGCAGCGATACTGGAATTAGAACGACGCTTCGCTGCATTAGACCCTGGCGAAAAAGCGAGACAGCGTTACGAGGAAACGAAGGCGGCTTACGAAGTGGCTGAGGAGAAATTAAAGTCCCTGCGCAGCGAGGCACAGGATTTGGAATTGCTTTCGAAGCAACTCGACCAGAAACGTAAAACGGAAGAAAAACGACTTTATCAAGGAGGGGTTTATAACGTCAAGGAAGCGGATGCAATAGAGCGAGAAATCGAGAGTTTGAAGAAACGAAGCGCCGAAGTGGACGAAAGACTGTTAGCTCTTTGGGAGGAGATAGAGCCTGCAAGGATCGCTGCTGAGGAAGCGAAGAAAGCTATGGAGGAGGCGGAACGGCAGTTGAAAAGTTATCAAGAAAAATATGCGAAGGCGAAAGCGGAATTCGAGGCAAAACTCGCACAACTTCAAGCAGCGCGCAGAGAAGCCGTAAAAGGATGCGATGAAGAACTTTTGCAAAAATACGACCAATTGCGGAAAAAACTGGGGGGGATAGGCTTGGCTCCGGTAGAACATGACGAATGCGGTGCGTGCCATGCGAAAATTGCGAAGAGGATTTTAGAAGCGATCGCGGAAGGGGAATCTTTGGAAAGGTGCGAGAATTGCGGAAGGTATTTGTTTATGGATGAAAAGCCTCGTGAAAATTCTCGGGAGGATAGTTCGACGAAATAAGTCGATTTGGTATTAAAGGATTATTTTTATTGCAACATCGAATTTATGACAGAACGTGAATTATTTGCTTTTTTAGGTCATTCTTTAGAATCGGATTCGTCGGTTGCATTGAAGCCTCCGCGTTTGCCTGCTTTTCGATGGGAAATCGGACCGCTGTACAAAGTTCAGTATGTCATCGAGTTCGTGGGGGGGCAATTGATTCCATCAGGGCATGCGAAAGCATTATTCGATGTAAAGCAGCAAGCGTCGTACGGCTACCCTGAAATGTTCGTTACCGTTCCTGGGCAAAAACGATGGCAAAAATTATGGGCAGGCGACGATGCCGTCGTCTATGATTCCTTAGCGTTTGCATGGGATTTTATAAAAGCAGGAAGATTCCTCACAGCGCAAAGTGCAAACGAGTTATTACAGCGATGCGAGAGATTGGCACAGTCATGGAACAGGCGCGCAATTCCTCTCCCTCATCCGAAGGATGTGGATGCTGTCGTGAAAAATTTGCTCGACGTACAAAGTTCTCTCGATATCGGGGTGGAATTGTTTCTGCCATTCCAAGAAACACTTCAAGTTCTTAGTACGGGATACCGATTGGGTTTTCGTATTTATGAATCCGGTTTTTTAGAATGGCGCGTAATGGGTTGGGAAGGGTCGCTGCTCGAAGTGCGTCCTCTCGACGAACACGAATCTTTCGATTTGAAATCCCATCCTAAAATCGAAGGGATTTCTATCGGCTACTCCTTGCCCCGAAGCCCATCTCCGAGCGAATTAATGGAGCGGCTATTCGTTGCTGCGGAGGTTTTTGCGGATGTAGGGAATGTGTCCATCGAGGATGCGGATGGTCGCTTGTTCACGGAAAAGACGAAATCGGAATATCGAGAGAATCTCCGAAAAGCATTAGAGCAATTCAAAATTATAGGGTTAGAGCCTGGAAGTCCTGAAGCGTTAAAGATTTTTTCTTCGTAATTTCTCCCAGTGCTCGTTGATGGTCATCCACTCTTTCGCCGTGTCGAAATCGAGAGTGGTTGCAGGTGAGCAATCAGGAACGATAATTGCCTGCCCCCCCAAAAGTTCACCGACTCGCTTTTCCGCTTCTCGTATATCGATTTTTCCCGATAAATAACGAGCGATGTCTATCATTCCGAGTTTTTTCCCGATTTCGAAAAAGAGTTTCCAGAAACGTTTGCGATTTTGCGATGCTTCCTCGAGCAGTTCGAATGTACTTTCGAAGCCTTTTCGGGAGGCTGCCAAAAGTGCACCGCTCGCAAACCGTCCTTCTCGAAATCGAAGAAAACGATACCGAAACTCGGGAAAACTTTTACAAACTTCTGTGGCGGGTGACAATCCGATAGCAAACCACGAAGAATCTAATGGAACTTCGAGACGCTCTAAAATTTTCGAGCGAAAGTCCCGAAGATGTGCATCGCTCAAAAGCGGAGTATCGCATGGCAGAAAACAAAATGCTTGTTCGTCGCATTTTTCCAGTCCGTTTCTCGCAGTTCGAATATTCGTTTCCCCCGATTGTACGAAAATCGTGTTCGATGAGGGTTCGATAACGCGATGCACCTCCTCTGGAGCAGCGATGATTATCCTTTCGAAAGAAGCATGTAAGCATGCGCGATAGACATACTGAATTGCTGGCGTTCCGCCTACTCGAGCCAAGGCTTTGAAGTTTTCGCCGGATGCGCGTCGGATGTCAGGAGGGGCAAAACCTCCGGCGGCGATAATCGCTGCCCAATTCGATGCTTTCGAGTTCAAAGCGGTTTCTCTAATTTCATGTGAAAATTATGATGATAGTCATGCTAAAATAAATCGTTATTCTTCCACACGAATCCTTCATTCTTCTTTAGTTACTTACCATTTTGAAAGAAAAGGCGATAGCAGACGGAAGTTCGCTCGAAAAATTAGAGTCAGACGCTCGACCTGTCGAGGAGGCCGTGCCGGCGAGCCTCGATAAGGCGAGCGCGCATCGTATCGTTTGGGGGCTTGCATGGCCCGTTATCGCCCTCAACTCGTTGCAATTAATCAACAACCTTTTGGATGCAAAGTTTATTGGCTCGTTAGGAAAAGACGCTCTGAGTGCATCCGGTGCAGCATTCGGATTAGTTTTTTTAATGAGTAGTGTTGCCATTGCAATCGGAACGGCAACGACGGCTTTGGTAAGCCGTTTTTACGGTGCGAGAGAAGACTTGAACCTTTTTCATTCCAGTCGTCAATGCATTAGCCTTTCTTTGTGTTTGGGGATTCTTCTTGCCATCACGGGATGGATTTCTTCACCACTGCTCGCTTCACTATTTATAAAAGATACGGGTTCTCCGGCATATCACCAACTTTTAGAATACTTGGGTCCGCTTTGGTTGGGAATCCCCCCCATGTATGTTGTTTTTACCATTGCTTCGGCGCTGCGTGGAGTGGGAGATACGAAGCGGCCTATGTACGTCTCGGGATTCCAAATTCTATTGCATATATTTTTGAATTACCTTTTGATTTTTCCTTCGCGCGATGTTTCTCTTTTAGGAATGTCGTTTCGAATTCCGGGCGCAAATTGGGGCATAGCAGGTGCTGGATGGGGATTCGCAATTAGCGCTTGGGTTGCAGCAATTTTGTATTTTCCCGCTTCACGAACTACGCCTTTAGGAGAGATATGGCGTATGGAGATGATTCGCCTGGAGTGGTTGAAAAGAATTTATCGAGTCGCTGCGCCGGCTGGAATTGCCGCATTGATTCGGGTTTTGAGTCTCAATTTTTTCTCTTTAGCGTTGAGCAGAACGGTAGAAGGTCCTGCCGCATTAGGGGCGTTGCGTGTTGGTTTTGCAATGGAAGGAATCGCTTTCATGCCGACTTTCGGATACATGGCTGCCGCCTCGGCTTTGGTGGGGCAAAGTTTGGGAATGAAAGACGAAGAACGCGCCGAGAAATTGGCATGGTCGGCTACGCAACAAGCAGAGGTGATCATGGTCGTTATGTCGTTATTTTTTATTTTGTTCGCACAACCTTTGGCTTCTTTCTTCGTAAAGGACCCTTTGCAGTTGAAACTTTCTACGGATTATTTGATCATCATTGCGCTCACAGAACCGTTTTTCGGTTATACGATGGTGTTAGCCGGAGCGCATCAAGGTGCAGGTGATACTGTGAGACCCGCATGGATTGCGTTCATCTCTCTTTGGCTTTTGCGCGTTCCGGCGGCATGGATTTTTGCAGTTTGGATGGGTTTTGGAACTGTAGCTGCATGGTGGGTGATGTCCATAACGCAAGGAATTCAAGGAATTTCGATGATTATCAGTTTCAAGCAGGGAAAATGGAAAAAGAAAGAAGTTTAACGGTTTCTATCTCGTAAGTTTCTTGCTGATTTATTCGGATGATTTACTATTTTGGAAAGAAACTTACGACGATGCGGTGGAAGGTAAAAAATAAATCGCGCCTCACGCGTTCCCACTATTTTTGGGAAGAGGAGAAAAACATAAATCGCGCCTTACGGCGCTCCTACTATCTATTTTCGGAAAGTGTAATAACATCCCCTGCTTCTAATGTCGTTCCCAGTTCGCAAACCCATGAAGAACCGGTGCTTTTCGCAGGAAAAGAACGGCTTCGATAATGAACTTTCCCATCCGGCAATTTCGTTTTCTTCAAAAGATTTTCGTGAAAACCGAAAACGAGTTCATTTACTGTAATTGTTCCCTCCACGAGTTGTATTTTTCCGTCTGCCTTCTCTCGTTCGATATTTGCTTCTACAATTCCATACGCTTCGCCAGCAACGAAAAACGACTTACATATACCAGGTTTCCACGAGAAGCGAAACTTCAATGTCCCCCCCTTATCGAGAGAATATTGCGCACCCGTGATAGCGGGCAAAAGGCTGTAAATGCTCATCGAACGCACGTAATGGTCGCCGCATTCGATTTCATTGAAAGGATTTCTGAGAGTTCCTGAGTAGCGGTCTCGTGTCGCTTTGACAATTTGCATCCCTTCCGATACCATGCCTTCGTAAATCATGAGGGAAGCGAGCGCGTATTCGACCCCCGACCAAACTTCGTCCGAATACAACAAGGGAACTTTGGGGCGTTTTCCAGGCTCATACGTCGCATTGAGCACACCTCGTTCATGAGGAAGAGCGTATTGACGTGGAGTTTGTTCGATTCCTCGAAAATCCCGACGAAAATTTCTACGAAAAATGGTTTCGAGCGCTTTGCGAACATGGTCTTTCGGGAGAACGTATCCCAAATCACAAATATGTGCCCACCATTGCCCGAGAAGTTGGTCGGCGATGCACCCATCTCCGTACTGGTATTCGTATTGATCGAATTCTACGATTTGTCGGTAATACTCTCCATTCCAGCATGTCTCGTCATACAAGCGTGAACCGGATTCGAATCGCTTGCGGCATTCCTTTGCAACGTCAGGATGGGATTCTTCGAACATTTTTTCGCATGCTAAAAGCGCCGCTAAATACTGCGTGCCGATAAATGTGTTCGGTCCATAGAGATGGATGTCATAAGTATTCGGTTGTTCTCCTCGAATCATTCCATCTCCTTGACTGTCGTGCACATTCATTGCATATCGAATCGCCCGCAAAACATGTAGTTTGGTTTTTTCCTTCCAACTTTCGTCATTGAAGGCTCGCCAATGTTGATAGGTTTTCAGGATTGCGGCGAAGAGACCGTCTATTGCAGGGTTCGTAGGACCTCCGATGGGAACATTCCATAAACGCGGAAGATGCAAAGGTACGATGGTGCGGTGGGGCAAGTAACCGGATTCGTGCTGATTGTGAAACCAATCTATATCGCGCATATCACGATGAAGTTTTCGCCAAAATGCAAAAAGAGTCTGGTCGTAGTTCCAAACATGAGTACAATTCAAGGGGCAGCAGCCTCCTGCAGCATTCGCGCCTCCGCTGAATGCTCCACGCCCCCCCTCGAATCCGTAAAAATGTCCATCCTCGGAACGGAAGGTTATGTTGGTGCGGAGTGGTACTAAATTCGCCGTAATCGCATCCAATAAATGATAGGGAAGGCTCGAATCGTAAAAAGTGTCGTGAAATTGAAAAGTTTTCGACCGCAAAGTTTCGAGATTTCGAAGCACGTATTCAGCAACTTCTCGCACATTACCGAACCGTTTGCAATAGTGGTTTCCCAAATAGTAGCGACTGAAATCTCGCGGCACTACTGAGAGGGCTTGGTCGAAATCTACATAGCGATTCGGAAAGCGCCAAAAGAACATCGCGGTAAAACGCACAGTTTCTTTCGGCTTCGCTGGCTTGCGGGAAACTAAGGCTGCATTCCACGTTTTTCCTTCCTCGCTGATCCCTTCCGTAGCCTTGTGTTCTAAATCGCCATCCGTAGCGAAATCTCCCCATAAATCGCGCATTTCGTTCCACTGAGCCTGCGCCGATAATTGCCCCCCCGAAACTAATAACATCATTTCTCCTTGCGATGGATGGTCTTCGGATAGTTTCGTATTGAGCATCTCGACCGCATAATGGTTCGGAAACTTTATTAGGCGATTATAATTTCCTCCGTAGCCTTCGTTTTCGATTCCTCGAATCGTACTGACTCCGTCCCATCCAATTGCGTTTTGCAATGAGGCGAGCAGACTAATATGGCCAGAGGATTCACTTTCATTCGTTATTTCGAATTCGAAAATCGCAACGGGAAGACCGCTATTTTCTTCGTCGAAAGGAACGAGAGGAGACCATGCGGTAAGTCGACAGCGAAGCGGAATCTCCTCTAAATCGAAATGGATTTTTGCAATAGGGTATTCGCCACAAAATCGCGTCTTAGACGCTGTGGGAAAATCTTCGAAGGCTCGTATGAGTTCTTCGGGAATAAGGTAATCGCTTATTCCCGGTGCATTTTCATAGTGACTTTGTTCCCAAAACTCCTTGGTGAGCAAAATGCATGTGTGTGGTTGGTAGTCGTCGGATGAAAAACCCACTGCAAAGAAGGAATAGGGTAGGTATGCACAATGCTGTATGCGATTTGCTATTTGAAATTGCCGCAGTGAACCATCGCCGCAAATCGAAAGATTGCCTGTTCCTATTCCCCCCAAAGGCATTGCAACACATCGCCTTTCTTTGTCGAGATACCAATGTCTATCGCTTCCGTCCCATATTGTTTTGAGCCAAGTCGCGTTCGTGAGTCTCTCCATCGTTTCCATCCTACCCCTGATAGAGTAGCATTCTTCGCAAAATGATTAGACTCATCGGAGCGCATATACCGACTGGTGGTGTTCTCCATAAAGCGCTTTATCGAGGGAAGGAAATCGGATGCACAGCGGTGCAAATTTTCACTTCGAATCCTCAGAGTTGGGCAGAGCGCAAACTTACGAAAGAAGATATAAAACTTTTCGAAGAAGCGAAAGAGAAAACTGGAATTCGCGCCTTGTTCTCTCATTGTGCTTATTTAATTAATCCCGCATCGCCGGATAGAGAATTGCGGAAGAAAAGCATTCTTGCTCTCGAAAAAGAAATGAATCGGTGTGCAGCCTTAGGAATTCCTTATACGATAACTCATTTAGGCGCGCATAGTGGCGTCGGGGAAGAGGTGGGGCTGAAAAATGTCGCTGAATCTATTGAACGAATTCTCGATGAAACGCCAGATTCAGTCGGCTTGATTATGGAAAATACTGCGGGCTCGGGTTCTACCATAGGATATCGATTCGAACATTTGGCAAAAATCCTCGAGGCAAACAAAGGGCATAAGCGTTTGAAGGTTTGCATCGACACGTGTCATCTGTTTTGTGCCGGATACGAGATACGTCATGAAGAATCCTATGAAAAGGTGCTTAAAGAATTCGACAAGATTATCGGGTTGGAACTATTGAAGGTGATTCACGCGAACGATTCGAAATATCCTTTCGCTTCGAGAAAAGATAGGCACGAACATATAGGAAAAGGTTATATCGGTGACGATGTCTTTCGTCGAATGATCAACGACCCGCGGTTGTTCCATGCTCCTATGATTATCGAGACACCGGATACCGAAAAAATGGACAAGATGAACCTGAACAGACTTCGTTCTTTTTTGAAAAAGGGGATAAAATGAATATGGAGAAATGGCGGATAACGAAAAAACAGAGAGTACGGAAGGGCAAACCGAATCGAAAGAGACTCCGAACGAGCCTATAGATGTT
The DNA here is from genome assembly GCA_035559795.1 of Fimbriimonadales bacterium. NCBI lineage: Bacteria > Bacillati > Armatimonadota > Fimbriimonadia > Fimbriimonadales > Fimbriimonadales bacterium. The sequence goes on along the minus strand of DATMAR010000003.1, from coordinate 292,025 downwards.
TATGCGCTCGTAGCAATCAGCCTTGAGCAGTTCATTGGGGTTGCATGGCAGAAGTTGGGTCTTCATCCTGACCCATTGACGCATAAAATCGAGAAAGATTTGGGGCAAGCGAAAATTGCCATTGACATCGCAGCGAAACTCGCCGAGATTTTAGAGCCTAAATTGGATGACGCCGACAAACGCACCACGCAAAGTATCATCAGCGACTTGCGAATCAACTTCGTCCGCCAATCGCAGACGAATGCGTGATAATCAAAGTTAAATACCGATGGTGTTCAAGATAAATCTAATCTCTCTTTGATATCCTCGAAGGTCAATCCCTCTATCGTAAAAACCTTTTCCCGAGATTTTGCACCTCTCGCAATATGAATCGTACGTCTGGGAATACCTAATGCCTCACTGAGCAGTCGAATGCATTCCTCGTTTGCCTTGCCTTCTACAGGTGGGGATGTTACGTAGAGATGAAGGCGATTCTCACGCCATTCCCAACGATTCGATTTCGCTCTCGGGGTTACTTTCACCTCGATGCGTGTCGTGGATTTCGAACCGCTCACTTCGCTTGTTCTTCGACCACCGCTTTCGAAAAGAAAGACGAAGACTCGGAAAATTTAGCGCGGAAGGATTCCACCAGCGAAAGAAGTTGGGCGACGAATGCATCGCGTTCGCTTTTCAATCGTTCGATTTCGGATACGATTCGCGCCCTTTCCATTTCCGCCTCTCGCAAAAGAAGAGTTGCTTCTTGGCGAGCGTTTTGTTTCGTCTCCTCGGCGGCGGATTGTGCCAAAAGCAAAGTTTTCTGAATCTGATCTTCCAATTCTTTCAGTTGCCTGTGCTCTGTTTCGATTGTCGCCAGTTTCTCTCGCAGGGTTTTATTTTCCTTCATGCAAGATTCGAGTTCTACAGCAACAAGTTCTAAAAAAGCGCGAACTTCCGCCGTGTTATATCCACGAAAGCCAATACTGAACTCTTTCTTTTCGATGTCTAAAGGTGTAAGGATATTCTTACTCATCGTATGCCCTCCTTGGCATAGGAATGCTTATTAATTTTACTTCAGATTTTATAAGACCTTTCTCGTTTCCTTGAGCCAATTCCGTTCGGTACGTATACTTTTGCCCTACGAGCGAGGTTAAAAGCCTACTGCTCTTTCATTTGATTGATTTTTTCCTTAATGCGCTGGATGTTCATTGTGGCGGTCTCTGCTCCGAGGTTTCTTTTCACGCGGAGTTCGTGTATTCGTATCGCCTCTTTGAGCAAGCCCATTTTTTCGTAAGCCCAGGCGAGGAGTACGAAATAGTTTTGGTGGTCTGCTTTATCGAGTATCGGCTCTAAAAGCGCAGGAATTCGTTGAGGAAGATTGCGAGTTCGATAAATCATCGCCTCCGTCAAATATCCGTCCAGAACTTCGGGATGCTTTTTGCGGAAGTCAATCGCTTCGCGAAGTGCATCCTCGTGTTGGTCGACATTCCCTAACATCCAAACGTAGTCTTGGTTGAGTTGAGCGTCGTCTGGATAAATTCCTTTCAAGACGGTCTGCAAGCGAATGACTTCATAAAAATCTCCTCCGTGGAAATTAATATCAACGAGCTCGTAGAGCCTATCTATATAGTGTTCGTAAATGGCATCCGCGCGCTCGCGGCTATTTTGCGCATTTCCATAAATTGTGAACAAAAAAGTCACTGCGAGAATAAAGAATTTCATTTCGCTAATTCCTCTTCTAAAATTCGATTCACGATTTCCGGGTCGGCTCGACCGTTCGTTTTTTTCATAACTTGACCAACCAAAAAACCCTTAACCCCGATCTTACCCGAACGGTACTTCTCAACTACATCCGAGTTTTCCGCTAAAACCTCCCTCACAATAGCGACGAGAGCAGATTCATCCGAAATTTTTACCAAACCCCTCTCTTCAACGATTTGCGATGGCATTTTGCCGGTCATAAAAGATTGTTCGAATACTTCTTTTCCGACTTTTCCGCTGATGCGATTCGATTCGATAAGTTTTACTAAATCTACGATATGCGAAGGAGTGATTTTTGTGCTTTCGACAGTCTGCCGATGCTCGTTCAAAAGCCGAGCAAAATCGCCGTTCATCCAATTGCATACGGCTTTGGGTGCCCCCCCTAACTTTACCGATTCGTCGAAAAAATTCGCCCAAGCCGGTTCCTCGATCAAAAGTCCGGCGTCGTATTCCGAGAGTTTCAAATCTTCGATATATCTCCTTCGTTTTTCCATAGGCAGTTCCGGAAGAGATGCGCGAAGCTGTTCGATGGTTTCTTCCGAAAACTCCATAGGAGGCAAATCCGGGTCTACGAAATAACGATAATCCTCTTCGTATTCTTTGGTGCGCATCACGTAACTCGTTTCGCGCTCTTCGTCCCAGCCGCGAGTCTCTTGTTTCAAGGAATGCCCCGTCTCCAAAGCACGACGCATTCTTTCTGCCTCGTGTTGAATTCCGAGCATCACCGCACGAAAGGAACTGAGGTTTTTTAATTCCGTTTTAACTCCTAACGCTTCGCTTCCTTCCGGAGCAATCGAAATGTTCGGCTCGCAACGTAAACTGCCTTGCTCCATTTTTCCATCGCAAACTCCTAAATAAATTAACGTCAAACGGAGCATTTGTAAATACTCTTTCGCTTCTTCTGCGCTGTGCATATCGGGGGGGAAATCCGTAACGATTTCCATCAGGGGAACACCAGAGCGGTTGTAATCCACTCCGCTACCTCCACCGGGAAGATGGAGCAGTTTCCCAGTGTCTTCTTCCAAGTGCACGCGGCGAATGCGAACGCGCTTCATCCCTTTGGGTACGGGAGGTTCGCCTTTTCGCCCAGCGTGTTCTTCTTCACGAATTCGATTCTCCTCCGAACGGATAGGGATGTCCAGCCACCCGGAGTAGCCGATGGGATTCGTTTCTCCGTACTGGGAAATCTGATAGCCTTTCGGTAAGTCAGGATAAAAATAATTTTTTCGGTGAAAGAGGCTTCTTCGAGCGATTTGGCAGTTTAGGGCGAGTGCTGTCTTTAGAACGTATTCCACTGCCTTTTTGTTGATAACGGGCAGAGAACCTGGCAACCCCAAGCAGACCGGACAGATGCGCGTATTGACCTCGCCGCCGAATGCGTTCGTACATCGGCAGAACATCTTCGTCCGGGTAAGCAATTCGGCATGCACTTCCATGCCTATGCTCAAAACATATCGCACACTGAAATTTTGGCACGAAGCGCCTTTTTTAAATCTGCTTATCCTTGCACTGATGGGTTATAAAATTCTTTCTTAGGTAGGCGAGTCTCGTTCCTTGTTGAGGGCTTGTCTGAACCACGTAAGGAATACGTCTTCATCTTGGAACCCCCCCGTGTTTCTATCTGTGATCTAATTGAGTCACTCTGCCTTAGCAATTTCTTTCTTGTCAAAGACTGCTTGGGAACGTGCCACTATTTCTCCATTCCGTGTCTCATAGCAATTTTGCCTTATTTTATCTTTACATCCATCTTTTGGCATATTTCTTGCATATCACAAGCGGAAATTGGGATGAGAAGTGTCCGATATATAATCTTTTTTCTTTTGATGATGTTCCTCGTAGGAATGATTGCTTCCTGCAGCAGGCAGGAGCAAGCAAATCTTACAGAGCCGAAAGAAGTCATCGCCTTCTTTTGTGGCTGCGGAGGTTGTGCGCAGGCAGTAGAGACTCTGGGCGCAGATCTCGTGAGCAACGCTAAAATTTATTACGCGGGAAGTGATGGCGATGCGCAGGAATTTCAAATAACTCACCACTTGAAACGCAAAGTGGAAGCAGACCTCAATCGCTCCATCGCCTCATCTTACGGTGTTACTACTTGCCCGACATTCGTTCTCAGCGATGGGAGCAATTATCGTGTTTTGGGGAACGGGCTTTCTCTAACGGATGAAGATTTTGTTAGCGTACGAAAGGTATTGTCTCGAAAATTTGCTTTTAAGGATAAGACATTATGATTTCGAAGATTGAAACTCGCAGCGAACAAACGCAATTCGCTTTTGTATCGAAAGTAACATTTATGATGTTCACTGCCATTTTTGTCTTTGCCTATTGGCTTATCCCGGTGTTTCAACAATCGTACAAACCTGCGGAATATACGCCAGGATACACTGCGCAAGCCACGAATGACCCCTCTTTAGGGACGAAGGCGAAGTCGATCGAGCATCTGACTTTTTTATCCGAATCGAAAGGTGCTGCGGTTCTTCTTCTGAGTGATTGTTCGGACTGCAATCGCGCAAAACTCGAAACACTCCAATCAGCGCAACTTCCAGAAGGAATTTTGAAAATCGCAATAATCGTAGACGAACTCGATGAAGAAACCATCGCAGATCTTTCGAAAACCTATTCGCCCATTATGATTTTAGAGGGAACTTCTAAGATTGTTCCCGAGTGGAATGTCTTTTTTTATCCGAGGCTGTATTGCTTGGACTCTTCCGGAAAATATATTTACATTCAGCCCCCCTCGGAATCTTTTCAACGCGCTTTGATTGCTTCTAAGGAGGTGTGGAAATGAAACAAGTTCGTACACTCAGTACCAAACAGAAATCTTTACATAGAAAGGAATCGCTGAAAAAAGAGATGGATTGGGTAGACGCGGCTTATCTTGTCGTGATAGCCGTTGCACTTCCCCTGTTAGCCCTGCAATTTTTGGATTCGCTTACTTTGTTCGGAGTTCATGTTCAGAATGATATTTGGCGAGGACGAATTATATTTTGGGCGAGGTGGCTCGCCGTACCGCTCTTTGCGATTTCTTCGTATGCGGTTGCACGTTTAGGGATTCAAGGCATCTACTTGGCTTTGTTCGGAATATTCATAACGCTTTTCGTTGTCTTCAATTTCCGAGCAGACTTTATTCGTGAAGGAACATTCGATCACTTTGAGGAAAGCCGTTGGATATGGATGACACCCGTTCTTATCGGATGGGTACTTGGAGTTTTGTTGGGTCTCCTTCATTTATGGTTAGCAAAAACTAAACCTGAACTGCGTCGCCCTTCGCTGGTATGGATATGGCTAATTCTTTTAGGAATCGCCTCTTACGTGGCGTATGAAGAAGCAGTCATTCGCCCCACCACCGAATGGAGCCCATTCGCTCCTACTCGTCATTTAGGACTTCTTTTTATTACCCTCATGTTAGCAATTTTTCTATCTGTGGCGGAATTCAAAAGGAGGAAACCATGAAAAACCGAAAATATGCTTTTACGATTGCGGAACTTTTGGTCAGCATTAGCATCGTTCTCGCATTGGCTGTTCTTTTGTTCGGTGTTATCACGAAGGCAATCAATCGAGCGAAATCGACAGTGTGCATCTCGAATCTCAAACAAATAGGCGAAGCGATGATGCTCTATAAGAACGATTATGTGGATTATCCCCCCAATACCTTATATTCGAAAGGCTTATTGCCCTATTTTGGATTCAAAGTGCCTAAATGTCCCATAAACGACGACCCGAAAAATCCGGATTATTATCTGCACGCGAATTTCAAAGGTTGGGCTGGAGAACTGTTGAAAAATGATAAGGAATGTTATGAACAGCGGCGTGATATGTACCCAATCGCACACGACCAAAATCACGCAACTGTTTTAGCAGCATTCACTACGGGTGAAAGACGCTTCTACTTGTTCTTGAGGGAGAACGGAGCAGTCGGTCGTATCAATTGTGCGCAAATGGAAAAGTTCTTTGCGAATCCAGAACTTTTCCCGTGTCCGAATGCATCGTTTTGGTCGAATTTTTAACCATGTCTAAATTCAATCTATGAAAAGGAGAAAAAAACAATGAAATACATAACACTTGCTGCAATCGTAAGCTTCTTAGCATGGCAGATTGCAAGCGGAACTCCCTGCTGGGACTTTTCGAACAGTTGCGGAGACCTCCCCGCTTGCCGAAATATACCTCCCGATGCAGAGTACGTTCTTTGCACTCACTATTATTGTGATAGTGAAGCGGTTTGTACCTGGGACACAACGAAGACACGATACTGTGGTGTCATGCGAAGAAAGTACTGGTGGTTTACAGAGGAGCACAACGTAATCCTCTGCTTAGGACCGCAACTTGACCCCCCAATCTGGATCGACAGAAAATGCTGTCTATGCAATCAGCCGGGAATCCTTTATGAGCAGTAAGAGGCTCATAAATCGAGTCTCCAACTCTTCCAATACGTTTCGTCCTCGATTTGAAGCGCCTCACGCGTCAATTTCAGAGGGCGAAACGTATCCATCATTACAGCGAGTTCCTCGGTTCGTTTCGCACCGAGACTCGCTTCCGTAACGCCTGGTTGTGGACCGTGCGGAATTCCGAGAGGATGCAGCGTAATGCTGCCTTCCTCGATTCCTCTTCGTGAACCGAAGTTTCCATTCACGTAATACAAAACCTCGTCACTGTCTACATTCGAATGGACATAGGGTACTGGAACTGCTTCGGGATGAAAATCTAATGGTCTCGGGCAAAACGAGCAAACGACGAAGTTATTGGCTTGGAACGTTTGGTGCGTCGGGGGGGGCATATGAACCGTGCCGACGATGGGCTGAAAGTCGTTAATGTTGAATGCCCACGGGTACACATAACCGTCCCACCCTACGACATCGAAGGGATGATAGTCGTAAGTGTATTCGGTCAATTCTCCACGTGCACGCACCAATACTTTGTAAGTCCCCTTTTCGTCATGTGTAACGAGTTCAGAGGGGGGGCGGATGTCTCTTTCGCAATACGGCGCATGTTCCAATAATTGACCGTATTCGTTGCGATACCGTTTGGGAATTTCGATGTGGGACGATGCTTGGATCACTATCATTCTTTGCGGAACCTCTTTCATTTCGATGCGATAGATCGTCCCGCGAGGAATGACGAGGTAATCCCCAGGTCCGTACGCGATGTTCCCGAACATGGATTCCAAAACGCCGCTTCCGTCATGCATAAAAATAAGTTCGTCCCCATCTGCGTTTTTATAAAAATAATCCATTTGGTCCGCTACCACTGCCTGTTGCCAAATCGCATCTTCGTTTCCCATAAGCGGGATGCGCCCAGTGATAGGGTCGCCGCAAGGTTTTAGCATTCGCGTCTTTAAATGCCTGTGATGAAGCGGTTCATGCTCTAAAAACACTGGGGCGACGTTCCCTTTCGGTTCCCACTTCGTCACTCGCGTCGGCAAATTGATGTGATAAAGGATGCTTTCGATACCGCTAAATCCGTGCACACCCATCACCTGTTCGTAATAGAGACCGCCATCGGACTTACGGAATTGGATGTGCCTTTTCTTAGGGACTTTTCCCAGTTGAACATACCTTGGCATTTGATGTCACCTCACTTCTTGTCGCTTGACCCCCTTCGGGTCCGAGATTTAAATGATAATTATGACTTCTCGCGATATTTAAAGATGAAAAAGACTCAAATTGGTGTGGGATCCAAAGCCCTTTTAGCAATTCGCAATCCCTCGCAATGGGAATACTCTCGTATGCGGTCGCCCGGGTAAAAGCCTTCCACAGTCGCTAACTTGCACTTACCCATGTGCGATGATCATCTTGAAAACTAACTCCCCGCGCAAACGCTCCTCGATAATCTTTAGAATCGTGAGCGTCTTGCCAGCCCACGAAATCGTGTCGGTCGGAACGGTCGTATCATCGTCGGGAACGATAATCAAATAAATCGGGCGGCTCGCGCTATCCACTAAGGACGAAGGCACATATACTTTCGCACGACCCGGTGTAATCATCGCAAAGATTCCTTTGCGTGAGTTGCCGCTGACCGTGAATGTGTCCGCATGTCTCAAAATCGTCCTTCGCGCTCGATATTGAACTTCTACCATTTGTAACTCCTTATTTTTCGAAAAATTTTCTTCAACTTTTTTCTTCGAATCTTCTACCAATCCCCGAATGAATCTTTGTGTATGTAGTTTTTAAAAAGGCAACCGGTTCCCCCTATGAGTCCAGGGGGAACCTTACGGAGGGGGTAGAAGCCCCCCCCGAAATAATCACCACCTTGTGATTTCTTCTTCATCCAATTTGCTCGTTTTCGAACGGATCGAAGTATCCGTCGCTAAATGACTTCGCACCTGCGGCTTTAAATACGGCGCTAATCGCTTCCACCCTTGCTCTTTTAAACCGAACGGGTCCGCTATCGTCGCTCCGAAGCCGGAAGGGGGGCGAGTGCCGAAACTCACTTCTGCGAAATACAAACTCTCGCTGGCGCCGGGCTCACGGTGTGCTTGCGCTAAAAATTCTCCCGCGATAACTTCCGCAGCACCTAAATTGAGCGTCGCTTGCAAACCGACGTTTCCCGTATCGTCGATATGTTCCTGCAAAATCGCGAATTCGATAACAGGTAATTGCTCCGATATCAACGCATCGATTTCTGAATCGAAATCGGAAACGCTAATACGGCATTTCTTTTTTATCGTTTCTCGTGTTACGTTCAACGCCATGATTTAGGTCCTTTGCCAAAAGTTTGCGCATGAGTCGAGAATTGTGTCGCACCGCCCCCGCTAATGTTTTCAAAGCAGAACGATGCAACCGATTCTCTTCCTGTTGCTTTTCGAGCATTTCTTCTAAATGGCGGATGAAACGCTCCGCAATCGAACGCTGCTGCAACATGCTCGTGCGCATCATCCATACCGATGCCGTGACGAAGGTGCCCACGATCGTGAGCACCTCCATCCATGTCGTTACTTCCGTTTTAGTGCCCTCCGAAGACGCTCCATCGCGTTCGTCGCAGTGAGAATTTCTTCCGACAACGACTCGAAATATCCTCGAATCTCGAGGCTCGCCTTGTCATTCTTGCCAGAAATGTATTCGCGAAAAACGCGAGAAAACGTCTCGAAAGCAGACTTTACGCGAAGCATTGCCAAAGCGGCAGCAGCAATCGCTCCGACAACCCCCCCGACGCCGAGTGATAACAATACCGTTAGAAGATCCATCGTGTTCAAATTCGACCTCCTTATAGAATCGAACCGTACGCCGTTTGCCAAAGACCGTATCCTACGTTGTATCTCGCACGAACGCCATAGTAAAAACGATCGTGCCACCACGAGGAATCGCTTTGTCCGGAATTGTCCAACGCGCTGAATTCGACGGGAACATCGCTTCGTTGCTGTAAAATGATTGCGCGCACTGCGCGAGTCGTATCCAACACGAACCAATAATCGTCGAAAGTCCCGCGCAGATAGGGTGAAACAATCAATCGCAGTTTCCCTTCGAACACGTTTTTGTAAGGCGTACTCGGAGACGTGTCCGTAGTGTTTCCCTTGTAAACCACGACGGGACTTTCCACTAACTCCGATGCAGTCCATTGCAATTTCGGTCCAACCAAAAGGGTGTCCGGTACGATTCCAAGCGGTTCTCCTCTCTCGTCGGGAACGAGCATCATGTTATTGATTGCATTTGCAAGACTCGTTGCATCCAACGCGACATTCGTTCGATTGCTATACGTAGAACCGGGCGATGTCGTGTGTGCTGAATTGAAAAAAGAAACACCATCGTAACCGAGTGCAGTGAAACCGTTCGCCAACGCTTCGACCACGATTTTGTGCTGATGTTCTGCCACTCTTTCCGCCAAATCGCGTATGCGCAAACGAATCAAATCGTATTGATCGTCTTCGATAGCTTTACGGTCCACCGCGATGCTCGCTTCGAACGTTTTGTCTTCGATGGTGTAGTTGTATTCATTCAAACCCGTAGGTCTTCGCTCGTCGAGAAACTCGCGCATCACAGGTGTGTTGCCTAACCATGCGTATTTCTGAGAGGGAATCGTCGTCGTAATCAACGTTGCCAATTGCAAAGCAATACCGTTGTCTACACGCTGACGATACGCTAAATCGAATTCAGTTTTCAGACCGGGCAGTAAAAGACTGGGAATATCACTTTTCGTAATTGCCAAAGGTTTTCCTCCTTATTTTTCGAAATGTTTTTTAATTCGCATATCCGTCGATGCGAATGCGATAACCGTTCGCGCCTAACGATGTCGTCTCTAACGCGACGATTCGCCCGACTTTGTACAAGTTCGTCAAACCCGTAGTCGCAACTTGAACCTCGTTATCCGTTTTCGCATAAACCTCTTTGCCGATGTTCGATTGCGATTGAATTCCTAAATCCGCAAAAACACCGCTTCCCGATTTCACGACGCGAATGGATCTGTCGCCATCTGAGCCAGTGTTTTGAACGGTTTCCTGTGCGATGCCGATAAAGGTCAAATTAGCTACGGAATGATCCATCGGTACGGCATAACCTCCGCCGTTCACTCCGACTAAAGCGCCTTTATAAATCGTCGTGTTTCCTGCCATTTTGTAAAGCACTAAAATCGAAGGTTTTTCGAATGCTTCGTATGCTTTCGTCAATGCAGCCATATCGTTATTTCACCTTCCTTCTTGCAATCTCTTTCAAATCCAGATTCGGAAAATGCTGCGCATAGAATTCTTTTTCCTCCGGTTCTAAATCGGGAACGTGCGATGCACTCGATGGTGCGAGTTCACCGAACGAAACGAATTTCGGAAGCGAATCCAACAAACGAACCACTTTTTCTTCCCATCCGTTCGCGCGTGCCGTGAAAAGCAAATCTCTCGCCGCTTCCTTTGCGGCAGGTGGGAGAACGCCTTTGCGCAGATATTCCTCTAATCGAGTCTCGAGAGATTGAAAAGTCAACTCTTTCTGTAAACGTTCCGCTTCGCGCATCCAAAAAAGATTCCTTTCGGATGTCGCGCGAAAATCTTTGCAAAAAAGTCGCGCACTTTCGATGCGCGGATTCGCCACGATGCTCACTTCGTAAATTTCTTTCAAATCGGGACTCACACTCACGGAAAGCGATTTCGCACCGTTCGCTTCTAATAATTCATCCGCTTCTTTCGTTAGGGAGAGCGTTCCGAAAAGTTCCGCTCCCGCCGCAATCACGTCTGTCAAATATCCCAAACGTAATGGCGTCTCTGTGTGCTCGATGAGCACGGGAACGGGAAACGAAAAGTTTTGCGCCAAACGGACGAGGTCTTCTTGACGCGCCGTGAGCGATTTATCCGTGTATTCGCCGATTTCGAAAAGTTTCGCCTTTCGGTCATGCCAAATTGGTTGTTCTCCGTTCGCAAGTGCCACGAGATACGCAGGCGGATTTCCGAGCGCATTCTTTTCCCACTCGCTCAAAAGTTCTTTCGCCGCCTGTGTTCTTTCCTCGTCGGTAAGGGTCTCCCGTTGACCCCGAAACCCCGGACCCAACTTCGCGGCGGCGATTCGCAAGTCTGTTTCTTTCATTCGCACCTCCATGCGTGAATTTGCCATGGGGGATGGGACGGAAAGAAGGAAGTTGTCAACTACATCTCTTGAGAATAGCCTTAAGAACTTACCTAGAAACTCATTTGCATAATTTTTTAATTCTAGCAAAAGATGTATTTCGACATAAAGCCTGTTCGATTGAATAATTATTTAAAATCTCTTGCATCAAAATTAATGAAGTACTTCGATGCTGTTTACATAATCTTCTAAATTTACTTTTGTCTATCGTTTCTGTTCTTTCAGGAATAGAATACTTATTGCAGATATTTTTTGTGGCTCCTGCGCAATACCAAGCTTCAATTGATTTCTGAACAACAATTATGGATGCCTTTTTGAGTTCTGTGTAAATGTTTAAAATTTTTTGGATAGTTTCTCTTATACACCTAGAATTATCATGATCTACAAGAAATAAGATTTGATAACCAGCTCCATGGAGCCTTGAGATAAGGTTGTTTGTATCTTTTTTTGTTCGTCCCCTGTATTGTATACATCCTACATAACCGAAACCATTTTTGAAATATGGTTTTAAGATCCGTTCAACAAAGGTCTGGTCGTCCTGTCCTTCACAAAAAATAATGAGCCCCGCCATTTTCATTCATCTTGAAATAAATTGTTTACGAAAATCTCATCTATCCCAATGTCGTTTTTTAGAAACTCTTTAACTTCTTCATTCTCAGAAGGTCTTGAAATTCGCGATAAACCATTAGCATCACGACTAATAAGGCGAATATCGCGCAATTCAACTTGTCGTAATGATAATGGGTTATGAGTAGTAATTAGTATCTGCTTAAACTCTGATGCCTCCTGAAACAATTTATGCAACTTTCCAATCAATGATGGATGAATATTTCTGTCTGGTTCTTCAATTAGGAGTGTTGATGATTCATCAAAAAAAAGTGCTGTAATTAGACAGACAGCGCTTAAAGTCCCATCCGATAACGCGAAACCTGGAAGGAAGCGATTTTCATAGTATTTTTCTTTCATTACTAGTAATAAAGATTTATCCGGGAAAGAAGACACTCTTAAGCCTTTTACAAAGGGCAATAAATATGACAAATACTTTGAGAATTTTGCCTTTTCTCTTCGGGAAGAGAAAATTCTATGAAGTATCACCGAAAGATTGCTACCATCTTCATTTAGGGTTGCACGACCTACGACATGTGATGCTTTCTTTGATTTCTTGGGATCGAAATCAAAGGATTTGAGCTGATCAAAAAAAGCATCAAAATCTGGGCCAAAGAAAAAATTTGGTATGAAACTTTCCAATAACAGTGATTTTCTTGGGAAAGGTATGTACAATGTTTCAAGTAAATAATTTCGGATGTATCTTAGAGCATCGGTATGCTGTTCAAGCTCAGGTGCTGGTGTTAGGTTCGTTTTAACCTTATTATCGAATCTTGAAATTTCAAGTATTCCTTTATACATTTCTCCTGACCTAAGTATAAAGTCGCAGTGTGCAGAAATCGAATCTTTAATTATCTTGTACCCACTACGGTATCCATGAAAGCTAATGACGAATTCATACTCCAGCGTATGATAGGTAGCGTGTACCGATCTAGTTCTCATCCTCACCCTTGTTTGTGGTTTGTTCGGTTTGGCGGTTACTCGCATACTAAAGTCTTCGGTTGAAGCAAGATGGATATTTCGCAAGAACTCGATACCTCCTTGAATTGATATAGCGTCGCGTAAGCCAAAGCGTCTTATATCTCGGAGAAATTGAAATGCACTCAGTACGTTGCTTTTTCCAGATGCGTTTGCACCAATGAGAACTGTTATTGGTCGTTCCATGTCCAGTTCAAGGTCTGCGAAAGACTTGAAGTTATGGACGCATAATTTTGTTATTGCCAAGTTTCAACCTCCATTTTGTGAAAGTGTATTCGATTAAAATGAAAAATAGCACAACAATAATCTCCATTGAGTTGAAAAATAAATTTTACATGAACTCATTGTAAATTCAGATTTCAACTTCATATTATATTCTGCTTGATTAGTTGCCTTTGCTTCAAATTCGAACGCCAGTAGAGCCTTTTCGCCACCGCATACGGTCAAGAGCAATAAGGGAATTACGAATAGAAGCCATTTTCGCAACATCTATATTACCTCCTATGTTTCATCTCTTAATCTCACCCTAAAACTCCAAACATAACCCCAAAACTAAAACCTTAGAAAATTACAATCGTTCTGCTGTAATTTTGACTCCCTCTCCCTTCGAAGTATCTTCTATACGACAATGCATTCTCTCCACAAACCCATCTTTACGATCTATCCATAATCGTACTGGTTCCGTAAATTTGATATCAGGGTGCTCTTCTGCCAATTCGAGAACGAAATAATATGTATCCTTACCTTCTATTTTTTTTACGCCCTCGAAGTGAACTTCGATTTTTAATTTCTCCCCCTGAATGGAGACTTCCTCGCTCCAGGAATCTCCTGGGCTTACTTCGTGTTTCGGATACAAAGTAAATATGTCCTCTTCTTGAAAAGGTTGCGAATCGGAAAAACCAGGGGGGGCATTCTCCACTCGTTTCGACTTCGACTTCCCGTATTCGTCGATCACGCTTGTGAAAGTCATTTTTTTGATGGGTTCTAAAGCATGAGGGGGAACTCCTGCAATTTGAATGTCTTCAACCGACATGCGCAGCGTATACTCTTTGTTTTGGGCTTTGATGACCTTCCACAAAGTAGTGAACTCTATTACTCCTGAACTCGACTTCGTAGATTCGAAGAGATAGCGCAACTTGAATTGCTGACCCTCCTTCAAATTCAAACGCAATAAAACCTTTTCGCCTCCGCATCCTATAAGAGCCGTAGCAGCAATGAACAATATCCAACTTCGTCTCATATCGTTCACCTCTCGTCTTCCCCCAAGCGAGCCAGGAAGAGAATACAATAACATTATACAAAATGCTCTGGGCTGTGGTCGGTTGTAGTTCCCCTTTTGCTGGGGCGGCGATTTTTCAGGACGAAGAGTTCCTCGGTGGAGAAAGTCGCTACGCACCGCATGCGGGCAGTGCAACGTCTCTGGGAATCTTGAAAGCATTGCTCGAAAAACACGGCCTCGAACTTTCCGAAATCGAACTTTTCGCGGCGGACGTAGGTCCTGGGTCTTTTACAGGTGCGAAGGTGGGAGTTACGATTGCAAAATGCCTTGCCTATGCTTTGGGCAAGAAGACGGCTGGGCTTTCTGCGTTCGACTTGATTGCCCCCCCTCCGAATACATTACCGGTCGCCATCCCTTGCAGAAAGAATAAATATCTCTTGAGAGAACATCGCGGTTCCCCCCCTATTCTCGTTTCGGAAGACGACCCGAGGCTCGAAAACGCAATAGGATACGGTTCTATTTTTGCCCACCCCGTTTATCCTTTACCAGAGAATGCAGGGCATTTGTTTTCTTCGCTTGAGCCCATCGAACCGGAACTTCTTTTGCCGGAATATGTTCTCGAGCCGAGTATCAGCGAGCCGAAAAGACCGTATCCTCGCGTATAAGTTTTTACTGATGACCCTTATTGAGCGATTCATTTCCGAGACCGGAATTTGCGATAATCGAATAAAGAGGTGAACATGGACACGAAAGAAAAAATTGCGCATCTGCTTCGCCGCTTTGGATTAGGGGCAGGCAAACTCGAAGTCGAAAAATATAGCAAATACAGTTTGGATGCTGCGATCGAGCGCCTGATTCATTACGAAAAAATAGAAGAACCCTTCGAAGTGAGCCCATGGGAATTCGTCGTACAGCAAGACAAAAAGACTTTAGCGCTCGACCCTTATAAGATTGCCGCCTGGTGGGCTGTGAGAATGGTTCTCACGCAAAGACCTTTACAGCATAAACTCGCTCTTTTTTGGCACGACCATTTCGCCGTAAGCGGTGCGAAGGTGGATTTCGGACCGATGATGCTGCAGTATCTGGAAACGCTTCTTCAGCACGCGAATGGAAATTTTCGCACGTTGTTAGGAGCAATCAGTCGTAATCCTGCGATGATGCGTTGGCTCGATAACGATACGAATGTCAAAAAAAATCCGAATGAAAATTTTTCGCGTGAACTTTTGGAATTGTTTACTTTGGGAATAGGAAATTACACAGAAAATGACGTGAAAGAAGTAGCGCGCGCATTTACGGGATGGTTTATTTTCTATACGGTGTCTCCTGGCTTCGCACAATCCATCGAGGAACAAGTGCGCGAAGCGGTTTTGCAAGGGCGTTCGATTACGCATTTCGCCGTGAATCCCGAAGCGCATGACAACGATGAAAAAACGATTTTGGGGAAAAAAGCAAATTTCGACGGGGGGCAAGTTCTCGATATTTTGGCGGAACATCCGAAAACAGCAAACAACATCACGCGTAAATTGTGGGAATGGTTTGCCTATCCTAATCCGGAGAAACATGTTCAAGAAAAATTGGAACGCGCGTATTTCGATGGAAAATACGAGATTAAGAAGGTACTCGAGGCGATTGTCGAGACGGACGAGTTTTGGAGTTCGAAGTGCGTGCGGACGAAAATAAAGAGCCCTGTAGATTTCAGCATCGCACTGCTTCGACAAGTAGACATCTCGCCTCTCATGTCGTTTTTGCGAAAACCCGATGCGACTCCGTTCACCCCCCCGAATCCGATTTTGGTCGCTGTGGGTCACCTGTTGATTTTTTCGATGCAAATCCAAGGAATGCTACTGCTGTATCCACCCGACGTAGGAGGATGGGAGTGGGGACATGCGTGGATTGAATCGGGTGCGATGATGGAGCGCATTCGCACAGCGGAGCACTTTTTCGGAGACGAAAACGACCCTCGCCTTTCCGAATTTATTGCAGGAAGAATCAAAGAGGCGAACCCGAGCGATGTAGAAAGCGCCGTGAGAGCGATTTTAGACTATTACGACGCTGCGCTTCCTGAAGATAAAATTCGCACTCTCGTAAAAGCAGCGGAGAAAGCGGGGGGGCTCGAAGCGCTTTCTAATCCTAAATCCGCATCGAAACTATTCCGTAGCGTATGTCGTCTGTTGTTCGCCGCACCGGAGTTCCATTTTGTGTGATCTTTCGTGTCTCGATTAGAAGAGGTTCGTATTGAAAGAATTCTTATTTATTGACCCCCTCCGTATGGTTCCCCCTGCTTACGCAAAGGGAACCGTTTTTCGTTGAATATATTTCACGTTTTTACATTAGATGCACTTTACAAGTCAAAAGGAGGATAATAAAATCCGGTTTCCTTCGAGCGGAGCGAAGAGGGAGAACCTATGATGGGGGGGAACCAATAAAAAAAATTACGCCATTACTTCTGCCAACTCTTTTCTTAACAAAGCCCTCGCTCTGAAGAGCCAACTCTTAATCGTGCCTTCGGGGGTGCCGAGTTTTTGCGCTATCTCACCCACTTCCATTTGGCCGTAATGTCGAAGTGCGAAGATTTTTCGATATTTTTTCGGAAGTTTGAGAATCGCTCGGAGGATCGTCCTTTTCACCTCGTTCGCTTCTAAGCCTTCTTCGAGATGACAAGGGCTTTCCATTTTATAAGACACGTCATCCAGGGATTCTTCTTTGTGAGTGCGACGAGCGATGTCCCTGCAAACATTGGCGCAAATCCGATACAGCCAAGGACGGAAAGGACGGGAAGTGTCGAATTCTGCGAGGGAACGATGCGCTTTGACCCACGTGACCTGAACGGCGTCAGCCGCCTCATCGGGATTTCTCAGAAACCGCCTTGCGAAAGACTGAAGCGCAGGGGTGCATCTTCCCACGAGCCTATCGAAAGCCTCTTTCGAACCGCGTTTAGCCAAAAGAACGAGTTCGGATTCGGTAAGTGCGATCGGATTTGTCATTTTTGTCTCCGGAAGTGAGTTTTACACTAACCGGAGATGAAAAGTAAAGAAATTTCAAGCAAAAAGGATAAATTCCTAATGATAAATTAGGTTAGCCTTAGAAATATTGAAATATTTCCTACCGCTCGATGACAGTTATCAAAGCGCGTTGGGAACTCGAAGCCTGTGCGCTGATTCTGTCCACCGTGCCGCGAACAATTCGGCGGAATGCTATGACACTTTCGGCTTCGAGGGGCTGGACTTGGGTAATCGGGTCGCCTAAGATCACAGGACCCATCACCATACCGATACCCTTAGGATGCCCTAGCCCCATGGCATGACCGAGTTCATGGGCTATTATTTGTGCCACTTCTCCGCTAGCCATCCAGTGATTTTTGGTGGAGTATTTTGCTACGAGGACATCAGCAGTGAATTCCACGTAATGGACTTCTTTGTTCCATTGGATGCGCCTTTTCGAGCGGATTTCCCCTTTGCAGTTGTCTTGCTCAGGACTCACTTTTTCCAGGAACTGTATTTTTACTTTCGCCTTTGGGTTATTCGTGAGGCGGAACGGGAAATCGTTTCCGAGGACTTCTCTCCACATCTCGAAGCCGCGCTCGACACCTTTTTTGAACTCGTTTCGAACCTCTGCTGGGAGAGGACTGTAATCAGCGTGGACCTCTGTTCCAGGCGGAATTAATAACAACTCGAGCATGGCGAGGGCTTTATGGGGTTCTCCCGAATAATGCGCGGAGAGGGCTTGCTGGTAATACTCGGCGAGGGGTTTATCAATCAACCTCGGTAGGGAGGTCTCGGAATAGGAAATGCTCCCGAAAAGTAACAGTGTAGCCGTAAGAATCATCGCTGCCCCTCTGTTTCTGTATTTCATTCCGTGAAATTGCATGTCCTATCCTGCGAAAATTTGCGGTTCGCTGTCAGAATTTTCGTATGAAAAAATACCGCGTTTTGGTCACTCTTAAACCGGGGCTTTTGGACCCGGCGGGGAGAGCGGTCGGGGAATCCCTACGTTCTTTAGGCTTCACTCAGTTACAAGACGTCCGAATCGGCAAAGTGATAGAACTTTCTTTGTCGGACGGCAGCGTTGGTGAAGTCGAAGAGATGGCGAGAAAAGTGCTGGTGAATCCCGTTATCGAAGAGTTCCAAATCGAGGAGGTTTCGTGAGAGTCGCTATTATTCAGACTCCGGGAAGCAATTGCGATCAGGACGCCTATCATGCGCTCAACGACGATTTGAACGTGAAGGCAGATTATGTTTGGTTCACGACGAAATCTTTAGAAGGCTACGACGCCGTTTTGTTGCCAGGTGGATTTACCTACGGAGATTATTTGAGGGGGGGCGCATTAGCAGCGCTCGCACCGGTGATCGAAGAAGTAAAGCGTTTCGCCGAAGAAGGTAAGCCGGTAATCGGGATTTGTAACGGTTTTCAGATATTGACAGAAGCGCATATTCTTCCGGGAGCGTTAGTTCGGAACGCTTCGCGTCGTTTTATCTGTAAGGATGTATATATCAAACCGGTGAACAAGAATTCTTTTTGGACTAAAGGAATAGAAGGAGTCATAAAGTTGCCGATTGCTCATAACGAAGGTCGTTATGTGGCGGATGAAGAGACCATTGCGAAACTCGAGCGCGAAGGAAGGATTGCGTTCGTGTATTGCAATAAAGAAGGTGAAGTAACCGAGGAGGCGAATCCGAACGGTTCGATACACTCTATCGCAGGGATTTTGAACGAAAAGGGAAATGTTCTCGGTATAATGCCTCATCCAGATCGAGCTTGTAATTACCTTCTCGGCAGCGAGGGGGGGAAAAAGATTTTAGAAAAACTCGCTCGCTAATTTGTTATTAAAAAAATGAGAAAAAAACTTAGATTCAAGATGAACCCCTTCAAAGGGATTTCCGCTGATTCGGTGCGAGAAAAGAAAAGAAAACATTCGCAGTCGTATGTTTCGCTATTTCTTTTCAGCATCGTTTCCCTCCTGGTGGCTTCACCGAACACTCTACTCGCACAATTTTTGACAGGAAAACCGGATGTGATGATTTGGGTGATGAAATCTCCCGTCGGTTCGGATTATGTGCAGGTGCGAATGGTCTCCGAAAAATATCCCTCGAAACTTCTAAAAGAGCAATGCGAGAAAATCGGCGAATACGCGGGTGTTCCGATTCGAGGGCTCAGCATAGACTTTACGACTACCGGCACCGAGCAGGGAAAGCAAATTAAAATCCTGATGGCGCGCTTTGCAATCGATTCTCTCATTGATCGAGAAAAAGGCGTCTTTCGAATTCTGCCCATCGCGAAGGCATTCGCCGGAGCCCCTTCACCGAATACGGTGCACACAATTGGTGTGATTTTCGAAGGGGAAATCCCTATGAAAGGAGTGACTGTAAAAGGCTATGAGAACGAAAGTGTGAAAATCGAAGCTCAGTACGATCCCGGGGTCAAGACTGTGGAATATCGCATCTTGCTGAAGACCCAAGACCCCTCGAAAATCTCTTTTCCCGAGACTATTCCCGAGGCTGCTCAAACGAAAAACGCTTCAACTACGTCTAACAAACGAACAGACGGTTCTTTCCTCCTCTGGGTATGGATAGGAGCAGCGGCTATTCTAACCGGGGTGTTGGTATACTTCGCTTTGAGACCGTCACGGCGTTCTCTTTAAATCACCATCCTTCGAGAGGTAACTACTCATGGCAAAAGTCGCAGAAGCCACTTTGCACGAATTGTTGATGATAGCGTTCGACGAGAACGCTTCCGACCTTTATGTCAAGGCGGGTTCAGTGCCGAAAATCCGCCAGCACGCTGTCGTAAAGCCCCTACCAGGAGATTGGGACGAAATTACAGAGGAAGAGGCCCAACGCTTGGTTACGAGCGTAATGTCTCCTAAACAACTTCACAAGTTCGAAGAGACATTGGAGATGGACTTGGCATTCAGTGTCGAGAAAAAAATGCGCATTCGCGCAAACCTTTATTTCCAACGAGGAACGATGGCAGGGGCATTTCGATTGATTCCTTTGCAGATTCTCTCCATCGAGCAACTCGGGCTTCCCCCTGTTCTTAATGAGATTGCGAAACATCGCCAAGGGTTGGTTCTTTTCACAGGACCAACGGGTTGTGGGAAGAGCACTTCACTCGCTGCGGTCATCGACCTGCTCAACCGCACACGGGCTTGCCATATCGTTACGATCGAAGACCCTATCGAGTTCGTGCATGAAGACAAAATGGCGCATGTAAGCCAGCGTGAAATCCACATAGACACGCTGGACTTCTTTTCTGCGATTCGTGCTGCGTTGCGCGAAGCCCCTGACGTTATCCTTGTAGGCGAAATGCGCGACCCTGAAACTTTTAACGTTGCTCTTCAGGCAGGCGAAACGGGACACCTAGTTTTTTCGACCGTGCATACGCCAAGCGCATCAGAAACTCTCGACCGAATCGTAAACATGTTTCCTCCTCACGAGAAAAATCACTTATGCATGCGTCTATCCTCGACACTTCGAGCAGTAATATCGCAGAAGTTAGTTCCGCGAGCGGATGGCGCGGGACGTGTTTGTGCATGTGAAGTGATGATTTGCACTCCGACCGTTTCGAAAATGATAGAAGACGGGCATTTCGGAGAACTTTATCATGCCATTAGCGAAGGGCATTTCTGGGGAATGCAAACGATGAACCAAAGCCTCATGAAATACGTCAAAGCAGGAGTGATTACAGAGGAGACAGCATTAAACTATGCCGGCATCGTGTCGGAATTACGGCAGATGCTACGTCGCTAAACGATGCGGTTCTCCATTGACGACTTACTGAAAGAACTCGTCGAACGCGACGCGAGCGACCTACATATCAAAGCAGGGCAACCTCCCGTGCTTCGGATTCATGGCAATCTCGTGCGCATGAATTATCCCCCCCTTACTGATACGGAAGTCGAAGAACTGCTCAGAAGCATCTTGAACGAAGAGCGCTGGGCGAAATTGGAAAGTTTCAAAGAACTCGACCTATCCTATCAAGTGGAGGGGCTTTGTCGTTTTCGTGTGAATATGTTTTGGGCGCGTGGAACACTCAATGGCGTTTTTCGCATGATTCCTTTTAAAATTCGCACGATTGATGAATTGGGTGTTCCACAAGTCGCTAAGCAGTTGGCGATGCTCCCTCGCGGTTTGATTTTGGTAACTGGTCCAACCGGCTCTGGCAAAAGCACCACTCTCGCCGCAATCGTAGAACACATTAACACCAACCGCCGCGCGCATATCATGACCATCGAAGACCCCATCGAATATATGCACCAAGACAAAATCAGTGTAATCAATCAGCGTGAATTAGGGGTTGACACGCATAGTTATGCGGATGCACTTCGACATGTCATGCGACAAAATCCCGATGTGATTTTAGTAGGCGAAATGCGCGATTTGGAAACGATTCAACTCGCAATAACAGCAGCCGAGACCGGACACTTGGTGATGTCTACGCTCCATACAGTAGATGCCGCGCAGACGATCGACCGCATCGTGGATGTGTTTTCTCCCGATCAGCAAGCGCAAATCCGTACGCAACTTTCCGTAACTTTACAAGCCGTCCTCAGCCAAACATTAATTCCTACAAAAGACGGTAAAGGAAGAGTGGCGGCATTCGAAGTGTTGGTAGCGACTCACAGTATCCGAAGCCTTATCCGTGAAGGAAAAACTCACCAAATGTATTTGGACATCCAAACCGGTGCGGAATACGGAATGCAAACTTTAGACAGCCATTTGTTAGAACTTTTGAAAAAAGGCGTAATCGATTACGAAAACGCGTTGGCAAAAAGCCAAGCACCTTTGGAATTTCAAAGACGAGCCTTGAATTTAGGACTTGCGGAGGTCGCCGGTGCCGGGGGGTAGGATTGACGATCTACTGCATCGTACGGTTGCGCTCGGAGGTTCGGATTTGCACATCAAAGCCGGATCGAAACCCTACGTTCGCGTACATGGTGATCTTATTTGTTTAGAGGATGAAGAGCCGTTTACCCCAGACTCATCGAAAGCAGAGATCTTCTCACTGCTTGCAGAATCGCAAAGAAGAAAGTTCGAAAAAGATTTAGAATTGGACTTCGCTTACGAAATTCCTGGTTTCGCACGCTTTCGCGGGAATGTCTATCGGCAAAGAGGATGCGTGCAAGCGGCATTTCGTGTGATTCCCAGCAAAATTCAAACGTTCGAGGAGTTAGGTGTTCCACGAGTCGTCGAATCTTTTTGCGAACGACCGCGCGGTTTCGTTTTAATGACGGGACCCGCAGGAAGTGGAAAGTCTACGACGCAAGCTGCGTGCATTGATTATATCAATCACAAGTTTGCCAGTCACATTGTAACGGTGGAAGACCCGATCGAATTCATTCACACAGAAGATAAAGCGCTTATTCGACAGCGCGAAATCGAAAACGATACGTTGAGTTTCGCCAATGCACTGAAATACGTTTTACGACAAGATCCCGACGTGATATTGGTCGGTGAGATGCGCGATTTGGAAACCATTCACCTCGCAATTACTGCCGCAGAAACGGGCCAATTAGTTTTCGGAACGCTTCACACTGCGGACGCAGTGCAGACCATAGATAGAATCATAGACGTTTTTCCCATTCATCAACAGCAGCAGATAAGAATGCAATTGTCCGTGAATTTAGTAGGTGTGATTTCCCAGACTTTGGTTCGTCGAGCGGACGGGCAGGGAAGAGTTGCGGCTTTCGAAGTTTTAACAGGTGTCGGTGCGGTTAGGAATTTGATTCGAGAAAATAAAACGTATCAGATTTATTCGATACTTCAAACGGGCACCCGAATGGGAATGATGACGTTGGACCAATCGTTGGCAAATCTCGTCAAGAAAAAAGTCGTTACTTATGACGATGCTCTCGCAAAAGCGAAAGATAGATCGGAATTCGAGAGAATCGTAAACATGAAGTGAATTCATTGCTCATTGTAGGAGCGCCATAAGACGCGATTCGATGAAGTTGGGGAATAACGCGTTCCCAAACAGTGTTTGGGAACGAGGATAAAAATACTCATTTCTGAGCTTCGCTCGAAAGAACCGAAATAACGTTCCCAAACATAGTTTGGGAACGAGTAATACGAGGAAAAAATCGATGTCATTCATAAAACGTTTCCCCTTGCGCAAGCAGGTGAACCTTACGGAGGGGTTCTATAAACTCAAGAATGTGTTTTTTTCTAGATATTTTTTACCCCCTCCTCGAAGGTTCCCCCTCTTCGCTCCGCTCGAAGGGGAACCGAATGTGAGAGAAGCGACAGATGTGTAAGTTTCTGTTTATAACATACGTTTAGAAAATAGAATGGAAGTTATCTCCAATACGTTCCCAAACTGAGTTTGGGAACGAGGATAAAAAGAAGATAAAACGAAGATAAGTGGAAGTCCTATCTCAAACTCCTTATCGCCCCCCCGAATAACAATACTAAGAAAGCGATGCTTGCAATTACGAAACCGCTAATCGAAAAGGCAGTCCCCAAGCCACTTCTTTCACCAATCCATCCGAATAGAATTGCTCCAAAAGGACTGAGACCGGAAAGCGACCAAGCATGAACCGCTACCACCCTTCCTCGCAATTCGGGGGGGGAGTAGTATTGCAGTAACGTGTTCGTCCCCACCATTTGCATAATTCCGAACATTCCCATGAACCCCAAGCAAAGCATAGCCGCAACCGGCAAAGTTACCAAAGACAAGCCTATCATCGAACAACCGAATCCCAGCATCGCAATGGAAACGACCAACCCTTTATAAGGCTTATGGCTCGTCGTGGCTAATAATGTCAAACCCACGAGCGCTCCGATTCCAGAAGAAGTGAAGAGCAAGGAATATCCCCCCTCTGCTAAATGGAGTCTCGCTTTCGCAAGGGAAGAAATTTGCGAAAGGTAATACATCCCGAAAAACGAAGTCGTGCTCATCATCGAAACGAGCATGAGAAAAGCCTTCTCACGAAATACATGTCGGATGCCGTCGAAAAGCGTTTCGAACAGGGGAGCCGATTCGTGTTGCGGTGCGCGCAAGTCGGCTTGAATTGCCAAAAGCGCAAGAATAATCGCTGCATAACTTATCCCGTTTACGAAATAGCAAACCGATGCTCCGAAGGCATTCAATAAAATTCCACCAATTACCGGACCCACGACGCGTGCTGTGTTGAATGTCGCCGAATTCAGCGGCAAAGCGTTCGCTAATTCCTCTTGTGGAACGATTTGAGCAATCGTGGAAAGGCGTGTAGGGATTTCGATAACGGCAGTGCATCCGTTCACTAATGCGAAAATCGCTATGAGAAAAAAACTTATCTGATTCGTCCAAACTGCGATGGCGAGCATGAACGCAGATAATGCGAAAATAGAAGAAGCGGTGATTAAAACGATTCGCTTGTTGCAGTGGTCTGCGAGCCATCCCCCCAAGGGACCTAAAAGAAACATCGGAGCGGATTGGAGAAACGTCAATAAACCTAACGCCGTTTCGCTACCTGTGAGTTCGTAAACCAACCACTGCTGTCCCGTGTTCTGCACCCAAGTTCCGACAAAGGAAAGAAAAGCGCCAATCCACCATAAACGAAAATCCCGATGCCGAAGTGCCTGCAACGGCATGGGTAGACGAAGAGTTTTTTCCTGAGAGCCAGCGTTAGGCACGCCAGAAATCAGTATGGCATAAGCGTGTATAATCCTCTCGTATGAGAAAAGCCGTTTACGTTTTGTCGGGAATCGTGCTTTTATTTTCGATTTTCGCTTTCGGCGTGCCGAAGCAACGGAGTGTACAAACGCTCGAGCCTAAAGTAGTTCCGAAAAAACCGGTATCGAAAAATATCAAGGTGACGATGAAAATCAAGAATAGAGGAACCGTAGTTCTCGAACTTTATCCTTCGAAGGCTCCTAAAACAACGGCTCATATTCTCTCTTTGATCGATAAGAAATTCTACGACGGTCAGAGGTTTCATCGTGTAGAAGATTGGGTGGTGCAGTGGGGCGATCCGGGTTCGCGCAATCCTGCGAAAGCAAAACATCCCATTGGAACGGGGGGGTCGGGTAAAAATGTTCCTTTCGAGGATACGGGGATTCGATTCTCTCGCGGTACTCTCGGGCTCGCCAGCACGGGTTTGAAAGTAGGCGGAGATTCTCAAATGTTTATTCTTCGCAAGGATGCGTTTCGGCTCGATGGAAATTATTGCGCATTCGGTCGCGTAGTGAAAGGAATGGATGTGGTGGATAAAATAAAGAAAAACGACATCATCGTTTCGATGAGAAAGTCGTAACTTATTTAAGCAAGGAAGTTCCTATCCCGCCCACGTCCAAAAGTGCGAAAAAGAACATCCCGATTGCCACATAGCCATTGAGTGTGAAGAATGCGATATCCAACTTGCTCAGATCTTCCGGCGAAACGAGAGACTGTTCGTAAAGTAAAACTCCCGCAGCGAAAAGCACCCCGCAATAATAAGGTAAACCCGCTCCTACCGTAGCCCCCCCTAAGATAAAAAAAATCACGGAGAGAGCGTGAACGACCCGGCTCGTACGTATCGCCGCGACTCTTCCGAAACGCGCCGTTATGCTCTGTAACCCGTGCTTTCTGTCGAATTCTTCGTCTTGTAGCGAATATAAAATGTCGAATCCCCCAGTCCAAAATGTGACTCCTAAAATCCAAAACACAGGAGTCCATTCGAATGAACCTTTCACTGCAATCCAAGCGGCGGCAGGCGCTAATCCCAAAGAAAGACCGACGAAAAAATGAGAAAGCCATGTGAATCGTTTGGTGTAAGAATAGAAAAGTAAAACGAAAAGCGCAATCGGGGAAAGAATCAAGGTAAGGCGGTTCAAGGACGCTGCTGCTGCGAAAAATACGAAACACGCGACGATAAAAAACGACCATGCATGATGTAATTTTAGTGTTCCGGATGGAATCGCTCGCGATGCCGTTCGTGGATTCAATGCATCGTATTTCCAGTCCGCAATTCGGTTGAATGTCATAGCCGCTGTGCGCGCGCTTATCATCGCGACGAGAATCCAAAAGAAAATCCTCCATCCTGGAAACCCATTCGCCGCATACATCATCCCCATCATTGCGAACGGTAGAGCGAATATCGAGTGCTCTACCTTGATCATTTCGAGATAGGTTTTCACCACGGAGACGGGATTTCGGCTCGTTCCAGCTTCCCCTTGCATGACCACGATTCTGTTAGATTATCCTATGATTCGGGTAATCTCCCCTTTGCACTATGGACCCAAGAGAAATCATCGTTCGCAGAGCGGCGAAGGAACTCAAAAATGGGATGTATGTGAACTTAGGCATAGGGATGCCGACCCTCGTAGCGAATTACATCCCTGAAGGCATGGACATCATTTTCCAATCAGAAAACGGCCTTTTGGGCTTAGGACCTTTTCCAAAAAGAGATGAAGTGGACCCGGATTTAATCAACGCGGGTAAACAAACGGTAACTATAGTTCCGGGCGCTTGCTTTTTCAGCAGTGCCGAAAGTTTCGCCATGATTCGAGGAGGGCATATAGATCTCACGATTCTTGGTGGGCTCGAGGTCTCCGTAAATGGGGACCTGGCGAACTACATGATCCCGGGGAAAATGGTCAAAGGGATGGGAGGAGCAATGGATTTGGTAGCAGGGGCGAGAAGGGTAGTGGTAATCATGACCCACACGGCAAAAGACGGCTCTCCCAAAATTCTCCCAGAATGTCGCCTACCGTTGACCGGCAAAGGGGTAGTCCATCGCACCATTACGGAAAAAGGGGTCTTCGATTTCAAAAAAGGAGGAGGGCTCGTTCTCAAAGAAATCCATCCCGACACCACAATCGAGGAACTAAGAGCCTTTACCGCCCCCTTCGATGTCAGCGAAGACCTGAAACCCATGCAAATAGATTAGAAAGCCAATTTAAAGAAAGAGGCCCCGGATGGAGGGGGTTTACCGGGGCCTCCGCTTGGGAGGAGAGGGGCTACTTGGAGGGAGTTGTATTAAAACGTTTTTTTATTTTCTCTAATCTTTTTGACGCCTCCCAACCTGGTATAAGTTCCCAAAGTACCCGAGGGATTTCTACTTTTTATCCTTTGACCAGGCTTTTTCTTGTCTGATTTTTGTCATATTTATCCTGATAAAAGATAGACGCTTTTACAAGTATTTAGCGTTTCTAAATTCTTTTATTTTCCCTACAACTTTTTTGGAAAGGCGTAAAATCCGCAGAAAGTGAGGCTCGTCTACGTCGTCCTGCCTATTCTCGTTCTGGGGGTGAGCGGGATATATGCAGGAATCCAAGGGAGGAACGCCCTTAGCGACGATGCCTTTATTCTGTTACGGGTGCTTCGGCACGCTTTAGAAGGGGAAGGGCTTCGTTTCAACCCGGGCGAAACAGGAGTTCAGCCGTGCACATCGCCTCTCAATCTTTTGCTGACGTTTTTCTTGGCGAAGACGCTCTCCCTTTTCGGAATGCCTATCGAAAGCGCTTGTTTGAATTCCGCGGCGATTCTTTTCATGGTGAGTATGCCCTTATTTGCGATTGGAATGTTGCTCCTCACCGAGGAAGATTCGAAGAGGGTCCCTTTCGCTCTTATGGGGGGGCTGATTGCGATATCGAGCCCGATTGTGCATTTTACTGCAGGGATCGAAACCGTTCCGCTTATGGCGCTTTTGATTTGGAGTGCTTTGGCTTTTGCTCTTAATAAATTCACGCTCTCTGCATGGTTGTCGGCGTTCGCTGTGCTCATGCGTCATGATGCGATACTTTTTTGGATGTTAGTGGTGGTTTATATTTTTTTCTATTCTCCAGTATCGGAAAGAAAGACCTTGCTTTTTCGCTTCGTCGTCCCTTTAGTCTTAGTGTTGGGTCCTTGGCTCGTCTTTTCCGGATTTTATTATGGAACGACGATCCCCACGACACTCGTATCGAAGATGGCGCAGGGGGGGACGATATATTGGTCCGCGCCATATTATTTGCGTGCCCCGAAATGGATAGTAGAGGTTTTCTTCGGACAAATATGGCTCGCGATTGTTCTTTTTATTCTTGCTTGCATCGGATTGACGCTTTTAATCAAAAGGGCTATCTTGTTCTCGAGAATAACTCGGAAAGACAAAGAAGAGCATACGAGTAAAAGCCGAGCAATTGCATTAATGATACTAACATTATTCGCAATACTGCATTTCGCTTTTTATTCTTTCTTAGGGATTCCGGATTATCATTGGTATTTCGTTCCCTATGCGATGGTAATGCTTCTTCTTTCCGTAAAAGGTGCAGAATTTTTGTTTCCGTTTGCGTTAGAACCACGATTCGTTGCGGCTATTTCCGTGTTATTCGGCGTTTTAGCGATTGTTTTTCTGCGCGCTCCGGCAAAGGATTTTCGTCTCGATGCATATCGTGAAGCGGCACAATATATTCGAATGCATCCACCTAAAAACGCATTGGGCACGATGGAAATCGGAATGGTAGGGTTTTTCGCCCCCGAAGTGAAGATTTTCGATTTCAGCGGTGTGGCAACCCTTTCGCAAGTCGAAAACATCGCTCGAAACGACGCAACGGCTTGGCTGAAAAATCCCGATGTTGCCGACAAAGTTTTAATTCGTGGGGAAAAACATCCTTTAGACCCCGATTCCGATTCTCGCTTCGAATCGCTTTACGAAAAAGAAATGAAGTTTCGAGGGAACGACGCTTTTCCGAGCGGATTAGAGATTTGGAGACTGAAAACGGTTTTGCAGAGGAATTGAGAAGTATTGAGACGAATTGAGAGAATTGCGAGAATTGAGAAAATTGAGAGAATTGAGAAACTTGAGACGACGTATTCGTGTTCCCGAACGCTTAATGTAGGAGCGCCGTAAGACGCGATTTCTTCTGTAGGAGCGTCGTAAGGCGTGAGACGAAGCGGAATAAGTTCTAAAACCTTATGCACCCACGACCGCTCGCTCTTGTCTTTTCAGTGCTGCTTCTACTAAGCCTGCAAAGAGTGGGTGTGGGCGATTCGGACGGCTTTTGAATTCGGGATGAGCCTGCGTTCCGATAAAATAGGGATGATCGCGCAATTCGATCATCTCCACCAAACGGTAATCCGGCGAAAGACCGCATGGAATCATCCCATGCTCTCGCAAGGTTTCTCGATAATCGTTGTTCACTTCGTAGCGATGACGATGACGCTCCGTAATCCGTTTCGTTCCGAAAAGTTTCGCTGCCAAAGTGTTCGATTCGATGGTGCAGGGATAACTCCCTAAACGCATCGTCCCCCCCTTTTTCTCTACTCCCTGCTGTTCGGGCAGTAGATGAATCACGGGATGCGGTGTATTAGGGTTCATCTCCTCGGAATCCGCATCGGGAAGCCCGCAAACATTCCTTGCAAATTCCACGACCGCCAACTGCATTCCTAAACAAATTCCCAAAAACGGCAAACCGTTCTCGCGCGCATAACGAATCGCTTGTATCTTTCCTTCTTCGCCTCGACTTCCGAAACCTGGAGCGACGACAATGCCATCCAAATTCCCCAAAATTTCTTCTGGCCCTACGCGTGCAACCTCATCCGCTTCAATCCAAATGATATCTACCTGCGATTCGTGAGGAATACCAGCATGAATGAGCGCTTCGGCAATCGAACGGTATGCATCGCCGTTGGCAACATATTTTCCGATAACTCCTATCTTGCAACGACGTTTTGGATTTTTCAATACCTCTACGATTCGTTCCCATTCGCTCGTATCCGGAGAATTCGGGGGGAGGTGCAAACGCTTCGTAATGAGTTCACCCACTCTAGCGCGCTCGTACATCAAAGGAACTTCGTAAATCGTTTCCGCGGTGAGGGATTCGATTACTGCTTCTGGTTCCACATCGCAAAATAGGGAAATTTTCTCCTTTACATCCGTCGTCATCGGCATTTCGGTGCGGCAGATCAAGACGTCAGGAGCGATACCGATTTCGCGCAATTTAATTACGCTGTGTTGAGTGGGTTTCGTTTTAATTTCGCCCCAAGGAGCGAGGCTCGGTATTAGCGTGACGTGGATATACATCACGTTTTCGGCTCCGACATCTTTTTTGAATTGTCGAATTGCTTCCAAAAAGGGAAGTCCTTCTATATCGCCGACCGTTCCTCCGATTTCGGCTAAAACGAAATCCACCTCGTCTTTTTCGCCCACAGCGCGAATCCGTTCTTTGATTTCGTTGGTGATGTGCGGAATTACCTGCACCGTGGAGCCGAGATAATCTCCTCTTCTTTCTTTTTCGATAACGGCTTGGTATACGGAGCCAGCCGTCACGCAACTCAGACGGCTTCCATTGGAATCGGTGAACCTTTCATAGTGGCCGAGGTCGAGGTCGGTTTCTGCACCATCTTCCGTGACAAAAACCTCGCCGTGTTGATAAGGGTTCATCGTGCCGGCGTCTACGTTGAGATAGGGGTCGAGTTTGATAGGGGCTACGGTAAATCCCCTGTTTCTCAGGAGGCGTCCTAAACTCGCCGTGGCAATTCCTTTCCCGATAGAGCTAACGACGCCACCCGTCACGAAGATGTATTTGCGCTGCGGCACTGCGCTCATGGAATTATACACTGTTTTTACCCGAACAATTTCCAGTCAAAGAGAGGCTATGTTCATGCGAGGATTTTCTTTTTGCACATGCAAGAAGAAGCTTTCCTATTGGATGACCGTAAAACCACCGACCGTAAACCTGCTCGTTTTCGTTCTTAACGCGTAATTCTTCGGGCTTTTTGTTCTCAGGTTTTCCTTCGATTGCGGAATGAATTTCTTGAGCAACGCAGAGGAGGAACCCGAGTTATGACACTTTTTTCCATCGTAGCACTCGCAGTTGCCGGGGCAGCGATTTTCGGAGCCTATAACTTGCTAAGAGACGCCCTAGCGGACATCTGGTGAGGTCGGTGCCGCCTGTGTCTCCTCCAGAGCCGGTATTAATTGCCGGCTCATTACTTTAATTTTTCGAAAGATTCAAGAAAAAGAATTTCGAAAAGGGGATTCCATGCAAAATACACATGCGGGATTTCTTCCAGCGAATAAAAGCCTCGATTCGTCGCTTCGCTACCTTCAGGGATTTCGTCGAGTTCCGTAATTTTGGAAGTGTAGACGTCTGCCCATCGAACCTCCCCGTTTTTCGAAAGTTTGTAAGAGCCCATGAATTGTATGTCTGCTATCTTCGCTCCGGTCTCTTCGTAGGCTTCACGAATTGCAGCATCGCGAGAATCTTCATTCGTCTTGACTTTCCCCCCCGGAATACACCATCCTCGCTCGGGAATGTAACTGAGCAGGGTTTTGTCTCCCTTCCATAAAAAAACGAGCACATAACTCGCCGGTGTGGGGGGGCGAAAGGGAGCGGGAAAAAATTCTACTTCCCATTCTTCCCACTTCGCTTTCGGATATTTCCTAACCATATAAAACCCGGCATAACCTACATTCCCGTGCTTTCGTCTTGGCGATTCGTTTCAGGAGACGCCACGACCACGTTGAAGGAAAGACGATGAGTGGTGCCGAAGGAGGGAATCGAACCCTCATGAGGTTGCCCTCAACGGTTTTTGAGACCGCCGCGTCTACCGTTCCGCCACTTCGGCTCAGGTTCAGCACGCGTTAGTTCTTATCTTTTTAACACTACCACGAGGGATGTCTCTCTATAAACGTCTCGAGCCCGGTTCTTCCACCGGAATCTTCGCGAGCCAATCGGGAACCTCGTCCGGAGCCCAGCTTCTTGCCTCTACTCTGATTACGGAATAGAACGGGACTCCGAAATCTACTTTCTCTTCGCTTCGATCCACCAAAACCGCTACTCCAGAAACTTTTGCGCCCGAACCTTTCAAACACTCGAGGACTTCGAAAATGCTTTTGCCCGTCGTCAACACGTCATCTACTACTAAAATCCTATCTTCCGGGGAAAGCGAGAAACCTCGCCTTAAAACTCTCTGCCCCCCCTCTCTTTCGATGTAGACCGCGCGAGATTTCATTTGCTTTGCAACTTCGTAAGCAATGATAATCCCCCCCGTTGTAGGTCCTGCAACGACGCTCGTTCCGGATTCTTGAAAAAAAGAGGCGATTTCACAGCAAAGTTTCTCTACGATTTCCGGGCGCTCTAAAAGACGAAATTTTTCGAAATACGTATCGCTATGGCGTCCAGAAGAAAGAATGAAATGACCTTTGAGAATCGCTCCCGTCTCTTCTAAAATCGAGAGAAGGTCATCCATGTGGAGTAGGTGTCAGGTCTTTGAGAATCTCGTTCTTCTCTCCTAACAAAACCACTTGGGGAATGATTTCTTCGTCCGTCCATGTGAACGCAGCGATGATGAGCCTGTCACCGACTTTCGCTCGATGCGCTGCCGCACCATTTACACCCACGACTCCTTTGCCACCCGCGAAGACGTAGGTCTCGAAACGATCTCCGCTTTCTACGTTCCAGACTGCGACGTATTCTCCTTCGCGCAAACCGACGCGACGCATGAGTTCGCCGTCCAATTCCAGACTACCGACGTATTCCGGATTGGAGTACGTCACTCTCGCGTGATGAATCTTCGATTTCAAAAGTTTGATGAATCGCATCTTCGCTTTCCGATGCCTTGCGGAGTTCATATCGGCTTCTTCCGATTGCCAAAAACCCACCGAGCGTCATGATACCTGCTCCTAACCAAACCAATATCGTGAGCGGCTTGAAGAAAAACTCCACCGGATAGTAGGGCTCTGGATAATTCAAAGAAAGCACTGCGGTGTGGTCTTCTGCACGAAGGGCGTCCAGAGAGAGCAAAAGTTCGTCAGAAACGGGAGATTGGTGTCGAATCATTCGACCTTCCTCACCTATCTCGATTTCCGGATGGGCAAGTACGGTGTTTCCTCGATATGTCACCCGAACTCTCACACCGAACCGGGTTCCCGGTTGTCCCGGCTGCCCGGATCGTGTTTTTTCGAGATATTCCAGCGTGAAATCATCGAGAACTTTCTTTTCCCCCGGTTTTAATTCGATATTCGTGGCATAGCCTGCTTGAGGCCCACCGACCGTCAAATACAAATCATAAAACCAATCGCGATGTATATATGGTCTTATCACAGCCTGCGGTTGCTCATCACGGTTCATGGGCAAGATGAAATACACAATGGGTTCGAAAGTGATTTTACGGTTCGTCTTTACAAGATCGATCAAACTCATTCGAAGTCTATTTTCGCGAGTTAATAATTCTCGAACAGTAGGTTGTTTTTCTAATACTGCCAAATATTTCGCAGGTCCTGCAATCAACTGTAATGGACTCGAATTTGCTACAGCACCTTCAGCGGTCTTTTCGAATGCGCGTGAAACGATCAGACCTAAAAGCAAAAGCGCAACTCCCATATGCGTGAGGAATGGACCGATTCTCCCTGCACGATTCCAGATTCGCTCCCACGCACGTGCCCCGTTTGCAACCAAACTAAACATGCAAATCCAAATTAGCGCAAAGAAAAGCATTAGAGATGCGACGGGCATTTTCTTCGTGCCGTCCATGGTGAGACCGGAAAAAACTAAAGCGAAAACCACACCGCCGAAAAGGAGCGTGGTGAGAAAGAATAGGTTCGAAAGAGTCTGCCAGCGTTTCGCTTTCGTTTTTTTCCAGCCTAAAAATGGAACGATTGCCATTGCAATCATTGCAGGAATGAAAGGATAAACGACAATTTTGTTATAAACGCTTTCCTTGACGACCTCTTTCGTTTGCCCGAAAAGCGCGGCGAAAAATGGCACGGACATTCCGATTGCCGCCATCAGTGCAACGCCATACAGCATCGCAATCCCGATAGCGAATCCTATTCCTCTATCGCCTGTGGAGTTTTCGGTTTCCGGAATCGGTTTCGTGAAAGCGCGAAAAGCGTGAAAGAGTAAGTATGAGGACAGAGCAATTACAAATGTCAATAAAACGACATGCGCCTTTTCGTCCATTTTCGCAAAACTATGTACGCTTACGTTGGTGAGCGCACCGCTCCGCGTTAGATACGTTCCATAAACGAACCAAAAGAAGGGCAATGCTCCGAAAAGTAGGTTCCATCGAGCCCAAACTGCGCGTCGTGTTTGAACATAGAGACTATGTACAAAGGCGGTTGCGCCGAGAAAAGGAACGAGGCTGACGTTTTCCACCGGGTCCCACGCCCAGAATCCCCCCCATCCTAAAGTTTCGTATGCCCAAAGCCCCCCCATCGTCAATCCGATTCCCGTGCTTAACATAGAAAAAATCGCCCAAGGACGAATTGTAGGAATCCACGATTTGAAATCTCGAGAAAACAGTGCGGAGACAGACCAGGCGAATAAAACCAATAAACTTCCGAATCCCAAAAAAATCACCCAGGGATGAATGACCATCCAATAATTTTGCAAAACTGGATTCAATCCCATGCCGTCAACGGGCATCACCATCGTTTGCCCCTTCGGCAATTCAGCAAGCAACTCTTTTTCTAAAGGGATTAATTTAAAAGGAGATTCATATGCCAATATCCCTAACATAACGATAAGCACAACGCTCGCGGCTATCGTATAACCTTTTCGATATTTCCCTGTCGCTTTTGCTGCAATCGCGGTGAAAAGTGCACTCGTGAGTGTCCATAAAAGAAAACTTCCTTCTTGCGCAGCCCATGCGGCGCTCAAACGATAGGCGAATGGCATATCGTTTTGCGTATTGGTGAAAACATAAAAGTACTGATATTGTCTCGTTAGCAAAAGGGTGACATGAATCGCAAAAGTCGCAACAACGAAACCCATTCCCAACCAAAAGAGCGCTACTCCGATTCGATTCGAGTCTTTTTTGCCTCCGACGACCCAAGTGAATGCGCTCAGGAAATACGCGGCCATCGCAAGAAAAACGAACGTACGCCCTAAGACACCAGCGAACATTCCGAGCCATGATGGTTCTGGAAATTCGGTCATGAAATTAAATTAAGCACGATTATTTGGGATTGTAAGTCGAATCCGTTTCGTATTTGCTGGGGCACTGTGTTTTGATTTCGTCTGCTTGAAAAGCGCCATCCATAAATCGCCCTGCAACGGAGGCTTTGGGTGCTGAGTCGAAATTACCTGGCTTTTGCCCTTTGTAAATCACGCGCAGTTTATCCCCTTGATCGTCCACGATTTCGAATCGGAAAAGGGAATTCGCGATGTCGTACTGCGCAGTTTCGTGCAGTATTTTCCCTGCCACATGGACGTATTCGCCTGGCATAGCCGAGGCTTCCTTTGCCGTTACATAGGGGCTCGTATTAGCGACGAATGAGTAAATACCTACTCCAATTCCAGCAAGGGCGATTATTACGGCTATGATTGCGCCTTTCATCGATTGTTTAATTTTAGCCTATAAATGTGATTTATTCCCCGTAAACGTAAACACCTCCTAAGTGTCCAGCCCATACGAGGGTAACGAGACCTACTACTGCGAGGGCAAAGTAGAGAACTCGAAGGGGAACGTTCATTTTCTGATGGCGATGAACACGCAACGCAACCATCATCCACATGACGAAAGCAGCCGCAAGAGCATAAGCCATGTGCTGAGCGATGAGTCCTCGGAGAGGGACTCTTAACATGACTCCTGCCGCAACACCCGTGAGTGATGCAACGACAGCGCTTATGGCGGCGAAAAGGAGGTTGTACCAACCAGCGAAGAGGAAGGTTTTATCTTTGCGAATCAACCCGTACAAATCGAGAACGAGGGCAGCGAGAAACAGAGCAATCGGAAAATGGACGACTGCAGGATGAAAAGCGTTTTTAGGGATCAGAGGCTTTGGGGGGGGCTTGACGGTGGGAGCGGCGACTTTGCCTTCCCCACCAGGTAATTTATCGGAAGTAATCGCTTCGAGATTGGAGACGCCATCGCCATCCGCATCTAAATTTTCTACTTCTTTTAGAATTTCCTCAGTAACCCTATCGGCTCCGGCCGCCGCCATTTTTTCGCGCAATTGTTTTCCATACGGATTCATAGTAAAATCAGAATCCGAAACATGGCAAATTCCGCACGAATGTTCTGCCAGTTTCGAAGATTCCGACAATTTGTAATTCTTTAAAAACGTATCCAAAAATTCAGACGACGCTTTTACATCCGATGCAAAGAACGAACCAAACAGCATTGCACAAACGATGAACGGTTTCCTCATGTTTTCACCTCCTCGAGTTCACATCCTACCTGAGTTATCATGCTACGTTCTTTGCTAAGGTGGGCTCGTGTCGAGATGTCGTCTCCCACGGCGGCAATACTCGGGCGAGAATCCAAAGAAGAAGGAACGGAAGCAACATGATCACCATTGCCACTGCACCTCCTTCACGACCCACGAGTTCTAATTTATAGGTCGTAAGCCCGTGAAGGCTTTTCGAAAAAAGTTGCCCACCGATTACGACGTTCCAACGCATGAAAAATACTCCGATAAGCACGAGAATGCTTCCGAAGAAATATACGCCTTTGCGAGTTCGTTCTGAAGTACGGAAGAATTGCAGCCAAGCCAAAGCAGCAAGGGGAACTAAAGTTCCCAAAAATAACTGCATGATGAAAATCGTCTGATAGAGATACCCGGAAGCGAGAAGAGTTAAGATACTAAACCATTCGCCTGCTTCGTATAAGCGATGCACACCGTCGAGGAGTTCGGAAGCAAAATCGACAATAAGAGCATACATTAGGAATTTTCCCATAGTGTCGAGACACTTCATATCGAGAGGATGTTTTCGCCACCATGAGGTAATGAAATAAAGAACAGTGACCAACGCTACTCCGGAAACAATCGCTGAAAGTAAAAATATCACCGGCATGGCAACACTCGACCACCATGGGTTCGCTTTCAAAGAACCAAAAATGAATCCGACATAGCCATGCAGTAAGATCGCAGACGGAATTCCGATAATCGTAATGATTCTTCCGGCCTTGTCGTCGAATCGAAGCGCATCTTCGGAGATATCCATAACTCCGAGTGTCAAGATGGAATAAAATATTTTCTTGAAACCTTTCGAAGATTTTGCGATAAGAACGATATCTTTGCGATAATCGAACCATATTTCGAGAAGCAGAACCACCATCAGATACCATAAATAAACGAACCCGAACACCGCCATCGCCGACGACAAATGTGGAGTTATCATGATTTCGAACGCTCGTTCCGGATGTCCTAAATGTGCAATGAGCGGAAAGGGGGCAACAATCAAAAACGCTAAGGCAGTAAGTAAGGAAAGCCTGTAAGTCGGTCTTACGGCTTCTACATTGAAAACGCGAACGAGCGAAGCGAGAATAAAGGCACCTGCAACGAGTCCCGTCAAATACGGATAGATTACGATAAGAATGCTCCAATGGAGTTCTGCTTCGTTAGGATATACATAACCTTTCGAGCCGGCAACTTGCGCTAAGCCATTCGCGAAATCTAAAAACATCTTGTTATACGACCTCCTTGCTGAGCCCTTTGTATGCGACTTTTGCGCCAGTGCGCAAATGAGGTTTTAAAACCATTACTTGATTTTTTCTGATGAATTTAGAAATCTCACTTTCAGGGTCGGATACGTCACCGAATATGCGGGCATGCACAGGGCATACCTCCACGCATGCAGGAACTAAACCTTTTTTAATTCGGTGATAGCACAATGTACATTTATCGGCAGTTTGCGTTTGCGGATTGAAAAAACGAGAACCGTAAGGACACGCTTGGATGCAGTAGCGACATCCGATGCACCAATCTTTATCTACTAACACGACTCCGTCTTGCGTTTGGAATGTAGCCCCCACCGGGCATACTTGTGTGCAGGGAGTTTGGTCACACTGATTGCAAAGTTTTGGAACGTAGAAGGCTTTCGCTATTTGCTCTTCGGGGATATTGTCGGGGGGAAAACCATCGCGACCTCCGTTCGGAGACGTTATTACGACCGAGCCATCCATCTTGACGATGTAGCGTTCAACCCACGTTCGGAAATGACCGGGGGGGACATTATTTTCTTTACAGCATGCATCCACACACAATCCGCATCCGATGCATGCTTCAATATCTATCGCCATGCTATACCATGGTGAATTCGGAAACCCTGATTCGTGAAGTTTAGGTTTCCAATGCGCAATTCGCCGTGTAACCCTCACCCACCAATTCCAGCCGACAGCCCCGAGTGCAATCAAAAGCACCGAGCGGAAAAGGGATGCAAGAAACTCCCCTCGTGTTATTGTATTCTTCTCTTCTTTATTTTCTATTTCTTCGTTCATGATTTATTCGTGGATGGCATGGCAAGAGGTGCACGGTTCCGATGGGTTATGTTCCGATAAATCAATCTGAGGAAAATCGGATGGTCGCGCTATATTCTTTCCGTGGCATCTTCCGCAAAATTCTCGTTTCTCTGGAATAGACGGTTTGAATTTTTCGAAATCTTTTACATGCTCCAATGCAGGACCATGACAGGTTTCACAACTCACTCCGACTTGAAAATGCTGGGTGCTTTCTTCCAAGTCCGAATGACAATCCAGGCAAGCTTGTTTTCCTGCAAATTTAGGAGGTTGCGCTTGAATTTCTTTTAGGGCATCTCCTCGGAAAAAGCCATATTCTCCGAAACTTTCTGGAGTCGTCCAAGTCCATAGAAAAATGAAACCGAGTAAAAGCAAAGCAAAAAGCACTAACAGTCGCGATACTTGCGGTCTCATTTTTTCAAACCCATGTTTTTCGAAAAGTTAACGAAACATTTAAGACAATTCGACCTATATTTCTATTTCTTTAATGTTTACTAAATCTTCCAGTTTTTTTTGCGAGAAGGCGGTGTTTCACCGCCTTCTCGTTTTTCGTGAGAGGGGTCAGGGCATCAAAGTCGAATTTTTAGAAATTTCAAGATGAGTTCCAATATCAGTTCGTTTTCTTCGTTGGATGTACCAAACCACAAAAGTAGTGCCCCCCCGATAGGAAATGTGCGCCTTCGCGAAATCAAACTCTAATGAGTTCGTACGGTTTATATCATAGCCGCACAAAGGCACCTTGACTTACACCTCCTTGTTATGTAATTTCGAAAATGGTTTTTATTTACTCTTCGGATCGCCGGGGAGAGTATCGCCTTTGATCTCTGCCAAATTTTTAACTCCGTCGCCATCCGAATCGAGATTTTCTACCTGGGAAAGAATTTTTTCGGACAAAGTCTTAGTGCCAGCCTCACGAAGCGCTTTTTGCAAATCAGCGCCATACCGGTTGACTTTCTTTCCAGCCTTATCTGTGTGGCAAACTAAACATTTCGCTTTGTCCAATGCCGAGCCTTTCTTTATTTCATACGTTTTGACAAAAACCTTCAGATACCCCGAAAGGGCAAGGGCGGAAACTGCCATAAGGGCAACAATGAAAATCGCAATCAAGTTTCTCATTTTTATTCTCCTTTGGATTCCCGGAACCCCCCGTAATTCGCTTCTCTGTAAGTTTTCTGCGCTCTTGATTATGTATGGGTTTTTACGAAGAATCCCTGGGAATCCTTTCTTAATATCTACTCTTACAAAATTGCCTTCTATGACAGTTGTCATATTTTGGAAAAATCTGGGATTTTTCTCCAACTATTTATCGTTCCTGCCTTTTCCACACAGGACAAGCATTCTCGGAAAAAAGCAAAGGCAACCGACTTTAGACCGTATAAATGGCTGGTGTAACCTGAAAGCACTCGGCGTCCGGTAAAATAGATTCGTCATCTTTTCATGAGAAAAATAATTCTTCTCTTTCTGCTCGCTGCTTTTAGTTTTCTTGTCGGGCAGTCCCCGTCTCCGACTCGTGAGCAGCCGAAATACGGAACTTTACGGCTGAAAGCAGGTTTAGGCAGTTTCCGCCTCGAAGGAGAAGGGCGGGTCGAGATGACCTTCCGGGGAACCCTCATGCTCGTGAATTTCGAGGGGAAGATAGATTTGCAAGGGCGGGTTCGAAAGGAATTCCAGGGAATGGGACGCACGGTATGGTTCGGAGCGCGTGATGAAAACGGACGCCTTCCACGAGCCGTCATCGAAGGAAAATGGCGGTACCTTCAATGGTTCGGCGGTGATATGCAAGCAATTTGGAAAGGTAGAGGAATAGCACTAATCTTCGGTGAATATGACGAAAACGGTGACAGCGGCACGTGGCAACTCGACAACAACCCTGCTTACCCATGGCATACGGTGGGACGCGCAGTCTATGTCCCCGAAGAGATAACTCCAGGGTATACGCCTTCTCCTAAACGAAACGGAAAAAATAACGCGAATCCGAAACCAGAAACACCAAAGAAAGTCTTTTAGGGAAAAAGTCTTTTTAGGGAATAGGTATAATTCCGCTTTCGAATTGTTTTAAATTCGCTATTTTTAGAGTGTCTAAAAATTCCATTTAGAGAAAACGGAGGCAATTTTTTATGCCCGCAACAGGAAAAGTAATTCAAGTACTCGGACCCGTAGTGGATGCCCGCTTCCCTGCTGAATCTCTTCCAGAGATTTACAACGCAATCAAAATCGAAGACCCTAAACGTGGCATCAATCTCACTTGCGAAGTCGCTCAACATATGGGCGACGATATCGTGCGATGCGTGGCTTTATCCTCCACGGACGGGCTCGTGCGAGGAATGCCAGCAGTAGATACGGGTGGACCTATCACTGTTCCCGTTGGAGATGTAACCCTGGGACGGGTTTTCAACCTCGTCGGTGACCCAATTGATGAAGGTGAACCGATTCCTCCAGACGCGGAGAGGCATCCCATTCATAAACCAGCGCCGAAATTCCAAGAGCAAAACGTAAAAATTGAAATTCTCGAAACGGGTTTGAAGGTCATTGACCTCCTCGTGCCTTTCAATAAAGGCGGAAAAATCGGTCTTTTCGGCGGAGCGGGGTTAGGCAAGACGGTTCTCATTCAAGAATTGATTCGCAACATCGCTGTAGAGCATGCCGGTGTATCGGTCTTCGCTGGTGTAGGTGAAAGAACCCGTGAAGGAAACGACCTTTGGCTCGAAATGCAGCACACCAAATTCAAAGATGCAAGTGGGCGGGAACTGCGAGTAATTGACAAAATGGCGATGGTCTTCGGACAGATGAACGAGCCGCCCGGTGCGCGTTTGAGAGTCGGTCTTTCCGCATTGACGATGGCGGAATATTTCCGAGACGTGAAACGCGCCGATGTCCTTTTATTCATTGATAATATTTTTAGATTCGTTCAGGCTGGTTCGGAAGTTTCCGCACTTTTAGGAAGAATGCCGAGCGCTGTCGGATATCAGCCGACCCTTGCAACGGAGATGGGGGCATTGCAAGAACGAATCACCTCGACGAATTTGGGCTCTATCACCTCCGTCCAGGCGATTTATGTGCCAGCAGACGACCCGACAGACCCAGCGCCTGCAACTACCTTCAGCCACCTCGACGCTTATGTGTACTTAGAGCGACGAATTGCAGAAAAGGGAATCTATCCGGCAGTAGACCCCCTTGCATCCACTTCGAAAAACCTCGACCCGCGCATCGTCGGTCAAGAGCATTACGAAGTCGCGCGGAACGTGCAACAAGTTTTGCAACGTTATCGCGAATTACAAGACATTATTGCGATTCTGGGAATCGACGAACTTTCTGACGAAGATAAACGAATCGTCGCTCGTGCTCGACGAATCGAACGCTTTTTGAGTCAGCCGAACTTCGTTGCGGAGCAATTCACGGGAATGCCGGGAAAATATGTTCCTGTTAGCGAAACGGTTAAAGCCTTCAAAGAAATCCTCTCCGGCAAATTAGATGAATTGCCCGAACAGGCATTTTATATGTGCGGAGGCTTGCAAGACGTTTACGACAAAGCAGAAAAGATGGCTGCGGCGGTTTAGTTTCTTATGTCCATGTTCCAACTTTCCGTAGTTTCTCCGGATCGCATCGTAGTAGACGAAGTTGCGGAATCGCTCGTGGCTCCGGGTGTAGAAGGTTATTTCGGGATTCTCGCTGGTCATGAACCTTTCGTCTCACAACTGAAAATCGGTGCTCTGAAGTTTCGAGATGCGGGGGGGCGCGACCAGAAAGTTGCAGTTGCGGGGGGATTTTTGGAAGCGAGCGGCGATAGGGTGATTGTGCTCGCGGACGCTGCAGAAAGAGCCGAAGAGATCGATATAGAACGCGCTCGCGCAGCCTTAGAACGCGCGAGAAAACGTCTCGAAGAAAAAGATGTCAATATTGTACGCGCACAAGCGGCGATAGAACGCGCATTGAATCGTCTGAAAGTCGCTGGGGCATGATGGCGAGGCTTTAGACTTGCGACTCCCCTTGCGAACCAAGGGGGGGGCTTAAAGGAAATAACATTTTTTACAAAAACCAAAACTAAGAAGTTTCATTTTCTCGTTCCCAAACTCTGTTTGGGAACGCATGTATCTAAGAAAAACCGGTTCCCCTTGCGAAGCAGGGGGAACCCTACGGAGGGGGTTTCTGGAAAACTTTTTATGCTATGTATGCGTTGTGTTTTTTTCTTCCATATCGGAGTGATGAGGGGAAAAGCCTCAACAGCAGGAGCTGTTGAGGCATGAAAAGCAGTTGAGGCATGAAAAAGGGGGGGATGTAGTTTATAGGTTTTTTTTATTTTGACCCCCTCCTTATAGGTTTCCCCTCTTCGCTTCGCTTGAAGGGGAACCGCTAGAACATGAAATTGTAGGAGCGCTCGCAGGTGAACCGAATAATGAAATGTAGGAGCGCCGTGAGGCGCGATTGCGGCTTCTCGTAAATAACATGTGCGTTTCCTAAAGGGAGTTTGGGAACGAGAGAAACGAAGTTTGGGAACGAGACGGAGTTTGGGAACGAGAGAAGGTTCACCCGTTCAATCGAAGCAAACCGGGCGTTCTAATTCACAATGGTGTATTCCTTAGCAAAAGAGAAACGGAGGTGAAGCAAATCATTGGCTCCAAATCTGCCAAGCTACGAAGTCTGCGGCGGTCATCCAATTCGCGGGGACAAAGCCTGTTTTGGTCCAAACGATGCGTGCGTACACTTCGCCCGTTTGAGGATGAACGAAGCGAGAGGGATTTTCGGAAATTATGATTTGAGCAGTAGAATCGCTAAATGTCGCCGTTCTCGAATCTACTTCTTCGAAAGTGCCTGTTTGATAGTTTTTGAAGAGAACCTTCTGATTTGCCCCCCCTTCCGAAGAGGCTGTTTCGAGGGTAAATCCTAGCTTCGTAACATTCGTTCCCTCGAAATGGCTTTTTACGTCGAGCATGATTTGCACACCAGTAAGGCTTATGCTGCGTGGACGTTTGATAAAGAGTTTTTTATCGTCGCTTAGGAGAAGTTCGTTCAACCCCCCCTGAACGAGTTCTCCTCGCACGATTACAAACGCTTCAGGTTGAAGTGTCGTAGAAAGGGGAACCCTCGCAATCCAAGCTTCCGTTTGACCTGATGGATTCCAACCCGTACCCACTACTATTGCAAAGCCATTATGCACTGCAACGTCATAGGCAGTGCCTAAAACCCAACCAGGAGGAACGGACACACCGTTCGCTTTCAGCCAATCCGAGACACTCCGCATACCATATACGGAATCCCAAATAAACGCTTCATAACCGTTCGATGAGAAGGCTTGACCCACAATCACCGAACCATCTCCTGATACACTGTGTGCCCTGCTATCAAAACCGCCATCAGGAAGGTCTCCTAACCCAACCATTCCTTCTAGCCACGTCCAACGAAAGGCTTCATAACCGTTTGCTGATGTGCCTCGACCAACAACAACCGAGCCATCTGCCGATACACCATATGCCTCGGAAAAATTGCCACCAGGAAGATCCCCCAAACCAACCATTCCTGTTGTTTCCGTCCACCGAAACGCTTCAAACCCATTCCCTAAGTAACCAGAACCGACGATTACTGAGCCATCTTCTGACACAGCGAGCGCTATGCTAGAAAAACCACCGCCAGGAAGGTCTCCTAAACCAACCATTCCCGTTGCTGCTGTCCACCGAAACGCTTCAAACCCGTTCGCTGAGTAGCCTTGACCTACAACAACCGTGCCATCCCATGATACACCGGAAGCCGTACTGGAAAAACCGCCACCAGAAAGGTCTCCTAAACCAACCATGCCGGCCGTTTGTGTCCAACGAAACGCTTCTTGTCCGTTAGATGAAGTGCCGTAGCCAACAATCACCGAACCATCAGCGGATGCTCCGGATGCTACGCTATAAAAACTACTACCAGGAAGGTCTCCTAACCCGACCATTCCCGTGTCTTCCGTCCAACGAAATGCTTCCTGACCGTTCGCTGACTTGCTGTATCCGACGACCACCGAGCCATCTGCCGATACACCTAATGCAACACTTTCAAAGTTGCCACCAGGGAGGTCTCCAAGTCCTTTGAAGAAAGATTGACCTGATGAGAGCGCT
This sequence comes from Fimbriimonadales bacterium, assembly GCA_035559795.1. Classification (NCBI taxonomy): domain Bacteria; kingdom Bacillati; phylum Armatimonadota; class Fimbriimonadia; order Fimbriimonadales; species Fimbriimonadales bacterium. The sequence goes on along the minus strand of DATMAR010000003.1, from coordinate 247,740 downwards.
GGAAAAAGAGAAATGCCTATTCCCCCAACACACAAGAAATAGGCACGGAAAACACAAAGAACATTTTTCTGCATCGCCTTTCCTCCGAAACAAGAAAAAATAAATTTTATTTATTCTACAACGACTTTTTTCATTCGGTTCAAAATTTTTACAAAAAAACTTTCCCGAGGCCTTGACAAGTCGTAAATAGACATGTAGAATAGCGTCTACTATCTAAATCTCCAAGGAGGAGAACAATGGCAACAAGTCGAAATGGGGCTTCGAGTAAAGTACAAGAGAGTCCCAAGATGAAAAAAACCAAAGAAGAACTCGTATCTCCCAAAGAGCAAGCCCTCAAGATGGCGGTCTCCCAAATCGAGAAGTCCTTCGGTAAAGGCGCGATTATGCGGCTCGGCGAGACCAGCACCGAACGAGTCGAAGCGATTCCCACAGGTTCGATTAGCCTCGACCTCGCTTTGGGAGTCGGCGGTATCCCGAGAGGAAGAATCACCGAACTTTTCGGCTCGGAAAGTTCTGGAAAGACCACCCTCGCGCTGCACATCATCGCCGAAGCCCAAAAGCGCGGTGGGTTGGCACTTTTCGTAGACGCAGAACATGCTCTCGATGTGGAGTACGCTCGTGCGCTCGGAGTAGACGTGGACCGCCTTTACATCTCACAACCAGCCACTGGCGAGGAAGCGCTCGAAATCATGGATGCAGTGATTCGCTCGGGAGCGGTGGACATCGTAGTGCTCGATTCGGTGGCGGCTTTGGTACCCAAAGCGGAAATCGAAGGGGAAATGGGTGATGCTTTCGTGGGCATCCAGGCACGCATGATGTCGCAGGCGTTGCGAAAACTCGGCGGTCACATCAACAAAACGAACACTGCCGTAATCTTCATCAATCAATTGCGTGAAAAGATCGGTGTGATGTTCGGGAATCCCGAAACGACGCCGGGGGGGCGCTCCCTGAAATTCTGGGCATCCGTGCGCATCGAGGTGCGCAGAGCGGAGACGATAAAAGACGGCGCTGAATCCATCGGTGCTCGCACGAAAGTGAAGGTCGTCAAAAACAAAGTCGCGCCACCTTTCAAGGCTTGCGAGTTCGACATCCTTTTCGGAAGAGGGATTTCGAAAGCGGCGGACGTTTTGGACACAGCGACCACATACGGAATCACGACGCGTGCAGGAACTTTCTACAACTACGGTGAATTGCGGTTGGGACAAGGACGCGACAATGCGCGTGCATTTCTCGAAGCGAATCCTCAATTGCTGGAGGAAATCGCAGAGAAGATACGCGAAGCGGCGCGTGCAAAAGCCGCTGCTATTTACAGTTCTTCTGTTGCAGCAGTCGAGTTAGACGGCTCACTCGAAGAAGAGGTAACCACGTAGCGTTATCAATGTTGGAAATCCCCCCCGCTAACGGGGGGGATTTAAAAGAACATGACGCGTGCTTTGAGAATCGCGCTGAAAATGCTGCGCGCGAGGGGTTGTTTCGAAAACGAGATTCGCACGCGATGTCTCGAAAAAAATTGCCCCCCTTCCGAAATAGAAAGCGCTCTAAACGATTTGCGAGCGAAGAAACTTTTGAACGATGCGCGTCTTGCAGAGCACCTCGCCCTTCTTTGGAGCGAAAGCAAAGGCTGGGGGAATGAAAGAATTATCGAAACTTTAATGGCGCGCGGAGCGCCGCAAGAGGCTATCGAGAGTTCCATCGCCCGGCTTCCCCCCGAATACGAAAGGGCAGAAAGACTCGTTCGTGGGCTCGATTCTCGGAAGGCTCTTTATAAACTTCGCTCCGCAGGCTTTTCGGAAGAGACGCTCGAGAAGTTTTCGTTCGACAATGATTAATTGCATCAGGAGGAAACTTACGCGATGCTTTTTCGGAAGCGTTTTGTAGCAATCGTGATGAGTACTAATGCCATCGCAATCAGAATTAGCATGTGCGGAAATAAATGAGAAAACCCCGCCCCTCGGACGATAATCCCACGAGTAATTTGCATGTAATGCGTAGCGGGAAGAAAATTAGAAAGTAGGTAGAGCCATCCGGGCATCGTCTCGCGAGGTGAAATGTAGCCGGATAATAAAACGGAAGGCAACGTAAAGAGCATGGAGAATTGAAGCGCTTGTGTTTGTGTGTTCGCAAAAGTGCTTATGAGCAATCCAATCGAGAGTGTAGACGCAATGAACGGTATGCTCATCAGCAAAAGCCATAAAACGTTGCCATGAATGCTTACGCCGAAAACGACGTTCGAAATCGTAAGTATGACGATTAACTCTGTCATTGCAAGCGCAGCGTAAGGGACCAATTTCCCGAGCATTAGAGCGAGACGGCCGACCGGAGTAACCATTAACTGTTCTAAAGTGCCTTGTTCTTTTTCTCGAACGATGCTGAAGGCAGTCAAAGCGACCGTAACGACTTGCATGATGACCGCGATGAGACCGGGGACCATAAAAACTGCAGTGCGGCTCGTAGGATTGAAAAGCACGTTTACTCGCGCGTCGGGAGTTCCTGGAATCGGTTCGGAGGGGGGGCTCACGATTGCGAAGCGCGCGCGAATCGAAACTTGCGCATCGGAACCATCCACTAAGACTCCTATATTGGGGTTGCCTCCGGCGGAGAGAATTCTCGCGAATCCGGGGGGGATTATCACAGCGACTTTCGCGGAACCTTCTCGCAATCTTTCCGTCGCTTCTTGCGGCGTTCTTACATAAGAAACGATGTCTAAATATTGACTTGCTTCGAGTCGTGCGAGAAATTCACGACTTTCACGACTATTATCGTAATTTACGACTACGGTTTCGATATGACGCACATCGAAGTTGACGGCATAACCGAAGATGATGAGTTGTATGAGAGGCATGATGAGCGCTACGATGAGCGTCGTCGGGTCGCGTTGCAAATGGATGAATTCTTTATAAACGACGCTCGAAAATCCTTTCATGAATCCGCCATCTTCTTCGTTATTGCAACGAAAACATCTTCGAGGCTCGGTTCAGCACTCTGTACTCTGCGGATGCCTTGAACTGACTTTAATATTTCATCATCTGTCACCGATTCGTCTATAAGCAAATGCACATCGGATTCGACAAGAGTTGCGTCATGCACGAATGGTTTTTTGCGGAATGCGTTTAGTGTTTCCGTCGGATTATCGGATTCTACAGACACTCTTCGAGTTCCTACTGGAGAAACTTCGGGGAGACGTTTGATTTCATCGGGAGTGCCGAGCAGGATGAGTTTCGACATATAAATGTAGCCGATTCGACTGCATCGCTCCGCTTCATCCATATAATGCGTACTTACGAAAAGAGTTTTTTGTTGAGATGCAAGATGAAAAAGCAAATTCCATAAGGAGCGTCGAGCGACTGGGTCTATTCCCGCAGTCGGTTCATCGAGAAAAAGCACATCGGGTTCGTGAAGCAATGCTGCAGCGAGTGCTAAGCGTTGTTTCCAACCTCCGGATAACGTTCCGCTCGGCTGTTCCATGTATCGGTGCAATCCGACGATGTCGGCAACTTCGGTGATTCTTTTTTGCAAGTGTTCTCCACGGAGTCCATAAACGCCTCCGAAAAATTCTAAATTTTCTCGAGCAGATAAATCTCTATATAAACTGTAGGTTTGATTCATGTAACCTATCGAGCGTTTGACTTCTTCAGTTTGTGATACGACATCGAAGCCATTGACTATCGCATTGCCTTCGGAAGGTTCGAGTACTCCGCACAGCATACGAATGCATGTGCTTTTACCGCTGCCGTTCGGTCCTAAAAATCCGAAGATGGTGCCTCTTTGAATTTCGAAAGTGACATGGTCAACGGCAGTAAGAGAGCCGAAACGTCGTGTGAGATTGTCCGCGCGAATTGCGATTTCTACGGCCACTTCCCGACCCTCTTGACCGTTGCGTACATGCCCGCTTTAATTCTCGAATCAGGACGCACAAGTCGCAATCGAATCGCGAAAACTTGCCGTCCTCGTTCTTCCGGTGCCTGCAAATTGATGGGAGTGAACTCGCCTCGCGTTGCTATACTTTCTACTTTTCCCTGGACTGTCCCCTCGATTCCGTCTACAGCGATTATTGCTTCGTCTCCGATGGATACTTTCGAAAGTTCTTTTTCTGGAAGATAAACACGAAGCCAGATGTCGTTAGGATTCGAGACTTGAATCACCGGTTCTCCAGCTTTTACGACATCTCCAATAGCCACGAATATGCGGTCCACTGTACCTTTGAACGTTGCGCGCACCTCGATTTCTCGAAGGTTTTCTTTTGCGCTCAATGCGTTTAATCGTGCTTGCTTTTCTGCGGCTTTTGCCATAGCGATGTCTTCGGGGCGATTACCACGTTGCAGTTCGATGAGTCTTGCTCGAGCCTGGTCTAATTGCGCCTTAGCGGCTTGGATGTCTTCTCTTCGTGTACCTCGCAAAAGTAATTTCAGTTTCTCGCGTGCTGAATTGACCTGTTGACGTGCTGCTTCGATATCTTCTTTGCGAAAACCGTGAAGAAGGATTTCGTATTGCGCTTTTGCTTGGCGATAGGCTTCGCGTGCTTGTGCGAGTTCTTCGGGGGGGGTTCCGCGTATGGCTCTTTCATACGCTTCTTGCGCCTCGCGTCTTTTTGCTTGCGCCGTTTGGTAATTTGCTAACGCGGCATCGTACTGCTGTTTCGAAATAGCACCTTGGTCATAGAGTTTTTGTGCTCTTTCGAAATCACGATGAGCGAGTGTTTCTACTGACACGGCTGCATCGAAACGTGCTCTCAACTGTTCTTTTTCTTCTTGGGTCAGACCGCGTTCCGCTTGTCGCAACTTTTGCAACGCGAGGTTCGCAGCGGCGTGGGCTGCCTCGATTTCTTCTTTTCGCGGACCTCGTTTGAGTTTTTCGTACTGCGCTTCGGCTTCCTTGAGTTTCGCGCGCGCGGCTTCGATTTCCTCTGGCAATGGACCGTTCACGAGTTTTTCGTAGATGGATTCGGCTTGTCGCACGGCGGCTTGTTGAGCTTCGATTTCTTCAATGCGAGGACCGTGTAAAATTTTTAAATATTGTTCTTTCGCTTCTTCTGCTTTTTGTTCTTGTGCTTTGGTAATCGCTTCGTAACTTTCATTCGATAGTCGCAGCAACACTTGTCCTGGTTCGACGACGTCGCCTTCGTCAACGAGTATTTCGATGACTCTTCCGTCGAGTCTCGGTGAAAGTTGTGTTGGTTGATTTTCGAAAAATCCAGATAGTTTGCTTTCACGCTGGTAGCGTATTCTGTCGAGGACATATCCTCCCAAGAGAAACGCTGCTAAAATCGAGACAACGAGGATAAGACGCGCTTTCATGCTAGGTCAAAATCAATTTTCATCGGCTCGATTGTTTTGGAGCAAATCGAACTTTTGTAGCGGATAGAAAGTTCCAATGACTTCTGATAGACTAATAGAAGAGTGGCAACGCAAACTTTTTTTTCATACTCGTCTCTCATGCATATCGTTTCTATTTACGTTTCCATGCGCGAAAGTTGATGCCGAGTGTGCCAAATTCTTTGGCGGACGATTCTTGCGGTGCATCCTCGAAGACGGAACCGCGCCACGTAATCTCGAAATCACTGAAACCAGCGGTTTGGACTATTTCTTTCAACTCTGCTTCCAGCAGAGCGCCAGCGATTCACCCAGTCCATAATTCGATATACTCTTTTGCGTCTTCGGGTACTGCTTTTTGCACGATGATATCGCCGATTTGAATGCGCCCCCCCTTTTTTAGAACGCGATACATTTCGTGAAACACACCGAGCTTGTTCGGACATAGATTGACGACGCCATTCGAAATGACGACATCCGCCCATCCATCCGGAACAGGCAACTCCTCTGCATAGCCTTCGATGAACTCGATGTTAGAGAGACCCATTTCTTCAGCGCTCGCGCGAGCCTTCTCCAACATTTCTGGAGTCATGTCAATTCCCATCACTCGTCCATTTTTTCCGACTTTCACGGAAGCAATCAGACTATCGAAGCCTGCACCACAGCCGATGTCTACAACTTTCATTCCTTCTTTTATTTCTCCGAGCGCGAAAGGATTTCCCGTTCCTGCGAACGAATCTAAAGAGCGTGCAGGAATTTTGTCTATGAATTCGTTCGGATACCCGAGAATTTCTGCAAGAGGTAGACCTGTGTGAAAATGAAATCCTTTTTTAGGGCTGCGAGCGACATCGGCGTATTCTTTGCGGATTTCACATCGAAGTTGTTCCTGATCGATTTTGGGTATGGATATTGCCATTTAATTCCTCCCGGATTTCAAAAACCGATTTTACCTATGGAATCGAGACTTAGAGCATCTCTTCCTGCTATCCTATCGTCTCTTAGGGTAAAAGCAATGCGATGTTCGGATTGTCCGAGGTTCAATTTCGAGGAGAAAGCCTGCCGAGATGGGAAGTTGAACCCAGAGTCTTGGGAAAGTGCCGTTGAAGTAGCCCAGCACTTCGGGCCAAGAGCAATCTGCATGCTCAACGACTATCGAGAACGCCTTCTGCATGTATGGTTCGTTTCTCCCAGGAGGATTTCTCTTAGCGAGGGGGAAAACTAACTGGGTAGGAGCGAGCGCATAAAAGAGTGCGCATAGGGACCATGGCAAAACGGGGCTGGCAAGATTCCAGCCCCGAAATTATTTATTTTTCGGAAAATATCCGATTCTGAAATTATCCGATTCGATTCCTTACAGGATGGGGACGTGTTCGAATTTTTTGCCGAAGAGGCTTTCGCTGTCGCCACCCATCCATCGGTCTATGAGCGTGGAATAGACTTGGCGAAAATCTATTTTCCATTTCAGGTCACCACGGTCTAAATTAACCAAGTCGGGATTTTCTCCTACGAAACCGCCTTTCACACGCCCCCCCGCTACGAACATCGGAGCGGCAGCGCCGTGGTCAGTTCCCAGACTGGCATTTTCTGCGCAACGACGACCGAATTCGCTAAACACCATCACCGTCACTTTTTTATCTTTGCCGAGTGCTTTCATTTCTTGCATGAAAGTGTTCAATGCGTCACTGAAACCTTTTAGGAGTCTTTCATGCTGTAACGGTTGTTGACTGTGTGTATCGAATCCGCCAGCGGCAAGATAGAAAACACGCGTTTTCGGTGAAACGGCTATCAAATGCGCAATTTGTTTGAAGCCTTGCCCGAATTCGTCGTTTCCGTATTGAAAATTCGATTGATACTTGTCGAGGGCACGATCCAATTCTGACATTGCATCGAGTGCGGTTAAGTTCGCCTTTCGAACGACGTCTGTCGCTGTTTCTTTTCCGCTTTCCATTCCTTGCACGTCGCGGAGTAATTTTTCAGAATCGGGGTCTCCTACGAATGCCGAAATGTCGGCAAGGCTGGCAAAACAAGGAACGGATGCGACTTTTCCTTTCAACGCGGTGGGGCGCTGTCGGCTTAAGCTCAGTGCTAACACGGGATTCGTGCTGCCTTTCGACATTTGATGGTCGAGATATTTACCGAGCCATCCATAAGTTTCTCTTCCGTCCGGATTGGCGGTTTGCCAAATTTCCATACTTTTGAAATGGGAACGGTCAGGATTCGGATATCCGACGTTTTGAATGACTGCTACACTCCCCGCGACGAAGAGTTCTTTGAAAGCGTTCATTGCCGGATGAAAACCCAATGCTTCGTTCACCTTCAAAACGGATTCCTCTTTTAGCCCGAGTGTCGGACGCAGACTGTAGTAGTTTGCATTCGACCAAGGGATGACGGTATTGAGCCCATCGTTGCCGCCGCTCAGTTGGCAGACGACCAAAATGTTATCGGGGTCGATTTTTCCTCCCTTCGATTGAACGAGGATGTCCGCTTTGGCAATTTTTGCGAGCCACGGTGGTGTAACGACACCGATAGCGACGATTGCTCCACTTTTCAGAAAGTCTCTTCTCGTTAATTCATTCGCCATTTTTCGATTACCTCACTTCTATTTTATTCTATCTCAACATTGTTCTATTTCAACAGAAATGAAACTCCGGAGCGGCAAAGAGAGCTCGGGAGAAAGTCTTCAAAAGCAACGATGCTTGCCGAGGGTTGTTTATAGCACTCACTCCTCCACTTTCTTCGACTGCAGAGACGAGTGTCTTTTTTCGCTCGGACGGGATTTCAGCATCGAACATTTCGAGCAAACGATTCGTCAATTCTTGTGAATTTTCTGGCATTTTAGATGCAGCAATGGCATCAGAGACGTTTTGTGCAATCAAGGTTCCCGATGCGCGATTGAAAAGCAGGTCGCTAAAGCGAATCCTCTCGACCATCGTAGCGGAACTAATCCAAGCGGTTCCCCAGTCCCAGCCTGCAACGTCGGGGGGGTAAAGCAAAGACATCCCTTGATTATTTAGCGATTGTACGATGAAACGTAACCCCCCCAAAGTATTCTTCGGTAATTCTTTCAAGCGGTCGTTTCCTTTGTCGTAGCCTGCAAGAATCATGGGACCGATTCCTAATTGCCTGCAAATGGCTATGCTGAAATCTACAGGATTTTTAACTTGCTTTCGCACACATTTTTGGCTCCAAAACTCTTCGGATTCGACGATGGCATAAAGCACTTTTTTGATTTCGAAGTTCCCGTCCATATATGCTTTTGCCAATCGTTCTTGAACTTTCGGCTCTGGTTTTTCGTAAGCGAACCATTCCCAGAGTTTCGTAGTTAGATAACGAGCCGTTTCCGGTCGAGCGGCGAGAATACCGCAGATATCTTCCCCCCCGAAAGGTCCTACATTCCCGAGCACTTTTTTCATTCCGCTGTCGTGTTCTCTTTCATTAATATAAAATTCGACGAGAGGACGACCACTACGGAGGATTTCTGTCAGTTGTTCTTTATCTATTCTTCTTGGATTCACAGTAGGACGGAATTTCCAACCGGTAAATGCTCTTGCTGCTTCTTGGATGTCTTCTTCCGTGTAATTACCGATTCCTACCGTGAAGAGTTCCATAACTTCACGCGCGTAGTTTTCGTTGGGACGCCCTTTGACATTCGTGTTGTTGTCTAACCAAAGCAACATAGCGGGGTCTTTGCTGACATTCACGAGAAGGTCCAAAAAGTTCCCATTCGCCCCTGAACGGAGGGTTTCCAAGTATTGCAACATAAGAGAACCACGATCGACTTTAGATGCACTAATTGCGAAATGGTCGTGCCAAAAAAGAGTGAGTTTCTCTTGGAGGGGGCGTTGAGTCGTCATCATTCGCAAAACCCACCATGCTGCTACCGATGGCGGTCGTAGGTTCGGTAGATTTCCTTGTTGTTGTGGGGCGAGAGCCCATGCAGAAATGTCGAACCCCTCGTCGTATTTTTGGTATTCAATCAGTCTTTCTATGGTTCCGTCTAAGCCAAAAGGCTCGTAGAAATTCACTTCGGCGAGGCTTGCGCCTAATCCGAACCTGCGAAGGAGGTGGGCGATTTTTTCACGCTCGGTCACGGTCTCTATATTCTCCCTTAGATTTTCCTCTCACGACTTGATATGATTTGACGGTTGAGACTTAAGACTGTTCAGTGAAAATGCGTTTTTGCTGCCCATTCCCGCCACTTTTCCGTATTTTTCGGTTCATAGAGTTGGATAGGAAAGGATTTCCGAATTAACGACTCTTTTTCATCTTCGGTGATTTTTCCATGATAGAGGAGTTGGACCAAGGCGTTGCCTATCGCTGTTGCCTCGATGGGTCCAGCGTAGACCGGAAGTCCCGTTGCATCCGAGGTCATTCGATTGAGAAGTGTATTTTGACTGCCTCCACCAACGATGTGAATGCTTTCGATTGGCACACTTGTAATTTTGCGGAGTTTTTCGATAGTTTGCGCATATTCCTTAGCGAGGTTTTCGAAAATCGCACGAAACAAAACTGCTGTATTTTCGATTGGGGAATCGGCGATGCTTCGAATTGCAGAAGGCATATCAACCGGGTTTAAAAGAGAAGGGTGATTAACGTCGAAACGGGGTCCCCATGGAGGAGCGGATTCTGCTAAACGAATGCATTCTTTATGAGAAAGTTTTCCTTGCGAACGCTGCAATAGCCAAAGACCCATCACGTTTTTCAGAAAGCGAAAAGAGCCATCATATGCGCGTTCGTGTGTAAACCCTGCTTCGAGCGCATCCAAGGTCGCCATTGGATTTCGAATCAATGTGCCGACCAATGACCAAGTTCCCGAACTGATATAAACGGCGTTCGTAATTTTCGAAGGGATGGCAAAAACAGCCGATGCTGTATCGTGCGATGCCACACGAATTATGGGAATTTTATTTATCGAACCGAACAAAGTTCCTGGAAAAGCGATTTTTGGGAGAAAAATTGAATCGAGCCTGGATGCTTTTACCGCGTCTTCGCACCATTTTCCGTTCAATCCTAATAGTTGCGTCGTGGATGCATTCGTAATCTCGCAAGTTGGAATTTTCTTTTCGTCTCCTAAATAAGAGGCGACGAGGTCTGGAATCAATAAAAAAGAATGTGCTCGTTCAATTTCAGTGTCGTTTCGCAATTTTCGTGCTAATAACTGTGCGGCGGTGTTGAAAGGCAAGGGTTGTATGCCGGTCAAGGAGTAATGTTTTTCTGGAGAGAGGCGATTTTTGAGTTCGTCTGCGCCGATCCGATGGGAATGGTCGCGATAGGAAATCGGGTTTGCTACGAGTTCTCCGTTTTCATCTACGAGACCGAAGTCCACTCCCCACGCGTCTATTCCAATGCTGGAAATAGTTTTCGTATTTTCTAAACTTGGTTTTATGCTCGAAAGGATTCGCGGAAAATCCCATCGTAAATAGCCGTTTTCTGTAATGACCGGCGTTTCGAAACGGGAAATTTCTTTCAAAAGGAGTTTTTCTTCGAGACGAATAACAAATAATCTTACCGACGACGCGCCTAAATCAATTGCGAGGACTCGCATTATTTGTATATTATCCGAGAACGAATTTCGTTGAGAACTATTTTTTTATTTCGCGCAGTGTTTCCTCGATGGCGCGGTCGAGCTGGGGGTCGTTTCCCTTCATGAAGTCTTCGTTCGTCCATGGCACACGGATATCGGGCTCCTCGCCCATATTCTCCATAGGTGTTCCATCCAAACGATAAACTGCTCCCATCGGCATTCGAATACCCGTACCGTCCACCAATCTCCCCCCCCATGTCCATATCACGTATCCCGGGGTGGGCATTCCGACGAGTTTGGCGAGTTTGCGCGCTTTCATCGCGTAAGGAAACATCTCCGCGTTCGAGTAACTATGTTCGTTCGCTAAGACCACCGTAATTCCTTCCCAAACTTCATCGTTCGGGGCGAGTTCGAGCCAACTATCGCGCACCTGATAATATCCATGAACGCGACGTTCGAGCAGGTCTATAAGGGAATCCGCGATGTTTCCCCCCCCATTGAAACGCACATCCATGATCATCGCCTTTTTGTTTTGTTTGAACTCGATGAATTCTTCATAAAAAAGGGTGCGGTCGTTTCCACCCATGCCGCGGATATGGATGTATCCCACCTGTCCTTGTGTTTTTTCTTCGACTTTTCTGCGGTTTGCTTCTACCCATTGGCGATAGCGCAACTCGCTCCATTCACCGGGTGAAAGCGCGCCATAAGTTATTGTTCGCGCTCCTTCTTTTTTGGGTTCCGAGTTCACGGTGAGCGTTATGTCTCTTCCGTTTTGATTGTTCAAAACTTCCCAAAGTTTTTCGTCTAATCGAACGTCGGTACCGTTGATTGCAAGAACATATTCTCCGGGCTTGATTGCTGTTTTCGAATACGTTGCAGGTGCGTTTTCGTAAAAACCGGCGACTCGTATACCTGGACCGGAATAAGAGTAATCGAACAAAAATCCGGGCAGTGCCATGCTCGGTCCGGAAACTCCTCCCGGTGCTGTGCCTACTTCACTATGAGAGGATTCTAATTCCCCCACCATCATGTTCAATAGGTCGGAGAATTCTCTTCGATGCCCGACGCCTTGCAAAAGAGGTTCGTAACGGTTACGAATCGCTGTCCAATCTCTTCCATGAAAGTTTCCGTCATAGAATCCTCGATGATACATTCGCCAAAACTGTGTGAATGCTGCCTTTCGAACCAAGTTGCTGTCTTGAATCAGTTCTGCACGAAATTCTATGTTGTCTATTTTCGGGTTATCGCTCAATGTGATTTTTGCAAGCCCACCATCTTTCGAAGCGAAAACCGCTTTGCCGTCTTTACTCAATGTGAATCGTGAAACCCCCGTTGTGAGTTGTTTCACTTCTTTGCCGTCGTATTTCGCTTTCCAAAGATTTCCGTTTGCGAGAAAAAGAATGTCTCCGTTTTCGGGATTGCTGATGACATTATCGTCAGCCTGCTGCGCGAATAGGCGACGTGCACGCAGAGTGATTCCTCGAAAATCTATTTCTATTCGAATCGGATCTTTCGGTTTTTCGTATTTCAGTTTTATTTCTCCCGGCGCTTCGCCTTCCGGTTTAAGTGGAAGCAAATAAAATCCACTATTTGCGCGATTCGAATTGAAATAGAGATATTTTCCATCTGCAGACCAACCGAGGGCGCTGTGATAGGCGTTTCGTTTCGTGATGTTCTCGGGATTTCCGCCTTCTACGGAGACAATCCAAACATTGCGAGTTCCACCTTTTTGCAATGCTGTAAATGCAATCCATCGGCTATCTGGCGACCAGGAAAATTCCCCGGCAGTGTTTCCGAAAAATTGCGGACCAGGGAAATGGGCGAGTCTTTTCGCTTCGTTCGTCGCTTGCGTGTTCCAGACATAAAGCCCCCCCTCTGGACCCGCGACCCAAAACGCGAGAAATTTTCCGTCAGGGGAAACTCGTGGACGGGTGACGTCTTCGTTACGTGTCCAAATCGGTGTGATTTTTTTCGTGCTTACGTCCAAAGCGTAAAGCCTCTGGTTGTTTTCCCTATCGCTTACGAAGTACAGCGTTTTTCCGTCTTTCGACCAATCGATTTCCGCATCGTAGCCTGGATAATCCGTAAGTCGAATGGCGTCGTCTTTGTTTCGTCCCTCGCCTTTTTCTAAAGGCACCGTCCAGAGTTCGTAATTCGCGACGAAGGCGAAAGTTTTTTCATCGGGGGCTATGACTGCATCTTGCACTCCGGTGGTGAGAATTTGGCGCTCTTTGGTGTTGGTTTTCGCATCGGTCGTTGCGAAGATTTGCAACTTTGTAGTTTTTCCGTTATCGAGCAAAAAGAGTTCGCCGTCTTTTTCGAATGCAATCGTTCCGTTTCTCGCTATGGAAAACCATCGAATCGCTTCGCCAACGTATTTCGTAATTTGCGTCGCTTTACCCTCTTTGGAAATTCGCCAAATATTCGGAGTTCTTTGAGGAGTATCTGTCCATTTTGTCGGCTTTTCGTTCAATTTGCGAGAACTCGGTGTTTTTTCGACGCAAGTCACGCAATAAATATTTTCTCCAGACGGGTCGAATTTAGGGAAGAGGTGTTGAAACCCATTTTGGCGGAAAAATTTCGAATTACCGGTCGTGAAATCAACGAGAACCAACGACGCAGCAGCAGAACCGAAATAGCGAGGGCGAAACCATGGGAAACCGTATCTTTGCGCAACGATTGTTTTTCCATCCGGCGAGAAGACGGGATTGCTGAAACCGGAATAATCCTCTGCAATTAATCGGAATTGAAGAGTGCGTACATTGACGACGAAGATTCCTGTAAAGGGACGGTCTCTGGAGGTCGTGAACGTTATCCATTTTCCATCAGGAGACCAATCCGATGCGATTTCGTTGTTCGCTGCGTAGGTGATTTGGCGAGTTTCCCCCCCGTTGACGGGTAGAGCGAAGATGTCGAAATTACCGTTTCTGTCGCTGCTGAATGCTATCCATTCTCCGTCTGGGCTCCATATCGGGCGAGTGTCCAGTTCGACATGATCGGTCAAACGACGGGCGACTCCGCCCGAGGAGGGAACGACCCAGATGTCCCCTCTCCATTGAAAAGCGATTTTCGAAGCGTCTGGACTGATTGCAGGATAGCGCATTCCCAAAATCGGCTGAGCGGGAGAATTCGAATCAATTTGATTCGGAGGATTGAAAAGCAAAAGAGGGATGCAAGAGAGAAAGAGAAGATAAAGACGATGAAACTGACCGAAAGCCATAGGGCAGTTTTACCCGATAGCCGCGTTTTAGAATGATCCTTCGAAAAGGAAATCAATGTTCTTAGGGACGGGAAAGCCCCCCCACAAAATCGTGCCTGTTCGTTTTCCCGTTATCCGGAAGGTTGCGATGTCGTCTGCGTGGAAGCGGAAAGGACTTCCTGTGCCCATTGCGAAGTTCCCTCTGCTGAAGTCGCTGCTTGTAAAGCGCTTCTCGTGACCCAGCCCGTTGCACGATTCTCTTTCGTCGTTTCGTCTATGATGCGTACGTTCGCACCTGTGATTTCTGATGCGGCATCCATCGCAAGTTTTGCTGTGGTAACGAGCGTGATTTGGTCGCTTTGTTGGTCTGCCTGTGCTCCCGCAAGTGTTATATAAGCATTCGCTTCTTTCCAATCCAATTGTACGTGTGCAATTCGATATCGCGAGTCTTTTAGACCTGCGGAGATAGTAGATAATAAGTTGCTTTCACGAGCGGTCATTCCTATCGCGTTCGTGGGTGTTATCGGCTGTGGGGGGGGAGTTTGTTCTTTAGGGGCGGGATTATTCGTGGATGGGGTCGGTATTTCGATCGGACGCGTATAGGTAGCGAATGCTTCTTCAGAACTTTTTTTCGTTCTCTCGACCCCTAGGTAATAAGCCAAACCGCTCAATCCGATGATTGCGACCACTGCGATTCCATAAAACCAAAAGGTGGCTCGAGCATTTTCTTTGACTTTCAAATCCGAAATGGCAACCTTCGATTCTTGCTCTTTCAAAGATTTTTTTACCCTTTCGATTTTCAAATCGAGAGAAGGATTTTCGGGAGATAAATCCTTTGCCATTTCGTACCACTGTAGTGCTTGATTCAAGTCTCCTTTATCGAAGTAAACATCTCCCAGCAAGACGTGGGCAGTTGCGTTATTGGGATAACGTCGCAAAATATTTATGCAGACTTTTTCTGCTCCGATGGAATCTCCTTTCATTCTTAAGAGATTCGCTCGCGCAATTTCCGGATAAACGACTAAATCGCTTCCTTCAGTTGCAGGCTCATCGGTTTGCGCCGCACCGCATTCAGGGCAATACAAAGCCTGAGGTTCGATTTCTGAGAAACACTTCGAGCATAACGTCAGTTTCATCGTTATAAATAAACGCTCATTTATCGCCCTGTACTTCCGAAACCACCCTCCCCACGACTCGACTCGGGTAGGGAATCCGAGACTTCCCAACATGCTCGAACGACAGGGCAGATAACCAATTGAGCGATACGGTCTCCCTTTTGTATTTTTACTGGTTCTTTCCCGTGATTAATAAGAATGACTTTTATTTCGCCGCGATAATCTGAGTCGATCGTTCCCGGGGCGTTAGGAATGGAAAGACCTTTTTTCAAAGCCAACCCAGAACGGGGGCGTACCTGACCTTCGTATCCAGGCGGAATCGCTACGCGAATTCCTGTCGCGACGGCTGCGATTTCACCTGGGGCGAGTTCGAGTTCCTCGTTCGCCAGTAAGTCCATCCCTGAGGCGTTCTCTGTTGCATAACTCGGGATGCAGGCATCGTGTTCTGCTTGAATAGGGATTTTGATAGGGGGAATCACGTCTCTTTATATACCCGTACTGGTACAATTTCGCCCGTTCTTCTTTTCGGACGAATGAAGGAAACAGCTAAATTAGGAGGAAGCATGTTGAAAAAAGCGGCAATTTTTATTTTTTTTCTTTGTCTTGGAGGCAGTGCATCCGCTCAGTCCATAACCATAGGAATAGACGGAGGGGTGTTTTTGCCGTCGGATTCTACTGTGAGGAATGTTTTCGGCGATAGTTGGGCTCGTATCGGTCTCACCCCGATTAGTTTTCAGACCGACCAAAGATGGCGCTTCACCTTCGATGTCGGGTTTCTAAACGCGAGCAGTTTCGGGAACGATGCCACCTTAATCCCGGTAACTTTCGGGGTGACCAGGGCGTTTCCGGACAAAAGCGAAATCGTTCCGTACGTTGCTGTCAGAGTCGGACCGTGTTTTGCGGATGTGAACTCGCCTTTTCTCGGGATTGACGAATCGGAAGTTGTCATGGACGTTAATGCTTCAGTAGGGATAACGGTGAGCAAGACTTTTTATTTCGAAATCAGGTATGATTGGATGAGTGAAGTTGCAGGCCTCGATTTTAGCGGCTTGTTCATTTCGGCGGGAATTCGATTATTCGATATACGTCTTTAAAAATCAAAGAGAGTGCTTTCGATAAAAGACTCATTAGAAATATATGCCTCGTGAACTTATAGAGACACGGGCGCCGACTGAGCGCGCGGTCCTTGTTTTCGTCAACTCCGATCCTGAGCAAGATTCCTACGTGGAAGAGGAAATGGTCGCGCTATGCGAGGCTGCGGGTATCGAACCCGTCGGGTCTCTCCGGCAGCGTGTCAGTAAGGTTCACCCGCCCACCTATATCGGCAAAGGGAAGGTGGAAGAACTATTGATGGCGACGAGGGAATTGAAAGCCGACCTAACGCTGTTCGATTGCGATTTGAATGCTCTTCAACAGCGCAATTTAGTAGACGCTCTTCATATCAAAGTGATTGACCGTCCCCAGTTAATTCTCGATATTTTCGCTCAACGAGCGCACACGAAAGAAGGAATGCTGCAGGTGGAATTGGCGCAGTATCTTTATATGTTGCCGAAGATTACGACCGTCTATACGAAATTCGAACAACAGAGGGGGGGCATAGGCGTTCGTGGTCCAGGTGAAACGAAATTGGAAGTAGATAGGCGAAGAATCAAAGACCGCATCGAACATTTGCAAAAAGATTTAGAGGAGGTTCGTCGTCATCGTGAACTTCAAAGAACGGGAAGGAGAAAATTGCCATTTCCGAGCGCGAGCCTCGTCGGATACACGAGTGCAGGAAAAAGTACGCTTTTGAATGCACTTTCGGATAGCCACGTCTATACGGATTCGATGCTCTTCGCGACACTCGACCCGACCACCCGCAAAGTCGAATTGCAAAACGGATATCACTTGTTTCTTACGGACACGGTCGGTTTCATTCGGGATTTGCCCACACACCTCATCGCAGCGTTTCATGCGACATTGGAAGAAGTCATCGAAGCGGATTTGCTGATTCATGTTATAGACATCAGCCATCCGAATTGGGATATCCAGCGGGATGCCGTTTTGGATACTTTGGTGGAATTGGATGTATCCCATAAACCGGTTCTCACAGTGTTCAACAAAGTGGACAAACTCGAAAATCCCGAAGAGATTCGAGAGTTGATTGCAAATACGCCGAATTCGGTTGCAATCTCTGCTAAAAAGAAAGAAGGATTAGAGACATTAAAGCGAAAACTCGTAGAAATGACACAATCGCTTTATGCAGAGGTTGTCATGGTAATTCCGTATTCTCAAAGCCATTTACTCGATGAATGCTATCGGTATGGACGTGTATTAGAAACGGAGTCTCGTGAGGAGGGGACTTTTGTTAAAGCAAAAATCCTTTCGGAAGTTGCAGAAAGAATTAAAATGCAACTGAAAACGCCGGCAAAAATTTAAAAATTGCGTACCTCCATTCGTGATTGGCTGCAAAATGCAGAAAGAGAACTGCGAGAAGCCGGTTTCGAGTCATCATCTTTAGAAGCACAACTGCTGTTAGCCCATGCATTAGGTGTCGAAAGAGAGAAATTATTTCCCATAGAAGATGAAATCTTCGATTCATCCCAAGCGGATTCGTTGTTGGCACGTCGCTTAAAAGGTGAACCGATTGCCTATATCCTCGGATATAAAGAATTTTATGGACGTCGGTTTTTCGTAAATCGCCATGTGCTCATTCCGAGGCCAGAATCGGAAATCTTAGTGCAATGCGCACTCGAAATTTTAAGAAGCGGAATGTGCGCGGCGGATATCGGAACGGGAAGCGGAAATTTAGCGATTACACTCGCATTGGAAAAACCGAGTGTTTATTGGATTGCAACAGACATTAGCGAACAAGCTTTACGTGTGGCTAAAGAAAATGCTTCTCGGTTCTCGGTCAAGATGCAATTTCTTTTAGCCGATTTATTATCGGCTTTCCGTGAGCGTTCGTTGGATGTCATCGTTTCCAACCCTCCTTATGTTTCTTTCGACGACCCGTTGTTGGAGCAAGGTGTGCGAAATTGGGAGCCTTCGGTTGCTTTGTTCGCAGAACGTGGCATTTCGAAAATCGAGCGTTTGATTAAAGACGCATCTCGAGTGCTAAAACCGGGGGGCGCGCTCTTATTCGAATTCGGGATGAGGCAATTAGATGCGATTCGGAAATTAATCCCCGAGCATTTTCATGTGCGAATCGAGCAAGATCTATCGGGAATTCCGAGAGTGGCTTGTTTGCATTTTCGGGAGTGAAATAAAAACTATTTTCCGCAAGATTCCCTCTGCTTGCGCAAGGAGAACTTGTTTTTATTTGATTGATTTATTTCCATTTAGTTGATGAGAATCGTAATTTATAATCCGGTTCCCCTTCGAGCGAAAGCGAAGAGGGGGAACCTTTAAGGAGGGGGTGAAATTCCTTCACTTTTCATTGACTGACCCCCTCCGTAGGGTTCCCCCTGCTTGCGCAAGAGGAACCGAAAATCGTACATTCAAAAACTAAAAACCTTTTCTCGTTCCCAAACTTTGTTTGGGAACGCTTAAACCCCTAGGGTTCCTCTACTTCGATTAAGGCGGTGTTACTTTCAAGATGTTATACACCGTCTTGAATTTCGTTGCGAAAATGGCAACCCCTTTCGTGACGTTAGTGTAGCCTGTTTTAATCACGAAAGACGCAGAGACTTCGCCCTCAGGCACTAACACGCTATCGGGAACCATTGCGAGTTTCGGGTCGCCACTTTTGAGAGTAACCAGACTTCCACCTTCAGGAGCAGGACCCGTAAGATATACCGTTCCGATGCTTTGCGAATTGCTCGGAACTGTTTGCGGATTCAGAGTGAGTTTCGAAACCATCGGGGGGGTTACCTCGATGTCCGCGCTCGCGCGTCCGCCATTCAGGGTCGCTGTAATTTTCGCTTTTGTGGTGACTTTTACAGGATAGGTCGTTATGATGAATGTGCCTGATGTTTGTCCTTCAGGGATGAAAACAGAGGGGGGTACAGTCGCAACGCTCGTATTATTCGAAAGGAGATTGACCGTTACACCTCCCGTTCCAGCAGGCGCATTTAGAGTAACTTCACCGGTTGCGTTCGTCCCTCCAGAAACCGTCGGGGGGGTTATTTTCAAATTCTTCGGAATCAGAGGAACGACGGTTACTTGCGTGCTAATCTGTCCATCCGGGACGCTCGCAGTTATCGTAACGACCGTGATCCCCGTAGTTTGCGATGTCG
Organism: Fimbriimonadales bacterium; assembly: GCA_035559795.1. Lineage (NCBI taxonomy): Bacteria > Bacillati > Armatimonadota > Fimbriimonadia > Fimbriimonadales > Fimbriimonadales bacterium. The sequence goes on along the minus strand of DATMAR010000003.1, from coordinate 228,376 downwards.
TGAAAACGAAACTGCCTGTCCTTTCGCCGGGATTAATCGTAACATTGGGGGGGACTTGCAAAACCGCAGGATTACTGCTCGAAAGCGTTACGGAGAAGGCGTTACTTCCTATAGGCCTATCCAATTCGACAAAGCCTTGTCCTGAACTTCCACCCATTAGTTTATTCGGAACGGCTGTAAGATCGTTCAATCCTGGGTCGTCGAGATTCAATCCCCAAATTCCACGACCCCAAGATGCTGCATAAAGAATATTCAGCAATGAACGATACTTTAGCGAATTGAATTGCACATTGGGCAATCCTAAAGAAGCCGTTGCGTTTACCCAAGAAGTTCCACCATCGGTCGTGAAGAACATTCCGACATCGGTCGCGGCGAACAAAGTGTCGTTCGGGCGATTCGGATGACGCACGAGCGAGTTCACAGGAATGTTCGGAAGATTTCCACTGATGTCTTGCCAGACACGCGAAGAAGAAGTTACGTCTGTACAGCGCCAAACATGTCCGCTGTTCGTTCCTGACACGGTAACGATGACATCGTTTTTATCATTCGGATTCACAGCGATACATGTAATCGCTCGATTCGGCAGAGAATTGGACCCGATGGTGATGTCTGTCCAAGACGTGCCACCGTTCGTGGTCATGTACGCTTTTCCGTCAACAGAACCAGTGAAAATTCTATTTCCGTCACCGGGAGCAACCGCAATGTAAGTTAAATATCCACTGCTTCCCGTAAGTTGCGTGTTTCCGAGACGAGGTGTCCATGTGTTCGTAGACGATGTGTATTTCCATAAGTAATTCGTTCCTGCATAGAGCAAGTCTTCGTTGTTCGGGTCGAGTGTGATAGGAGCGATGAATCCTACGTTATCTGACCCGATGTTGGGTGTGATGTTGGTACTGCTCGTCCAGGAGTTCGTCGTCTTATAAACGCCGAGAAATTGCGAAGTGGCGAATTGGTTTACGGGGTTACTCTGCGAAATGGCGCAGAATCCTCCATCTCCGCCCCCCACGTTATCCCATGAGTTTAAATTTCCATTCGACCATGGTGTGGCATTGTCTTGCGTTCCGCCTATTCCGTGATTTACGCTAGAGGGATGCCAATCCATTGCATAGAATTGTGTGGTAATCAAGTTGGTATTCGCTTCGGGATTGATGCTCCATGTGTTCGCGCCTGCGTCGTAATTCAAAACGAAAACTCCACCGTCGTTTCCGAAAATCGCCTCGACGTTATTTCCGCTCGGAGGATTGAAGGCAATGGAGTGTTGGTCGTTGTGTGTGAGAGCAGAGCTTTGATAGGTCTTTCCTATGGATTGCCAAGTACTTCCGCCATTTGGAGACATCACGATATCGATGAGCCCGACCATTACGATGTCGTTGTTATTCGATGGATTGATATCGCAATTAATATAAAAGTCGTACCACCATTGACTCCAGTTGTAATAACCTGTGCCATTGGGAAACCCTGCGGTAATGCTGTTCCAATTGTTTCCTCTATCAGTACTTTTGAAAATTTGCGCCGTAACGCCTGAAAGGAGATAAACCGTATTCGGGTCGGTTTTCGATGCGGCGATTTCGATTCCGTCCACCCATGTATCACCAAGAGGAGTCGTAAGCGCAGTCCACGTTGCGCCTTTATCTAAGGAACGATAAACCCCATTCGTTCCTTCACCGCATGCATAATAAGCGCGAACTCCTTGTCCATCGGGAATTCCGCATTCCACATCCGTCCATGCGCGATTTTCATTAATCACTTTTGCCCACGTAGTTCCTCCATCTGTGGAACGCCACAATCCGGTCGCTCCATCTTTTCCTCTTCCCGCTGCAACGATAACGATGTTAGGGTCATCGGGTGAAACGAGAATTTTTCGTACAGCGCATCCGCCGAATTGATTTCTTCCTAAATTCGTCCAAGACGCCCCCCCGTTCGTGCTTTTCATAATGCCGAAAGAGTAAGGATATCCTCCGTTAAAATCTCCCGTTCCGACGTAAATCACTTGATTGTTTGTCGGGTCAAAAGCAATTGCATTGACTGCTAAGGATTCCCAACCGTCGCTCAAAGGTGTTACGTTAAAAGTCGTTGCATCGATTCGCTCGATTTTCCAAACTCCGCCAGTGGCGGCGCCGATGAGCCATACATTCGGGTTCGTCGGGTCAATGGCAATTGCATTTACGCGTCCGCTCAAAGGGGGCTGGCCATAATAAATTTGATAAGGGATATCCAAATCCCTCGGTCCGGAGGTTTCCCAAAGGCTTCCTCCCACTCCTACGCGTCCTATCGAAACATGTTCCGGCTTAGGCTTACGTGCAGGCTCCATGCTATCCCGATGCGCGGCAGCGATTTCATATGCGTTCCAATCGATAAAGCCGAAAGGAAAAGCACGCTGCTCGAACCACCATAAATAGGCTTGTTTGAAGTCGGGCTTGCCACCTAGTTCCTCGATTCTCTTTCTTCCCATCACTTCCAGCGAAAGGGTGTTTCCACCACTCGGGCGAATCCTTGTCATTTTTCGGATTTCAGGCACGGTCTTCCCACCTTTCGAGATACTCTTTTCGAGGAACTTTGCTATGTAAGCAGAGTGCACCCCGAAAAACGCGTATGCCGACGATAAGGTGAAAAGAGAGCATAAAGCAAGTGTGTAAAACTTTCTGAACATCCGTTGCCTCCTTTTTCGAGTTACCTCGGAAACAATAATACAATCAGTATATCCTAACTCGGGTTAGTAAAGAAGAATTTTAAAAACGCTTTACGGGTATTCTCGAACCACTGACTTCGATGAAGAATTTAAGTCATATCCTCCCCATGCGTTCGCCCGGTATGCTTTCATTCGCATCCGGCGCTCTTACATTGGAGAAAATAAATACTTTCCCGAAGGAGAAAACTCAACCTATGGAAGCAGAAAAATACGATGCAGACCTCGTGGTAATCGGAGCAGGACCAGGTGGTTACGTAGCGGCGATAAAAGCCGCCCAACTCGGTGGCAGTGTGATTTGCGTGGAAAAGGAACATCTCGGAGGTACTTGTCTCAACCTCGGTTGCATTCCTTCGAAAGCATGGATTGCCATTGCGGAACGCCTCGGACAAATTAGGCATGCAGGAGATTTAGGGATAAAACTTCAGGGTGAACCCGAACTCGATTTTAAGGCAATGCTCGCGCGAGTGGAAAAAATCGTAAAGACACAAAGGGGCGGAATCGAAATGCTTTTCAAAAAAAATAATGTAAAGCACATCAAAGGTTCTGCTTCTTTCAAAGATACGAATACAGTAGAAATTTCTAATAATGGCGAGAAACAAACCGTCCGCGCAAAGAGTTTTATTATTGCGAGCGGTTCTGGTGTAATGGGATTAAATATCCCTGGTTTAGAGGGAGAAAATGTTTGGACGAGCGATGATGCGGTCTTTCCGCCTTTTTTGCCTAAAAGCATGCTCGTGATCGGAGGGGGGGCAGTCGGCGTCGAATTTGCGTATATCTTCAATGCTTTAGGGACGAAAATGACTCTCGTGGAAATGATGCCAACGCTGATCCCGATGTTCGACGAAGAATTGGGTCCAGAACTCGCGCGCTGTTTCAAAAAACAGGGCATCGAAGTGATAACGAGTGCGATGGTAGAGAAAGCAGAAAAAACGAAAGAGGGATGGAAGTGTACGATAAAAACTCCTACGGGAAACAAAGAGGTCGTCGTCGAGGTCGTTCTGATTGGCGTCGGACGGAAAGCATGTTTCGAAGGTCTCAATTTAGAGAAAGTGGGTGTACGGACTCATAAACGGGGTATCGAAGTCGTAAATGATCAAATGCAAACCCACGCATCGCATATTTACGCAATCGGAGACGTCATCGGAAAGATTCAACTAGCGCATGTCGCCAGTATGGAGGGAATCGTCGCCGCGCACAATGCGATTTTGAATGATGGCAAGAGAATGGACTATCGTTCAGTTCCGAACTGTGTATTTACAATTCCTGAGGTAGCGAGTGTCGGTTTGACGGAAAGTGAAGCGCGAGCGCAAGAATACGATGTCGTTATCGGAAAATACGGTTTTCGCGCTAACGGCAAAGCGATGGCTATCGGAGAGCAGGATGGATTCGTCAAAGTCGTTGCCGAGAAGAAATACGGTGAATTGCTCGGAGTTCATATCATCGGTCCACACGCGAGCGATTTAATTCACGAAGGAGTTGCAGCGATCAAACTCGAAGCGACATTGCCTTACATGACAGATATGATTCATGCTCATCCCACGTTGGCAGAGCCGATTCTGGAAGCCTACGAAGCGGCTGCTCATGGAAAGAGCATTCACTCTCTTTAAAATTTTTCGAGGAGAACACGATCATGGGTGTTTTTACGCTTATCCTTCTTCTATCTTTTTCTCAGAATTTGCCTGAATTGAAGCAACCGTCTGGACTTGCTTACGATTCCACAGGGAGGCTCTACGCAACTTGGATGGAGTCGAATGCTATCGCGATATATAACGAAAAAGAAGAAGAGATAAAACGCTGGACGAATCTCGGTTTGGAATCTCCGAGAGGAATTGCAATCGGGAAAAACGGAAAAATTTATCTTTGCGACACGGGGAATCATCGAATCGTATGTCTCAACGAAGATGGGACGATCTATAAAACATGGGGGAAGCGAGGAAAAAGCGATGGTGAATTCGAAAGTCCGCAAGGAATCGCACTGGATTCTTCGGGAAACGTAATTATCGCCGACACGTACAATCACCGAATTCAGATTTTCGATTCGGAAGGGAAGTTTCTCAAGAAATTCGGAGAATATGGGGATAGAGCCGAGCAGTTCAACGCTCCTATGGATGTGGCGTATCGTGATGGATTGTTATATATCGCATCGGGATGGAATTCGCGCATCGATATTTATCGATATAATCCGACAAGTTTAGAAATTCAGCATGTAGAGCCAGAAGATAAAGGCATCATTCGCGGAATGTGGATATGTGCCTCGATTGATGTGCTGAATGATGGTTCTATCATTGGTTTAGACAGCGGAAACGGTTTTGTTGCAATTTGGAATCCGAACGATTTTTCTAAACCTATAAGACAATTCGATGGAGGGAATTACGGAAGATTTCGAGAGCCGAGCAGTGTTGCGGTTTCACCGAATGGCAACATTGCGGTCGCCGACACGAAAAACGACCGAATCCTTCTCCTCGATAAAAACTTGACCGATATTCCGCGACCGAGAGTGTCGGGAATCACATCCACGAGCGCAGTAATCGAATGGGAAACATTAATCCCCGTAGAGAAAATCCCGACACTTTTTGTGATGAAAAGGACTTCGCGACATAACGGTGAACTGCAAAAAATTCAACCGAAAATACGTTCCCTATCTAACGACTCTACGTCCCATTCTATTCTCGTTTCTAATTTAGAGCCGGGTACTGGTTATGTTTATCGAATATCTCATCCGTATGTTCGTTCGATAGGAAAGGATAAAGGATTATCGCACGTGTATTCTTTCGCCACACGACCTGCGAAAGGCGAGACGACGATTTTGAACCTTCCTATTGCGGTTATCGTGAGGCTCGACATGTATAACCCGGAGGGTTCAGGCGGTAAAGAACGAGGCAACCCACCCCCACCGGAATATTTAAATTATATTCGGAAGGAATTCGCTGATGCGCGTTTGTTTTATTTTATCAATTCTCGCTGCACTGTGAATTTGAACTTCGATTGGTTTATCTACGACAAACCTCTCACGAGCGGGCAAGAATTTCCAGCCGAGGCGCAAGACGATGCGATTCTGCGAACGAAGGGAAAATCCAGGGAAGACTACGCATCGCTCGTTGTGATCGATTGTGAAAGACGTTACGACCCATCGCGCAAGGCATATTACATGCAAACCTCCGGAGGAGGAACGTGGGGGGCGCATTATTACGGAATAGAAGAAAAAATGCAACCAGGGCACAGTGTGTTTTTGGGTGGGGGCGATTTGGCATGGCTATTTACTCATGAATTCCATCACGCATTCGATTCGATGTTTCACGAAAGCGGGTTCGAGGAATATCCTTTCAATCATTTTGCAGATTATCGCAATGGTGGATTTCCCGGACCTTTCGGAGAACATTGGGATGGAAATGCGTACATCCTGCGCATATGGCCAAGACATGCGTTCTTTTATAATCTTTTCGGATTCATCACATCCACCCAAGACCAAGACGAAGACGGGATTCCCGATAACGATTCCTCTTTGCCATTCGATGAGAAAAGGTGGGGCAGTGACCCGAAAAAGAAATCCACGGCAGGGGATGGAATAGGAGATTTACAAAGATTGATGTTTGCAAATTGGGTGCCCGCGACTTTGGAATCTATCAACAATGCCTCTATAGAAATGATTCGACCGAATCCGAAGAAAACCGACCAAACAGGAATGGGAATTCCCGATAAATTGCGAAAAGACCCGTGCGTCCCATTTCAGGAATTCATTTCTTACGGCTCGCCAGACATCAAGAAATCCATAGATGAAGAGCGAGAATGGGGAAATAAATGGGGAAGATTTAGAAGCAAGTGGCTGGAAGGAGGCGTGTACGCGAAATGGGACGAAACGGCGTTGTATTTGGCATTCAGTTTCGATAGAAAACCAGAAGCGATACAAATTATTACGGATTTCGCTCTCGATGGCGTTTTCAGTGGACAAGATAATTATTATATTACGATAGAATGCGATGCAGGGGGGGCTGTTATCAAAGATTTCTTCGTACATAATGGTGCACAAAACAAATGGCCCTTCGCCGACCGTGAGTTGGTCAAAAAGGAATCTTTGCGCATTGCGAGCACGGAAAGAAAAGATTGGTTTCAAGTTCGTTTGAAAATTCCATGGCATTTAGTGTCGAATCTCACCCTGCAAGAGGGTGACACGTACGCTTTCGCTTTCAATTTCCGCGTTCGCAAAGGTGTAAACCAATGGAACGGAGACGCCATCCATCTGAGCGCATTCGAACCGTACAAACTCTTCCGTGCAAGGCTCGTGAAGTAGAAACGACATAAGGCGCGCGTTTCTTTTCAAAGCATTTATGTTTTGCGTGTGTGTTTCAAAAATATGCTTCCAGCAATTCCTGCAAAGAGCAAAGCCGGCAGGAAATCCGCGGTAGGGAGTTTTTTAACCTCCAAGAGGCGCAATCCGATAGCGACGAGAATGAGCCCCCCCGAACCGGTGATTTCACTGAGGATATGCGGCTTCTCCGCTAATCCGCGTATTGCTCGCGCGCCTAAAGTCAGTGGTGTTTGCACGATGAAAACCGTCCCGGCAGAAAGTAGAGCTCCCACGCCTAATGCAGCGGAAAAGAAAAACGAAGAGACTCCATCTAACAAGGACTTCAAACCGAGCAAACGCACTTTTCCTTCCAAGCCATCCTCCAAACATCCTAAAAGTGTCATCGGTCCAACGCAATAGAGAATGCTCGTCGTAACGAATGCCTCTTGAAAGGTTCCCGAATCGGAACCCAGTTGTCGCTTTGCCCATTCTCCCAATGCCTCCATCGCCGCTTGAAGCCCAATTAAGTGACCTAACAAGCCTCCTAAGATCATTGCTCCTATCGGGATGAGCACATTCTTCGAATCCAGAAACATTTTTAGCCCCATGGCAACGGTGCCAATTCCGATTGCCGATTGAGAGAGGGACTGATATTCGGATGGAAGTCCTTGACCTACGGCGAGACCTAATAATCCGCCTCCTAAAACGCTCGCTGTGTTGATAAGAGTGCCCCGAATTCACCGAATTTACCCGCAACGATAGGGTAAACAACGAATTGATGTCTTGTTCATGGGTTATCGTGACCGCGCTTTTATTCACTCCGAATACTTTTTCTGAGCCGAACACGGAAAAAAGCGCGGAATACGACGTCTACTTCGGCGAAGCGCATGTGGGAGAACTGCGTTACAAAATTACGTTGAAGGAAAACAAAGCTTTGCAAACGCAAATTCGAAGCGAATACTCCTTTCAAGATTTTCAGCAAACGAACGTTCAGGAAAACGAATACGACTTCGAGGGACGTCCCATTCGAAAATATCTTCGCACCACCGGCGATTCGGAGCGAACGATTATCGCATCGTTCGGGAAAGATTCGGTGCACATCGTGCGAGAAGAAAAAGGAAAGCGCAGCACACAAACCATTCCTATTCCGAAAGGAGCGGAAATTCGAGCAAAAAGCGAGTTTTGGTTCCTTACCGTAACTCCGAGAATCGGCAAACAATATGAATATTATCGTTTCGACCTTACGAACCTTTTGTGGCATAAAATAAGGGCAGTTTATTCAGGAAAAGAAACGATACGAGTGGGTAAGAAGGACGTCGTGGCACATGCAATCACGCAAACCGACCTCGAGGGAAAAGTATCTATCCATGAAATCAAACTATGGTTGGATGATAACGGTGTTCCGCTACTTATGGTTTCGGAAAAAATGAGAGTAGAGAGAAAATCGAAATGATAAAGGTAGGTGTAATCGGTGCTTCTGGGAAAATGGGGAGAGAAGTTTGTCAAACCATTGCAAATACAGACGATATCGAACTCGTTTTTGCCGTTGCACGCCATGTGGGGGAAAACATTTGCGGTGTTCCGCTTCAAAATAATTTCGAACAGGCACTAAAAAATCAACCAGTAGATGCTGTTGTAGATTTTACGCACGCTTCCTGCGCTGCGGATAATGCCGTTTTAGCGCTCGAACATGGTGCCGTTCCGATAATCGGTACGAGTGGACTGAGCGAGGAGGACCTATCACGAATCAAGAAAACCGCGCAAAGCAAGAACCTCCCTGCGTATTGGATCCCTAACTTCGCCATCGGCGCTGTTCTCATGATGAAATTTTCGAGAGAAGCGGCGAAATATTTTCCGGATGCCGAGATTATAGAAATGCATCATAACCAGAAAGCGGATGCACCCAGCGGAACGGCGCTCGTTACGGCAGAAGAAATCGCAAAAGCCCGCTCCGCCCCCCCTTCGCCGTCAAAAACGGAGATCATAAAACTCGAAGGTGCTCGGGGAGGAAATTTGAAAGATGTGCGCATTCATTCTCTTCGTTTACCCGGATTGCTCGCCCATCAAAAAGTGATTTTCGGAAGTCCTGGCGAAGTTCTTACCATTCACCATGACAGCATGTCGCGAAGCGCCTACATGCCTGGAGTCTTGCTCGTATTGCGAAATTTCAAAAAATTCAGTGGCTTGGTCGTCGGTTTAGAACCGTTCTTATAAAACCTCCACGATCACTTGATTGCAATAATGCCTTCCTTCTTTTGTCAAGCGGATCCTTCCGTTTTCCCTGGCAATCCATCCCTTCTCTATTAATTTATTTAAAGCATTTGGAGATGGGTCGATTTTATCCAAGGTCACCCCTTCGTTCAGCCTCAAACCGAGCATGATGGCTTCCTCTTTTCGTATCTCGTCGGTAAGAAATTCTTTTTCGCAAGCCAAATCCCCCCCTTCTTCGACTGCTTCGCAATATCTTACAGGATGTTTGATATGCGTCCAGCGAATCCCCCCCACTTGTTCTACTGCACCCGGTCCATACGCGGCGTATTCTTCTCCCCGCCAATAACATAAATTATGGCGACATTCCTTTCCGGGTTTCGCGAAATTGCTGATTTCATATTGACGAAAACCCTTTGATTCCGCTTCAGCGACTGCGTAATCGTACATCGCAATCTGTTCTTCCTCCTCCGGCAATTCGAGTTCGCCCTTTAACCATCGGCGATAGAATTTCGTGTTCGGTTCGATCGTAAGACAATATAAACTGAGGTGGTCGAGTTCTAAGTCGAGGGTATGTTTCAAATTCTTTTGCCACGTTCGAAAAGATTGCCCAGGCAAAGCGAACATCAAATCCAGATTGATATTATCGAAGCCTGCCTCTCGTGCGGAGACGACTGCCCGTTCGATGTCCGCGCTTTGATGAATTCTTTCGAGCCGAACCAATTCGCGGTTATCGAAACTTTGTCCGCCAATGCTAATTCGATTAAAACCAGCTTCGCGCATGATTCGAAACTTTTCTCTATCCACCGTTCCTGGGTTCGCCTCGCTGCTGATTTCGCAATCGGAAACGGGGGGGTGGACCCGAGTCACGGCAGAGAAAATGCTCAAGAGCTGCTCGGTAGGGATAAAAGTCGGAGTTCCACCTCCGAAATAAATCGTTTTTGCAGGGCGTCCTCGATGCGCACTTCGTTCGATTTCATTCACGATTGCGCGTGATGTACGCTCGACGATTTCTCCTGTCATCGCATAAGAATTGAAATCGCAATAACCGCATTTCGAAGGGCAAAAAGGGATGTGGATGTAAACCGCAACGGGTTCCATTTCTTTTCATTGTATACTTTTTAGACGAAATGGATCCATTGCAATGGAAAATCCCCGAAGAAGAACTCGCTCCGAAATTGCCGAAAAATTCCGATTACGGGATCGGCATTCTCGGTTGCGGGGAAATCGTCAACCTCGCGCATTTGCCCGCTTATCGTGCGGCAGGATTAAACGTCGTCGCCTGTTATGATCTTCGAGAAGAGGCGGCGAAACGAACTGCAGAAAAATTCAACATCCCTAACGTATGTAGAACCCTCGATGAGTTATTAGAGAGAGAAGATGTTCGGATTGTGGATATTGCATTCCACATCGAAGGCAGAAAAGAGGCTATCGAAAAGGCGGCGAAAGCGAAAAAACACATCTTAGTTCAAAAGCCCATCGCGAATACGTTACAAGATGCCGAACACATGATTGCCATCGCAGAAAAACACAATGTAAAAATTCAAGCGAATCAACAAGCCCGATGGGCTGGCGTTTATCTTCTTTTGAAAAAATGGGTGCAAAACGGCGCAATCGGGTCGCTCAATTTCATCCACTTCGACGTTAGAGGCTGGCAAGACGACCCGCAGACGTGGTACGTGAAAATGCCGAATTTCACACTTTGCGATCATGGCATCCACTACTTCGACCTCGTTCTCTATTTCGCAGATAAAGAACCGCAAAAAATTGCCGCGATGCAAACAGCTTTTCCTGGCCAAGTGAGTGTCGCGCCTATGCTTTACGGGGCGTTGATATTTTTCGAAGAGGGTCTAATGGTGTGTCATACATTTCACAACAAAGTAGAGATTCCTAACCCATGGGAATTCCGCGTCGTTCTCGATGGTGACGAGGGGGCGATTTTCTGTGACGGCTCGAAAGGGATTTTGCGAAGAAAAGACGGGACGTTCATAGAGCAAGAGCCGAAATCGCGCTGGTTTCCCGATGCTTTTCTCGGTCCTATGGCGGATTTGATGGACGCTATCGAGGAGGATCGAGAACCTGCTTGCTCGGGTCGTTCTAATCTCCGAACATTGCGTCTTGTTCTTAGTGCACTGGAAAGTGCAGAAAAAAATACCGTAGTGTTTCTTTAGTTAGGAAGGCAACAGGTATAATTTAATTCGAAAAAAATGTGGGAAAAACTCGAAGAAATCGAAAAGCGTTATGAGCAGATTCAAGAAGATCTCCAAAATCCAGAGATCGTCTCGAATCTTGCGAAACTAAAAGAACTGGGTCGAGCAAATGCCGAACTCGAACCCATCGTCACCACTTATCGCGAGCTCAAGAAAAAAAAGCGTGAACTCGAACAAGCGAAAGCCCTGTTGGAGGATGCAGACGAGGGGATGCGCGAACTGGCGCAAAAAGAAACTGAAGAAATCAAGGCCTCCATCGAACAATTAGAGGAAAAATTGAAGCAGATGCTTCTGCCGAAAGACGTAAACGACGAAAAGGGAGCAATTATAGAAATCAAGCAGGGTACAGGGGGGGATGAAGCCGCTCTATTCGCTGCCGACCTCTTTCGTATGTACTGTCGGTTCGCAGAACGCAAAGGATGGAAAGTGGAAGTCATCGAATTGGTGCCCACGCCGATAGGGGGTATTTCGCACGTATCGTTCGCTATCAACGCGAAAGGGGCATATTCTTTGTTGAAGCACGAAACCGGGGTTCATCGTGTGCAGCGTGTTCCGAAAACAGAAGCATCCGGAAGAATTCATACGAGTGCGGTTTCCGTAGTCGTTATGCCGGAAGCGGACGAGGTGGATGTCACGATTCGTCCTGAAGATTTGGAAATCGAAACCTTCCGTTCGAGTGGAGCGGGGGGGCAACATGTGAACAAGACCGAATCCGCCGTGCGGATTCGTCATAAACCGACGGGAATCGTCGTGAGTTGTCAAGACGAGCGTAGCCAGATTCAGAACCGAGAACGCGCAATGCGAATGCTTCGAACGAAACTTTACGATATGCAGCGAGAGCAAATCGAAAAAGAGCAGGCGACGATTCGCCGCTCCGTAGGCATCGGCGACCGTAGCGAAAAAATACGTACGTACAATTTCCCTCAAGGTCGTGTTACCGACCATCGCATCGGCTTGACTCTCTATAATTTACAAAGTTTTCTCGATGGGGATATGGACGAGATGCTCAATGCTCTCATGCAACACGAGCAGGCACAAAAACTCGCTGCCGCTTCGGCATAAAACCCCAGTAGGAGCGCGCCGTAAGGCGCGAATTTTTTTAACTATTAGTACAAAATCTTTGACTTTCCCCCCCCCTGTGCATTTGAATAGAGAGTTTCAACAAGCAATCTTTCGAAATACCTCAATTGCATAATATAAGCCTTCGTCGTCTACATTACGATGGAAAACGCAACGCAAGCGATTTTTTCCCGAAGGCAAGCACCAAACACCCTTTTCCCATAATTTCATTTGCCATTCTTGCGCAGGCGAATCTGTATTGATCATCACGATATTCGTTTGCACCTCCTCCGGGGCAACAGAAATCCCGGGCAAGCCGCAGAGCGATTCCGCAAATTCCTTCGCTCGACGATGGTCCTCTTTCAAACGCTCTACCAAATGGTTCAACGCATAAATTCCGCATGCCGCTAAGATTCCTGCCTGACGCATTCCGCCCCCCATCCGCTTTCGATGAATTCTCGCTGTCTCTATATATTCTTTCGTTCCGACGAGCATAGAGCCGATGGGACAGGAAAGCCCTTTACTCAAACAGAACATTACGGAATCCGCGTATTGTGCGATTTCCGAAGCCTTCACACCGAGAGCAGTCGCCGCATTGAATATTCTCGCCCCATCTAAATGAATTTTTAATCCATTCTCGTCAGCAATGCCTCGATACGTTTTCATCAGTTCCAGCGGAATTACAGCCCCCCCTGAACGATTGTGCGTATTCTCTAAGCACAAAAGTTTCGTTCCCGGGGTATGGATGCTCTCTACGGTGATTCGCGAGCGAACCAAATCGGGCTCCATAATCCCTCGATTTCCGGGAATCGTCCATGTAACTACACCGCTTATTGCTCCGGGTCCGCCCGATTCGTTGTATACGATATGAGCATCTGCTTCGACCAAAATCGCATCACCGGGCTTTACCCAAGAACGAATTCCGATTTGATTTCCCATCGTTCCGCTGGGAACGAAAACAGCCGCTTCTTTACCGAGTCGTTCCGCCGCCAGGCTTTCCAAAGCCTTAACGGTGGGGTCGTCTCCTAAAACGTCGTCACCCAACTCCGCTTTAGCCATGGCTTCGTACATTTCGGGAGTAGGTTTCGTAACTGTGTCACTACGCAGGTCTACATGCATATTCAAAAACCTCGGAAAAGAAATCGAGAGAGCGTTGAAGAATTTTTTCGAACGTTTCTAAGGAAAACGAATGCCATTCGTCTTCGAAAATTACGAGTTCGGCTTTCACTTGGCAAGACGTCAATGCTTTATACAATCGGATGCTCTGTTCCGGTAAGACGACATCGTCTTGCATCCCGTGGAAAATCAAAAGAGGGGCTGCGTTTTCATCTACGTGATATAAGGGACTCGCCTCTAACCAAAGTTCCTCGTTTCCTTCGAAAGGCTTTCCCATGTATTGAGAAATGAAATCGAGAGAAATTTTCGGATGCTTTTCGTTGGGATGAGTTAAATCCGTCAAACCGCAAACATCCACAGCCGCATTCACTCGTGTATGCATACCGTTTATGGGAGCATCGCAAACGGCAAGCATTACCGCAAAATATCCTCCTGCGCTATTTCCTATTGCGCCGATTTTTTCCGGATGAATTTGCAAATCGTTCGCATTCGTGCGCAAATAGGCGATGAAGGCTTGGCAATCTTCGACAGCAGCGGGATAGGTGTGCAGAGGTGCGAGTCGGTATTGTGGGCAAAATGCAGCGAAACCGTTCTCTGCGAAAAACTGTGCAACAGGGCGCATATCCGCTTTGTCTCCGCTTATCCATCCCCCCCCCGTGAATGCAAACGATTGCAGGCGATAAACCGCTTTCGGTCGAACGAAAACAATCGTATCGCAGATTGCGCCCAGGTTCACGGATGTATATCTCGTCGAGTAAAACTTTCATTCTTCGAGTACTGTAGTTAAAAGCGACGAAGTCTCCTTTACCGCCTCTGCGAAAACCTCGCAAGCACGTTCTACCTGCTTTTCCGTGATCACGAGAGGCGGCTCGAATCGTATCACGCGTGGATTGTTCAATGTGTAAGCGACGACGACTCCTCGCTTCACCATTTGCGCGATGACGATTTCCGCAACATCGTCCATTTTGAATTCCACACCGATCATCAATCCTTTCCCGCGTACTTCCGCGATAAGGTCGGGATGCGACTCTCGCACTTTTTCCAAACTGCGCTTCATCGAATCTCCTAAAGTCGCTGCCTTTTCACACAAGCCTTCCGATTGAATCACTTCGATCGTCGCCAGTGCGCAGTTTGCAGCCAAAGGGTTCCCTCCGAAAGTGCTCGTATGAATCAAGGGATTTTCGCCGAAAAACTTTTCCCAAACTTCTGGCGTTCCCATGAAGGCGCCGCAAGGGACAACCCCGCCTCCCATCGCTTTCGCAAAAGTCGCTAAGTCGGGAGCGATTCCCGAATGTTCCATGGCGAACATTATTCCGGTTCTTCCGAAACCTGTTTGAACCTCGTCCAAAATGAGCAAAATTCCTTTCCGATTACAAATTTCACGAACTTTCTTCAAATAGTCAGGGGGGGGAACATGAATTCCCGCTTCCCCTTGAATCGGTTCTAAAATGATTGCCGCAGTATGCTCATCGATTTCCTTTTCTAAAGCGTCGCTATCCCCGAAAGGAACGAAGGAGAATTCAGGCAAGAGGGGCTCGAACGGCTTTTTGTATTTCTCCCTTCCCGTTGCGGAAAGAGAACCCATCGTCTTCCCATGATAACCACCGATGGTGGAAATGATTTTTTCTCGCCCTGCAAAAGCGCGCGCAGCCTTTAGTGCTCCTTCTACAGCCTCAGTGCCGCTATTGCAGAAAAAAGAATAACTCAAATTTCCCGGTGTGATTTCTGCCAATTTTTCCGCTAAATCAGCGACGGGTTTGCTGAAAAATGCTTTTCCCGAAAGAGGCATCGTATCGAGCGCCTGTTTTGCGGCTTCGATGACTTTGGGATGTCTGTGCCCCACGCTGAAAACACCGTATCCACCTAAACAATCCAAATATTCTTTCCCTTCGCTATCGTAAATCGTGCATCCTTCCGCGCGAACCTCCACGCCGAGACCCGCAAACGAAAGAAGTTTTTGCAAACCCGGATTGATATAACAGCGGTATTTCTCGGTTACTTCTTTGAGGAGGTCGTTTTTTCCCATCGGTCAATCGTCTCTTCCTCATTCCATTATGGACGAAGAATACGGACGAAAGCGAAAGACTTCGTATCCTGATAACGAAAAACATTTTCTCGGAATAAAAAGCGTGTTGATTAAAAGAATGAGAAATGACAATGTGTAACCCTATCGAAGCGGAGGGTATCATCCCCCATCGCATGGGAGAAAAGGAGCGGACGCTCGTACTCATCAAACCGGATGGAGTCAGGAGAAAACTCGTTGGAGAGGTCATCAAACGTTTAGAAGCGCGTGAACTCACGATTGTCGGATTGAAACTTCTTCATCCCGAAAGAGAACTCGTGGAGACGCATTACGCCGAGCATCGAGAAAAGCCGTTTTTCGGGCATCTCGTCAACTACCTCACTTCAGGAGCGGTCGTCGCTCTTGCTGTTGAAGGTGAGAATGCGATTCAGGCAGTAAGAATCATGATAGGTGCCACGAATCCTGCCGAAGCAGCCGCAGGGACGATCCGAGGCGATTTCGCGCTGACTATCGAGGAAAACATCGTCCACGGAAGCGCTGACCGAGCCTCTGCCGAAAAAGAACTCGCAATCTGGTTCTCGGACGAGGAACTGATATACTGAAGAGGAACTGATATAGAGGAACTGATATATTACGAAAAAGGATTGATATAAACACAGCCTCGAATCCGTCTTTGAAGATACGCTACAATCACACATCCCGGCAGGAAGCCGGGAATATCACACCCATAGGAGGAATCGAATGAAAGGGTTGCTCGGTTTTGGACTATCTTGTCTTTTTGCGCTTTCTGCCTTTACGCCTGTGTTCGCTCAGAGACGTGAGGAAATGTGGAATGAAGCGCAAACGATGCTCCGTGTTGGAGCGTTCATTCCGTTAGAAGACGAAATAAACGATATACAAGAGGTTTGGCTCAATGTCGGAGGAGACCTCGAGTTCCTTGCGTTTCACATCATTCCGAAATGGAACACCGTTGTTTCGCTCGATTGGTTCAGTCACAATTTCGGGGAAGACAACAACGCGATTCCGTTGATGATAAATCAGCGTATTTATAGCGGTGAACTCGGAATGCGTCGTTATATCCAATTCGGAATAGGTCCAGTATTCACGGATTTCAAGCCCTCCGATACGGTTTTCGGAGTTCGCGCTGGTGTCGGAATGGAATTTACCGACAACCTTTTTGCCGAAGCGATGTTTTATTGGACAGACGAAACGGACGAAGGCATTAGCGTGACTGGTGTAACCGTTTGTGCCGGGATGCGTTTTTAGACGATAATTAAAAAACACAAAACTATCGCAAGACGGTAGCCGCAAGGCTTAAATTTGCGTTTCTTTTTTGGGCACTGGTCCACTTTCGTTCTTTACTCAGAAGAAACGAAACTATGGTTCTCTCCTTACAACTGGTTCCCCTCGAGCGAAGCGAAGAGGGGGAACCTCTAAGGAGGGGGTGATATACTCGAGTGTGTTATCCCCTGGTGGAATTTTTCGAGATGACTTTGCATTTCTGATTCGAAAGTTTAGTTTTATAAACCCCGTAGGCTTCCTCCTGTTTTAGCAAAGGGGACTGATTTGACGAGAAAGTCTTGGTTTTCGGTTTTTCGAATTTTCATTTTGTAATTACCCCCTCCGTAAGGTTCCCCCTGCTGTGCAAGGGGAACCATGAAAATATCGAAAAAGATTTCATGTACTACATTGTATTTATCGGACTCTTTCTTACATAGAACACAAAATAAGGTTAAACTCATGTCACTAAGAGAGAACTTATTTCATGAATTGGATTCCGAGTTTAATTCTCGCCCCGGAAAAAGTCGAGCGTTTTTTAAAAAGCGCAGAGAAAAATTTCTCTCCGCTTCGTTCCCCTTCGAACATCGCGTTGCATGTCGAAGAGCCAGACGCTTATAAAACTGGCGCGCCACAAAATATCGAACTTCTTCATCGGCTTTTGAATGCCTCCCTTCTGCCAGTGCATTACGCTGGCGGAGTCTCGACGGTTCACATTGCCGAGTTGCTTTTCACGCTCGGGGTTTCGAAAGTGGTCTTAGAGGCAGTTCACTTGACCAAGCCGGAGCGCGCAGCGCATTTCGTGGGACGCTTCGGAGAAAATTGCGTTCCCCGTGTCAGGGAGCGGGATTTCCCAAGTAAAAAATCTCTTTTCGAGACCGTGGATTTATTCAAAAAAGCCGGCTTTTCTCGCATAATCTATAAGTTAGAAGGCACAAAACCTATAAACGATACGCAACGAACGATGAATCGTTTTGCTGATGCTTGGGGAAGTCCCTGGTGGTTAGAAGTTCCTTTCATAGATAGTTTCGATTGCAACGCCGAGGCGTTGAGCCGCGTAAATATCGAGGCAATCATCGCACCAGTCGAACGGTTTCTCGGGGCGAAGAAAATGAAATAACCTTATGGAAATCTTTCGAGACTTTTTGAACAATTTTGTGGTGCAAATCCTTCTTGGCATCGGAGTAATGGTGTTTATCATTATGCTCGGGAACGCAATCGCAGACTTCTTTTCCAAAAGAGAAAAACGATTGGATAAAAAGTTCACTGAAAATTTAAAAAAAGAGGCATCGCAAGACATTTCGAAAATGCGTGAGGAAATAGAACAATTACGAGCGACTCTTCTCGAGCACTCTCTCAGTCTCGAAAGCAATTTAGAGTCGTTGCGACATCGAGTGGAACATCTCGAGAGAAAATCGCGAGAATTGGAATTAGGAGAAAGGTAAGCATGGATTGGAGCGCGGTTGCGATTATTTTTATTATTTTCGGAATGCCTGTTCTTATTCCAATAGTCGCTATCTTGCTTCATCATCGCAGAAAAATGTTAGAACTTATGCAAAAAAGCGAAGGCTCGACGCGTGAACTTTCTCGAGAAATGGAATCCCTACGAAAAGAATTGAAAGAATTGAAAACCACCCTTCTCGAACATTCTTTGAGTCTCGATAACAACGTCGAAAATTTGCAAAAGAGATTGGCGCATTTGGAAAATCGTAAAGATCTGCAGGATTCTTGAAGGACGAACAGCACTCCTAAATATGGCGCCCCCGACAGGAATCGAACCTGCGACCCGCTGCTTAGAAGGCAGCTGCTCTATCCGCTGAGCTACGGGGGCTCATGAAAAGTTTACCGTTTACGACCTCACCGCTTGAAAGTTATGCCTTGAAAATTAGCAAGGTGCAATTCTAACTTTCGGCAGAATGCTTTCCATCCCCAACGCTATAGAAAACAACGTTTCCTCGTCGAAAGTGTCCGCAATGAGTTGCACTCCTACCGGAAGACCATCGCTGAACCCGGCAAAGAGATTAATCGCAGGGAACCCCCCGATATTCGCAGGAATCGTGCAGTAATCCGCTAACTTCATGGCAAGGGGATCGGCGATGCGTTCACCGATTCTAAATGCTGGTATAGGACTAGTCGGTGCTAAAAGCACGTCGTACGTTCGGAACGCCTCTCGTAATTGCTGTTTGATTACCGTGCGTGCTTTGTGTGCTTTTGCATAAAACGCTTCATAATAGCCAGCCGAAAGAACATAAGTTCCGATCATGATCCTTTCTTTGACTTCTTTTCCGAACCCTTCGGAACGAGTGAGCTTCATCATTTCTACAGCGGTGGTTGCAGGGACGCGGAGGCCATAACGAACTCCGTCGTAACGAGCAAGATTGCTGCTCGCTTCTGCAGGCGCAATGATGTAGTACGTTGAAACGCCTTGACTAATCATCGGAAGCGAGATTTCTTCAACTTCTGCGCCTTCTTTCGTAATAAGTTCTATCGTTTCTTTAATTACTTTCAAAACCTCAGGCGAAACCTCTTCCGATACCAACTCTTTCGGCACTCCGATTTTTCTACCTTTGATTTGCGGAGTTCTCGCCACTTGTGCATTGTATGGTGCATCAACTGTTGTCGAATCTCGAACGTCTCTTCCCATCGCCGCTTCGAAAGCGAAAATTACATCTTCTACGGTTCTTCCGAAAGGACCGATTTGGTCGAGCGAACTGCTGAATGCGACTAAACCGTAACGACTAATTCGCCCGTATGTCGGTTTCAATCCGACGACGCCGCACAACGATGCAGGTTGTCGAACACTTCCCCCCGTATCGGAACCGAAAGCGATGGGAACGAATCCAGCCGAAACGGCAGCAGCACTTCCTCCACTGCTCCCCCCCGGTACCCGTTCCAGGTCCCATGGGTTACGCGTGATTTTGAATCCGCTGAATTCCGTGCTCGAACCCATAGCGAATTCATCCATGTTCGTTTTCCCCACGAGCACGGGATTGCTTCGTTTGAGTTTTTCGACAAGAGTGCTTTCGAAAGGTGGAATCCAATTTTCGAGAATTTTCGAAGCGCAAGTCGTTCGAATACCTTTCGTAACGATGTTGTCTTTTATTGCGATTGGGATTCCTGTCAAGAAGTCGCTTTCGCCTCTATTGATTTTTTCTTGAGCCTCGCCTGCATTTTTGTATGCGATTTCTGTGGTTAAAGTGAGAAATGCATTGATTTTCGACTCGCACGATCCGATGCGCTCCAAATGGCTCTCTAAAAGTTCGCGAACGCTGATTTCTTTTGCGTCGAGCCTTGCGCGCATTTCGGATGCGCTGAGGGCGAAAAGAGACATCTTTATTCGATAATCGTAGGCACTAAGAACAACCCGCAATCGGCTTGTGGCGCAGACGCTAAAGCCTCATCGCGCTCTAATCCTTCTTCCGGCTCGTCTTCTGCCCAGACATTGCTCGATTCCACCGAATGCGAAGTAAGCGGGATTCCTGCGAAATCTATTTCTTGTAGGCTTTCGAAATGCTCCAGCACCTTATTCAAATCGGCATGCATAGCCATAAGTTCCGTATCGGAGAGTTTCAACCTTGCAAGTTCACCGAGGTGCCGGAGTTCCTCTAAGGTTATTGCCATGAGTGGATTTTACCTTCAATGTGACTCTCTATATGGGATGGATGAATTATGGGAGTCGCCACGTTGCCTCTTATTTTTTATAGGATTTTCCTGTTGGCTTTCGATATTGAACTGACTAATTGGGGTTACCGATAGTGATTAAGATGAAGAGCAGAAAAAGGGTATTACCCTTCCAAAGAGCTGGTGAGTTTTTTATTGAATAATCTCGATTCGGAGGTGGTGCGGGATAATTAAAGCGGCTACTGCCAAAATCCAGAATATGCGGGCGCATTCTAAGTCTCCGAGATTTACCGTCGTTACGAATTTGCTCGTAATCATCGTGCTCTTCGGAATAGGAATACGACTCGCTTCGAAATATCTCCCCGAGAGACAGCCGAATAGGTTAGCCATCGAGTATGGGGCGTATGTAAGAAGCGGCTCGCATCATCAAGTGAATTGGTATGCCTTCTCTCCAGAACCTTTCGAGATTGCGAAGAAAAACAATATGCTTATTTTTTTGGAAATCGGGAGCACCCTTTCTTCTTCGAGTTTATCCCTAACGAAGAACGCATTCGAAGACGGAGACGTGATTCGTTTGTTGAATAGTCATTATGTTTCGATACGTGTGGATATCAACGAATTTCCGGCAATCGCTCTTGCGGTGAGTCTGAATACACCGTTGCTTTACAGCAGTGAAAACTCTTTGATTCTCGTACTCACACCCGATGGAAAAATCGTAGACGAAAAATTTTTGAGACCGTTTCCGAGGGAGACGACGCGCGATGCATTTATTGATTTTTTGCAGAATTACGCGCGAGAGTGGGCGCACAATCCGGATTCTCTGCGCAAACAAGCAGCATCCATCGAAAAAGCACGTGCGATGCGAGTGTACACCAATGCTAAGCCAGGATTTTTAGAAAGGAGCATAGCAGAATTTTATTTAGATGCACTTTTGAAACATGTTGACGTTTCCACCATAGAGTCTCAAACGCATGCATTGCCCATCCGAGCAGAAGTTCCCGAGTTGTTATTCGAATCCCATGATGAGAGAGCATTGCAGAATTTAAAAGTTTGGTTGCTTCGTTTGTGCTCTTCTGCTGTCTACGACCCTATTCGGGGGGGATTTTTCCACTTTGCCTACGAGCCGGGTTGGAGGCAGCCGAGGTTCGCCAAATCTACGAGTAGCAGTCTTCTTTTAGCGAGTATTTACGCTCAAGCGGGGTCTGTTTTCGATGCGCCTTTGTTTCGTTGGATTGCGAAGCAAACGATGGATTGGGCTTTAGACTTCATGTTGGATTCGGAAACGGGTTTGTTTTGTGCAGGGATTGCGACGGACGAGGATTTTCAAGAAAAAATTTCGGTGTACGAATGGGAATCCGAATCGCTCACGGGAATTGCAGGAGAAGTATTCGAAATCGAGGGGAATGCAGCGGTCGGGGCGATTCGATTGAAGGGAATAAGAGAATATAACGCCGCCGTAAGTCGCGAGCAAGTCGAGAGAATACAACGAGCCATTCTACAGTTGCGCTCCAAAATAGCCTCTATTCGACTTCCCGAAAAGGATGAAGGTGTTTATTCGGATATTAATGGAAAATCCATTGCTTCTTTATTTATCATCGCGAGCACGTTGAAGGATGAAGAAGCGGTTAAGAAGACGAAAGAGATTTACCATCGCGCAATGCAGGTTTTCGTGCAGCCTATCGGTGATGTCGTGCACGCTCCTGAAGGAAGAGCACGAATTGCATCTTACTTAGGGAGTTATGTTTGGATGGCTCGAGCGGCTATCGAGTGTTATCGAGCGACCGGTGACGATTCCGCATTGAACGATGCGAAACGCATTACAGATAGAATGTTGGAATTGTTCGAACATCCAGGGGGGGGATTCATCACGTCTTTGCCCTCTGCATTCGATTTCGCTCCCTTCGTTATGGAGAATCGCAACATCGTAGACGAATTTGATGAGAGTTTGAATGCATTAGCGGCGAGGAATTTGCTGGATTTGAGGATGCTTACGAATTCCGAGAGATATAGCAAAGCTGCGCTTGCAACTCTGAGCGCATTTGCAGGAAGCGCTCCGAGATTAGGAATTTGGACGGCAGGATATATGAGAGCAGTTTTCGAATATTTCGAGCAATAGAATCTATTTGCCTTCTTTCGATTTTTCCTCAAATTCCTATTTGGGAAAGTCCCTTTAGGAAAGGAGGAGGCGATTTTTTTGATGCTTTCTAATAAAAGTTTATTTTTTTAGGCTAAACCAAAAGCCTAAAGAAAGAGCCAATATGCAAAATATGACGACAGCGAATGTCATGATCTTTTCGTTGCGATTGAGTTTGAAATTGCCAATATTAGCGAGGAGAATGGAAAGGCTTATGGGGACTAAAGCAGGCAGAGTGTTCAGTCGAATGCCCCAAAGAGTGTAACCTCCCCAAAATAGCACGACCCACAAATAGAGAACCAATGCTGGCACTAAAGCGAAGAGCGTCGCTCGAGCATTTAACTCGAAACGATGAACAACGCAGAAGAACATGCTCAAAAATAACAAATCGGCAGGTCCTATGAAAGCAGCAGGAGTCGCGACACCGAATTCGGGAACTTTGTAGGCAAGCGCTTCGAAAGCCATTCGCCCCCCCGGAGTTCTAAGAATCTGCTGAACTGTTCCGAAGGGCATCATCGTTACGATAATGTCTACCGTCGCTAAAACGAAGGCTACAGGAATAAGAAGATTTTTGTCTTTGATCAGTTTTGCCATGAAAACACCCAGCGCGCCAGACCATAGGATCGTTCCTAAACCCGAAAATGCAGTTCTCATGGCAATGTCGAATTTCATCATTTGTTCGCTTTCGGTGTCTTTAGGAAAAGGGAAGAGCGATGCGCCGAGAACACATAGAATTCCGAATATTAAAAAAATTACGAGACTTTGCGAACTCCATCGCAACGAATTTGTATAAAACAAAAGGAAAACAGGCAGGGAGACGAACCATGCAGAGGAGAGGATTCTCCCGAAGGTCAGCCATGGAATCGGAACGGGAATAAACGGGACGAGGAGGGTGGTAACAAAGAGAACGATGGCCAGCAGAATGATGATCGAGAGCGCCTTTTGTTCCTTCATCGTGGGAAGAACTTTACCCGATTTTTCCCCATAAAGGCAAGGGGGGGGCTACTTCATTAAAATTGCATAGCCATTCGTGGGTGCTCTTTATAGTCTTAGGGGGGGCTTTTGTGTCTAAGGCTTGTGGAATTTTATCCTTGCGGATGGTTTTTTCGACTAAGGAGCGTCGAGCCAGAAAAGGCTCAATAAGAGAACAAGGTTTTTAGGAAGGAAAACCGCGTGTTAAGTGAATCCCAAGGGGTGTTATAATGAAGTAGAAATGGCTGAAGTTCGGCTCGATGCTGCGGATATTCGGAGGACTTTGGGGCGTATGGCACATCAAATCCTCGAATATTGTAAAGGGGCGGAAGATCTCGTCGTAGTCGGGGTTTTGCGCAGAGGTTTTCCGGTCGCAAAGCGCCTCGCATTTTCCATGACGCAAATCGAAGGAGTCACCATACCTTGCGGAAGCCTCGATGTCAGGGCTTATCGAGACGATTTACCTCCTCAAGCGGAAATGAAAGACGAAAGCGAAATTCCCTTTTCTGTAGAAGGCAAGACTGTTTTGCTCGTGGATGAAGTCATCCAAACGGGACGCACGATACGAGCGGCACTCGACGCGTTGTTTCATCATGGAAGACCGAAAAAGGTTCTTTTGGCAGTTTTAATTGACAGAGACGCTCGAGAGTTGCCAATTCAGCCCGATTTTGTGGGTAAATATTTGGAGGTTTCTCCCGAAGAAAAGATAGAAGTGCGATTGGGTGAAAGTGAATCTGAGGAAGCCGTAGTGGTTACGAAAGGAACAGCATCATGCATCTTTTGAGCATTCGTGAACTTAGCACTGAACAAATTCAGGAGATTCTCGCATTAGCGAAGGAACTTAAACAAATTGCTCTCTCCGGAGGAAGCCTGCCGGATTTGTCGGGTCGTGTCGTGGGAATGCTATTTTTCGAAAACAGCACTCGAACTCGAGTAAGTTTCGAACAAGCAGCGCGAAAACTTCGAATGGATGTCACTTCATTCGGGATTATGGGGAGCAGCATGGCGAAAGGGGAGACGTTGAAAGATACCGTTCTCACTTTGAAGCATGAAGGAATTGACAGTTTAGTAATGCGACATCATGCGAGCGGTGCGCCTTATCTCGCTGCGCGTTTTTTCGAAGGACCCGTCATCAATGCAGGGGATGGGATGCATGAACATCCTACGCAAGCACTTGCAGATGCTTTGACGATTATCGAGAGCAAAGGAACGATACAAGGGCTGAATGTCGCCATCGTCGGCGATGTACAGCACAGTCGCGTTGCGCGGAGCAACCTTTGGCTTTTATCGAAATTGAATGCGAATGTTCGATTAGTGGGTCCTCTAACGCTTATGCCGCGCCATACCGGAATGTTGCCTGCTTCGGTGCATTACGACTTGATGACAGGAATCAAGGATGCGGATGTAGTCATGGCACTACGCTTGCAAAAAGAGCGCATGAATTCCGGATTGATTTCGAGTCTCGGCGAGTATGCATCGTTGTATCAAATCAACGAACGTTCGCTTAAAGCGGCGAAACCGGACTGCATCGTAATGCATCCGGGTCCGATTAATCGCGGATTGGAGTTGGACGATCGAACTGCAGATGGCAAACATTCCGTTATTACTCAACAAGTGGAGAACGGAATTTTTGTTCGAATGGCAGTGTTTGTGACGGTCTTTCGAGAAAAGTCTTCAGTGGAAAAAACGACGAAGGTGAGAAGATTGCACTCTGAAACACAAAAAGAAGAACAAGCACCTGCGATGGGGAAGAAATCATCATGAAAGTGGTTTTGCGAAACGGCAGAATCCTCGACCCTTCTCAGAATTTGGATGTTGTCGGTTCGGTAGTTATCGAGAACGACCAAATTACGGAAGTCGGGGAAAAAGTGAGGGAAGAAGATGCGGATGTCGTTTACGATTGCACCAATCTCTGGATTACTCCGGGTTTAGTGGATCTTCACGTTCATCTGCGAGAACCCGGATTTTCTCACAAAGAAACCATCATTACCGGAACGCAGGCAGCCGCTGCGGGAGGATTTACCACCATATGCTGTATGCCGAATACGAACCCCCCCTTGGATAATCCGGCTTTGATTGATTTCATCCTCGATAGAAGCGCATCGCCAGAAGCGGGGGGGATTTTCGTCGCACCCATCGGAGCGCTAACACGGGGGATGGATGGTGAGCATCCTGCCGATTTAGCGGCGTTAAAACGGGCGGGCATCGTGGCGGCGAGCGATGACGGTTTTCCCATTCAGAGTTCGCAAGTTTTAAGAAGATGCATGGAGATTTGTCACCAATTAGATTTACCAGTCGCAACGCACTGCGAAGATAAGACATTGACGGAGGGGGGGAGCATGAATGAAGGCGCTGTCAGTGCAGTTTTGGGATTGAAAGGGATACCACGAAGCGCTGAAGAGATTCACGTAGCGAGAAATTGCATGCTCAGTCTCGACACGGGATGTCCGTTACATATTTTGCATGTGAGTTCTTGGGGTTCGGTGGAAATCATTCGACAGGCGAAGGCACTTGGCGCACCGGTTACCTGCGAGGTTTGCCCGCATCATCTCGTTTTGACAGACGAACAAATGGTTCCCTTCGATACGAATTGGAAAATGAATCCCCCTCTGCGCACGCAACTCGATATCGAGATTCTCTTGCAGGCATTGACAGGGGGGGATATAGATTGCATCTCCACGGACCATGCGCCCCATGCGAAATACGAGAAGGACGTTCCTTTCGAAGAGGCTCCTTTCGGAATAGTCGGTTTGGAAAGTGCGGTGGGATTGATATTGACTTTCGTGACCCACAAAGGTTATTTATCACCTCTCGAAATGATAAGAAAAATGAGCACGCGACCTGCGGAAATTTTCCGTCTCGATGCAGGTACTTTAAAACCGAGTAGAACCCCTGTCGCACAGGTTGCGGTCATCGACCCCGAAGTGGAATGGGTTTTCGATGTGAATAAGACTTTCAGCAAAGGGAAAAATAGTCCCTTACATGGAATGAGATTGAAAGGGAAAACGCTTTTGACATTTAGCGGAAACGAAGTATATCGAGATGCGTTATGGGACGAATCTCGCTTGCAGATGGGTTATCCTGTCGGCCGTAAGTAATAAATCGGAAGTGTATCGACTTTACGACATTTATAATTCGCACCCCAATTGTTGTATTGCCCCGTTTTCATCGTAAACGCGCTTTGGGTACCGTATCTTCAAGGCAAAATTTGGATCTTTCAGGCATTATCGAATACCGGTTCCCCTTTGAGCGAAGCGAAGAGGGGGAACCTTTAAGGAGAGGGTCAATAAAAATGCTTGTTGCTTGCACAAGGGGAACCGATTTGCAAATGAACATATAACCTTTTCTATGGTTACCTATGCGAAAGTAAAAATGGACGAGCACCTTGAACGATTCGCTTCCCCGTAAGTAAGGAACGATTTGCAACCTTTGAAGTTTATATGATTGCGTCTCATTGCATAAAGTCGAAGCTCTCGTTTATACTATTACTAAGTTCGATGAAACGCAATAACTTCGTGAAATTCGCCTACGCGGTATTAGGTTATAACGTTTTGGTCATTCTTTGGGGAGCATTGGTGAGGCATACGGGGTCTGGAGCGGGATGTGGAAGTCATTGGCCTCTATGCAATGGTGAAGTCATTCCCCTTTCTCCGAGGTTGGAGACGATAATCGAGTTCGTTCATCGTTTGTCGAGCGGCATTTCACTCGCGCTCGTGCTGGGATTGGTCATTTGGTCGTTCGAAGCGTTTCCGAAAGGTCATGCCGTAAGAAAAACAACAGTTTTTAGTTTGTTGTTTACGTTAGTTTCTGCGGCTGTTGGCGCTTGGTTAGTTCTCGCTGGGTTGGTGGAAAAGGACGATTCTCATGCTCGAGCGATTACATTAGCGTTGCATTTAGTGAATACTTTCTTCTTGTTGGGTTCGCTGACGTTGACTGCGTTGTGGGGGGGCAATGAGGTCGAGACGTCTTTCGATAAGAGCCGTAGGAGTATCGGATGGTGGTCTTCTATCGCTCTCTTAGCGACGATTTTTGCCGGGATGAGCGGCGCTGTTACTTCCCTCGGAGACACCTTGTTCCCCCCCGGCTCAACCGCGGAAGTGCTCAGAGAGGGCCTTTCGCCGACAGCGCATTTTCTCATTCGTCTACGACTATGGCATCCGTTTATTTCGATTGTAGCAGGGGTTTCGTTGTTGATTTTCGTCGCATTGATTCACGAAAAACGTTTGGGGGGGGCTATTCCTTATGCTCGATTTGTCGCCACGATTTTAGGATTGCAGGTATTGCTCGGTTTCGTGAGTACTTGGCTTCGCGTACCGATTTGGATGGCGATGACTCATTTATTTCTTGCGGACATTCTTTGGATTGGATTGGTGATAACGACCGCCAAGGCTTTAAGCGGGAAAGAAATAGCACCTAAGCAGGTTGCGGAAGAAGTTCTTGTGAAACAGCCGACATCTTCATGAGCGATTCGCTTGGGGGAAGCGGGATTTCATTCATTACCCTGTTAAACCCTCGTTAACCCTCGTTTGTGACACTCGTTCCCAAACTCTGTTTGGGAACGCATGTCTGAATTAAATTTTTGATGTCCCAGTATAATAGCGCTTCAGATGCCTGAAGCGGATTCCACCCTGGTAGAACGTGAGAGAGGCTTCGTCTCTTCTGATTATCTTGAGCAGTCTTGCGAAGTTGTTGCCAATAGAGGAACAACCGCGCCTGCGGAAATCCTCGAAAGAGGAAAAAGGCATTTATTTCTTTCGAAAATCAGTGACTACTTGGCTCTCAGTAAGCCGAGAGTTACCCTTTTAGTTTGGCTATCGACTGCTGCGGGAATCATCTTGGCTGGCGGCGCTTCCGGGAGCATCGTCTTTCACACTCTTTTAGGTTCATGGCTCGTTATTGCGGCTGCGAACGCTTTGAATCAAGTTTTGGAAGTAGAACCGGATTCTCGGATGGAACGAACTCGAAATCGCCCCCTACCTGCCAAAAGGCTGAGCATAAAAGAAGCGACATGGGTTGCTGGAATTTGGGCTGTTATCGGGCTTTTAGAACTTGCGTGGTTCGCAAATTTACTTACGGCATTGCTCGGATTTGTCTCCATCATTCTTTATGCGTTCCTTTACACACCATTGAAAAGAAAGACGCATGCTTGCACGGTTATAGGCGCTATACCCGGAGCAATCCCCCCCTTGGCGGGATGGGTCGCCGTGCGGGGGTCTATTGACCCGTTTGCTCTTGCTTTATTCGGGGTGCAATTCCTTTGGCAGTTTCCGCATTTTTGGTCTATCGCTTGGCTATTGCGTGAAGACTACGAAAAAGCCGGATTTCGTATGTTGCCTTTTCCGAATGCGAGTGGAGAGCAGACCGGCTTGTGCGCTAGTCTCTACGCATTCGGGATGTTCGTCATGAGCCTATCATTAGTATTTTTCGTGCAAAATTCATGGATATACTTTCTCGGAGTCTGTTTGATAGGTGCTTGGATATTCGCGCAGTCTGTTTGCTTTTGGCGGATACCCGATTCTCATCACGCACGACAGTTGTTGAAAGCCACGGTACAATATTTACCGCTCTTTTTGATTTTGACGATTTTGACTCTTTACTAAAAACGTAAGGAAAAGTTATGCCAGAAGCCAAACCAAAAAAATTAGGAACAGGTGAAAATATGGGTGGGGGCTCTAATGGAGGTAATGGCAGCAGTAATGGCGAAGGCGGTTTCCCCTCCCCTTATTCCATGGAAATGGCGCGAATGGGAATGTGGGTTGCGCTCATTTCCCTTATTATGTGGTTCGGCGCATTGGCAATGCTTTATTTTTCTCGAATAGATGAAAAACTCGATTATCCTTTCGTTCCGCCTAAGATTCTTTGGCTGAGTACTGCATTGCTGTTGGCAAGCAGCGTTCCTTGTCAATTAGGTTTACTCTCTATTCGAAAAGGGGATAAAGAAGGACTGCTTCGTTTTTTTTCGTGGACTTTATTCATAGGGTTTTTATTCATCGTAAGTCAGTCGATTGCTTGGTATCAGATATGGTCGGAATATGTTGCAACGGGACAAATCGGTAGAAAAAATCCTTTTACAGGTTTGTTCTACATCCTCACCGGTGTCCATGCAGTACACATCTTAGGCGGAATCGTTTGGCTTGGGATTGTTCGTAATATGGCGGCGAAAGGTATTTTCAGCGAAAAGAGGCATTTGGCGGTTTATCTCAGCACAATGTATTGGCATTTTATGGATGCGGTTTGGGTGCCGTTTTTCATTTTGATAATGATATGATAACGCTATGAGCGGGATAAGAATTTTGATTTGGTTGAGCGCGACTCTTGCAGTGATATGCGCAGCAGGGCTTTATTCCGTCAACACGCTGATTCATCAGAAAAAAATAATAAAAGAGGAGACTCTTTCAAACCTTGTGCCTTCATTTACGCTTACCGCGCATACCGGTGAAAAAATTTCGAATGAATCTTTGCGGGGATATGTTTGGATCGCGGGATTTTTCTTTACGAAATGCCAAGGCATTTGTCCTTTACTCGAAGAAAACATGAAAACGATTCAAGAAGCGTTTCGTAATCAAGGGAAAGTGAAAATTCTTTTATTTAGTGTCGACCCAAAAAACGATACTCGAGAGAGATTGGCGCAATTCGCCAAAAAGATTGGCGCGCTCGATGGGAAATGGTATTTCATTTTCGGTAAACAAGGAGAAGTCACGGAATTATCGAGAAAAGGTTTCCTCTTAGGGGCAACGGAGGTTCCTGGAGAAATTTTGCACAGTGACCGCTTCGTGCTGGTAGATGAACGAGGTTTCATTCGAGGATATTACAAAGGAACAGAAGAGGCGGAAATCCAAAAACTCATCGAAGATACGAAAAACTTACTGCGCGGCGAGAAGCCGTGAGGCTGGAAGATTTACCTACTCTCAATGCGATTCTCAACACCACGAGTGCAATTCTCCTTATAACGGGATATTTCTTCATTCGAAATAATAGGGTCGCTCTTCACCACTTCTGCATGATAAGTGCTTTTATCGCCTCCACTCTCTTCCTCGTGAGTTATTTGACCTATCACTTTCAGGTTGGAACGACCCGATTCGCAGGGGAGGGGTTCGTCAGAACAATTTATTTCCTGATTTTAGGGACCCATACCATTTTAGCCATCCTCGTGGCTCCGATGGCTTTGATAACCTTATCTAAGGCATTGCGAGGGAGGTTCCCCCTTCATAAGAAAATAGCCCGCTGGACCTTACCGATTTGGCTTTACGTCTCAGTGACAGGGGTGATCGTTTATCTGATGCTTTACCATTTTTATCCCTCACGATGAAAAAAATCATTGTATTTTGCTGTCTGGGATGGTATTGTAAGGAGACTTTGTGAAAAAATTCACAAAGACGCAGACTGCACGAGACAAGTGCGGTTTCTTTTTGGAGTTTCGTGGGAGTTCAAAAATGACAGGAAGGTATCAAAGTGCCTCAGATTTTTCCTGAAAGCGCCAATGTCCTCGCGAAGGCGAGTTTGCCAGGGGCAGGGCTTCTTTTGATAGCGGTCATTTTAGTAGGGGCTAACATAACCCCTTACACTCATGATTTGAACGTTGCCCTCGACCAGCCTGCTCCTTTCAGCCATATGCACCATGTAGACCAATTGGGCATTGACTGCCGCTATTGCCACACGACCGTCGAAGAGTCTCCTTTTGCCGGTATCCCCGCCACAGAGACATGCTATACATGCCACTCCCAGATTTGGACGAACAGCCCATTGCTCCAAGTCGTGAGAGACAGTTACGCAACGGGACAGCCGATGGAATGGAATCGAGTGAACATCGTCCCGGATTTCGTTTTCTTCGACCATAGCATTCACATCAAAAAAGGAATTAGTTGTGTTTCTTGTCATGGAAACATTGACAAGATGAATTTAACCGCTAAACAAAATGCATTTCAGATGTTATTTTGTTTAGATTGCCATCGAAATCCAGAAAAAAATCTTCGTCCTTTGAGCGAAGTGTTCAACATGAAATATCAACCCCCTCCGAATCATGAAGCACTCGCTAAGGAATTGATGGAGAAATACGGCATAGAAAAAACTGGTTTGACGGATTGTTGGGTGTGTCACCGATGAAAAAAATCGCATATCACGGAGATGACGAATGTCTGAGCAAAAGTTTCTAAAAGACGAAGAAAATAATCAGGCATTGGATATCAATGATTTAAGGGAACGGCTTTCTCAGAAAAACGGTAAAGCGTATTGGAGAGGTTTAGAGGAAATTGCAGAAACCCCGGAGTTTAAAGAGTATTACGAAAGGGAGTTTGCGCGAGGAACAGCGCCATGGAATGCAGAAATAGACCGTCGCAGTTTTTTGAAAGTGATGGCAGCATCGCTTGCTATGGCTGGGTTAGGAGCATGCCGTCCTCAATTAGCGGAAAAAATAATTCCCTATGTAAAAGCTCCTGAAGAAATCGTTCCCGGAAAACCTTTGTATTACGCAACTGCCGTAACCTTCGGCGGTTATGCAACTGGCGTTTTGGCTGAATGTTACGAAGGGCGACCTACGAAAATCGAAGGTAATCCCGACCATCCCGCGAGTTTAGGAGCGACAGATGCATTTACGCAAGCGACATTGTTAGGACTATACGACCCCGATCGGTCGCAAGCCATCGTGAACGACGGAAGAATCGTCTCTTGGGATGAATTCTTGCAGGCGATTCGATTAGAAATGCAGCGTCAACAAGTAATTCGAGGAAGAACGCTGCGAATTCTAACGGAAACTGTAACCTCACCGACTTTGGCGAATCAGATACGCACGTTGCTTCGACAATATCCCGAGGCGAAATGGCATTGCTATGAGCCGGTCAACCGTGACAATGTGCGATTAGGAGCGAAACAAGCATTCGGAAAAGTCGTAGATGCGGTTTATCGTTTCGATAGAGCGGACGTCGTGCTTTCTTTGGACTCGGATTTCTTGTTCTGCGGACCAGGAACCGTTCGTTACACGGGAGATTTCACCGATAAAAGACGTGTCCGCTCCGAGCAAAAGAAAATGAATCGTTTGTACGTCGTCGAGAGTACGCCGACGCTGACGGGAGCGATGGCAGATCATCGTTTGAGCATGAAGGGGGGGGATATTCGAGATTTTGCGATGGCGCTCGCTCGAAGATTAGGCGTGAATCTCGTAGGGGGGGACGAATCCTCTTTCGGCGAAAAAGAACGAAAATGGATTGAGGCATTAGCGAAAGATTTAGAAAACAACCGTGGAAGGAGCATCGTCATCGTTGGAGACAACCAACCATCTCACGTGCATGCTTTGGCACACGCGATAAACGATGTTTTAGGAAACAACGGCAGCACAGTGGAATTCATAGAGCCTGCCGAAGCGAATCCCGTCAATCACATGGAATCGCTGCAAGAACTCGTCAGCGATATGAAGAACGACCTTGTAGAGGTCTTAATAATCTTAGGCGGAAATCCCGTTTACTCGGCTCCGGTAGATTTGGAATTTTCGAAACATTTAGAGAGTGTTCGCTTGCCGATTCATGTGAGCGTCTACGAGGACGAAACATCGGAAAAGTGCAAATGGCATATTCCTCTCACACACGAATTCGAAGCATGGAGCGACGCGCGTGCGTACGATGGCTCGATTTCGATTATTCAACCTTTGATTCAGCCGCTTTTTTCTGGGCGCTCCGCTCATGAAGTGCTTTCTGCGTTGTTGGACGAAAAGCCACGGAATTCGCTGGATATCGTTCGAGAATATTGGGAAAAACAAACGCCAACAGCGAAAGAAGATTTCGAGAAGACCTGGCGGAGGTGGCTGCACGATGGAATCATTCCAGAAACGAAATCTCCTATACAAAAGGTGTCGTTAGTATCGAATTGGCAGAAAGCGTTCGAAACTCTCCCCATAAAGGAGAAAAAGGGATTCGAGATTCAATTTCGACCTGATTCTACGATTTGGGACGGAAGATTTGCGAATAACCCATGGCTCCAAGAACTTCCTAAGCCGATTACGAAAATCACATGGGACAATGTGCTGTTTATGAGCCCGAAAACCGCAGAGAAATTAGGGATCAAATATCATCCCAGCGGGTGGGGGCAAGGGACAATTGTGCCGTTAGTCGAGTTGCGTTATCGTGGACGGAGTTTGAAAAACATTCCCGTTTGGATTATGCCGGGACAGCCGGAAGACACTCTAACGGTAAGTTTGGGATATGGAAGAACAAGGGGGGGGAGAGTCGCTGCGAAAGTAGGGTTCGATACCTACAAACTCCGAACCACAACAGCACCATGGATAGATGAGGGGGCAGAAGTCATCCCCACGTCATTGCGGTATCCCATAGCGACCACGCAATACCATTACTCTATCGAAGGTAGACACCTGGTGCGTCCGGGAACTCTCGAAGAATTTATCCAAAACCCCGCGTTTGCGAAAGAAGTTGACGAACATGTAGAAGATGTCTCCCTTTATCCGGAAAGGGAATATAAAGATTATGCGTGGGGGATGGTGATCGATACGACGGTATGCACGGGATGCAATGCGTGCGTCATCGCTTGTCAATCCGAAAACAACATTCCTTCGGTCGGAAAAACGGAAGTTTTACGAGGACGAGAAATGCATTGGATTCGTATTGACCGTTATTACGAAGGAAAAGACCTCGATGAACCTCAGTTTATCTACAACCAACCCGTACCGTGCATGCATTGCGAGCGAGCACCTTGCGAAGTCGTTTGCCCTGTCGCTGCCACCGTGCATAGCGGTGAAGGTTTGAACGAGCAAATATACAACCGATGTGTGGGAACTCGGTATTGCTCGAACAACTGTCCCTACAAAGTGCGGCGATTCAACTTCAAACAATATACGGACAATCACACGCCGATTTTGAAACTGATGCAAAACCCGAACGTAAGCGTACGCGGTCGTGGTGTGATGGAGAAATGCACCTACTGCGTGCAAAGAATCAATGCGGCTCGAAAAACAGCGAAGAAGGAGAATAGAAGAATCCAGGACGGCGAGGTCGTGACAGCTTGTCAACAAGCATGTCCCGCAGGAGCGATTATTTTCGGTGATATTAACGATTCGAAGAGTCGAATAGCAAGACTGAAGAAAGAACCACATAATTACAGCATGTTGAGGGAATTGAACACAATTCCGAGAACGACTTACTTAGCAAAACTTAGAAATCCGAACCCCGAACTCGAAGAAGCATAACATGAAAACAGAAACCTTAAAACATAAGACGCAAGAAGAGGTGCTCATCGAAGGCGAGCATAACTACGCTACGCTAACGGATAAAATCAGCGATATCGTCTTAGAACAGAAGCCCCCCCGTCAGTGGTTTATTGTATTCGGCTTCGCGTTTTTCGGGCTTACTTGTTTGATGGTAGCCGCGGGTTGGCTATTTATCATTGGCGTCGGAATTTGGGGGGT
Organism: Fimbriimonadales bacterium; assembly: GCA_035559795.1. Lineage (NCBI taxonomy): Bacteria > Bacillati > Armatimonadota > Fimbriimonadia > Fimbriimonadales > Fimbriimonadales bacterium. The sequence continues at coordinate 193,374 of DATMAR010000003.1, read as the reverse complement.
GAATATCCCGGTGGGATGGGGCTTCGCCATCATCAACTTCGTTTGGTGGATCGGAATCGGACACGCAGGAACACTAATTTCTGCGATTTTGCTTTTGATGCGACAAAGATGGCGAAATTCGATAAACCGCCTCGCGGAGACGATGACGCTTTTCGCCGTGATGTGCGCGGGCATGTTTCCTATATTGCATTTGGGTCGCCCATGGATTTTCTATTGGCTCATCCCGTATCCGAATGCGTTAGGAGTTTGGCCCCAATTCCGAAGCCCACTCGTTTGGGACGTCTTTGCGGTTACGACATATTTGACCGTTTCACTATTGTTTTGGTACGTAGGATTGATTCCGGATTTAGCCACTTTGCGCGATAAGGCGAAATCGAAATTGGGTCAAGTTCTTTCCGGCATCTTCGCGCTGGGTTGGAGAGGAGCAGCATCGCATTGGCATCGTTACGAATCGGCTTATCTGCTTTTGGCAGGTCTCTCCACACCTCTTGTCGTTTCAGTGCACTCCGTCGTTAGTTTAGACTTCGCCGTTTCCATCATCCCTGGTTGGCATACGACGATTTTCCCGCCCTATTTCGTTGCTGGAGCCATTTATTCCGGTTTCGCAATGGTTCTTACTCTCGTGATTCCGATTCGCAAATGGTGGCATTTAGAGGATTTGGTTACGATGCGGCATCTGGAATGGATGGCAAGAATCATGCTCGCAACGGGATTGATTGTTTTCTATGGTTACCTCGTGGAAGCGTTTTACGGTTTTTACAGTGGCAACCCTTACGAGTGGTTTATGATTAAAAATCGAGCCTTAGGACCTTATTCCAATATTTATTGGGCTCTGATCCTTTGCAACGGGATTATGCCCCAGTTTTTATGGATTAAATCCGTACGCAATAGCATCGCTTGGCTTTTCTTCTTGAGTTTGGTTGTCAACACCGGTATGTGGCTGGAGCGTTTCGTAATCGTTATCACGAGTTTGCACCGAGATTACATGCCTTCTTCTTGGGGAATGTACACACCGACGATTTGGGATTGGCTCACCTGGATTGGTACGTTCGGATTCTTCTTGACAGGAATGGTACTTTTCGTAAGGTTCTTACCGACGATTCCCATTGCAGAAATCAAACATCTTTTCCATTCGATGAAACACGAGAAGCCGAAAGAAGTGGAGGTGAAAGTGTAAATGCGAAAAGACCCGACGCGACCCCCCCATTACGGCATGATTGCGCAGTTTTCCGAAGCGGAAGATTTGATGAATGCCGCGAAGAAAGCGCGAGAATTCGGATACGAAAAAGTAGAAGCCTACACCCCTTATGCTCTCGAGGGATTGGTCGATGTTTTGAACAATCGAGATGACCGAGTTCCTTGGGTCGTTTTTTGGTGTGGCATCATCGGTGCCGCTTTGGGATTTCTCATGCAGTGTTGGATCTCCATTGTGGACTTTCCCATGAACGTAGGAGGCAGACCGAATTTTAGTTGGCCATCCTTCATTCCGATTACCTTCGAATGCGGAATTCTTTCCGCTGCCTTCGGTGCCGTCATCGGGATGCTCGTGATGAATGGTCTTCCGCTTCCTCATCATCCGTTATTCGCTGCGCCGAATTTCGAATCGGCTACGCGAGATAAGTTTTTCCTTTGCATCGAATCCTCCGATTCGAAATATGACCGCAACGAAACCAGAAGATTTTTAGAAGGGTTAGGGGCGGAAACCGTTTCGGAGGTGAATTGGTGAAACGAATCTATGTATATTGTCTGAATGTTTCGCTCGGCTTCTTGGTGATTTCTCTGGGAGCGTGCCAAAGAAACGATATGTGGGAACAGCCAAAGATCAAGACTTTGGGCGAAAGCGATTTCTTTGAGAGTCGTCAAGCAGCGTTGCGACCCGTTCCCGGCACCGTGCCGCGAGGATACTTGAGGGAAGACGAATTTTTATATAAAGGAATAGAAAACGGAGAGATTGCGAAACGATTTCCCTTCCCCATTACACGGGCAATTTTAGAAAGGGGTAGAGATCGTTATAATATTTATTGTTCACCATGTCATGCGCGCACAGGCGATGGCTTGGGAATGATTGTTCAGCGCGGCTACAAACAGCCTGTATCGTTCCATGAAGAGCGTTTGCGAAACGCCCCCCCTGGTTATTTCTTCGATGTGTTTATTAGCGGTTTCGAAGCGGCGAAAGCGAATTACGAGAAGAGCCCGCAGACGAAACCCCCGAAGGAGGACGTAGTGCATCCCGTTCTTTCAAAGCAACTAAAGGCAGAAGACAAATGGGCAATCATCGCCTATATCCGAGCTCTGCAACTCAGCCAGCACGTTCCCGTAATGAAACTCTCCCCGGAAGAGCGCGAAAAACTCGAAAAGGGAACGCAACAGGAGGTAACGAGTGGAACCCACTGAAAAAATCCTTCCTGGTTCGTCTCGATTGCAAACCGTTGGGCTTATTATCGGGATTGTCGGTTTCGCTTTGTTGGCAACCGCATATTTTGCGAATCCCACGAGTTTCTTCGAGTCGTATTTATTCGGTTTTATGGTGTGGTTGACGCCGACACTCGGATGTTTAGGTCTTACGCTTTTATATAACATGGTTCGCGCGACTTGGGGATATCCGATTATTCGATTTTTCGAAGCGGGAACGCGTGTTCTCCCCTTGATGGCATTGCTATCCATTCCGATTTTCATCGGGATTAAGTACATCTATCCTTGGGCGAATCCAGAAGAGGTCGCTCATGACAAAGTCTTACAAGAAAAGACTGCGATCTTTCTGACGCAACCGTTCTTCATCTTGCGCGCGGTGATCTATTTCGGGATTTGGCTTTTATTGATGGTTTGGTTGAATAAGTGGTCACGCAAGGAAGATGAAACGAGTGATGCTTCTTACGCGGATAAGCGTTCGAATTTGAGCGCGCCGGGCGCTGTCTTTTTCGTAATTTGCGTCACGATTGCAGTTACGGATTTGGTGATGTCTTTAGAGCCTCATTGGTATTCCACGATTTTCGGATTACTGAACGTCGTCGGAGAGGCTTTATTCGCATTGGCGCTTGCGATAATTTTCATGGTGATTGTCCGCGATCGCTATCCGTTTTCGTCGCTTCTCGAAAGGAAAAACTGGCGAGACGTCGGAAACCTTACACTTACTTTGGTGGTTCTTTGGGCATACATGTCTTTTTCGCAATTGTTGATCACATGGTCGGGGAATCTGCCGGAAGAAATCACTTACTACGCAGCAAGAAGCGAAGGGAACTGGCGATGGTTCGGCGGAGTGCTCATCTTCTTGCACTTCTTCTTACCCTTTTTCTTGCTCCTTTCCAGTCACGTCAAGCGGACTCCTCGTTTGTTAGGCGCAGTCGCCGCGTGGATTGTCATTATGCGAATTGCAGATATTATTTGGTTCGTTTTGCCTTCGTTTCATCGCGAAAGTGCGCAATTTTATTGGAGCGACGCGGCAGCGTTCTTCGCTTTCGGTGGAATTTGGGTATTCTATTTTCTACTCCAACTCAAGCGAGCCCCTCTTCTTCCTTCCTATGTTTTAGCCAGGCAAGAGGTTGTCGAAAGTGCATAAACAAGAAGAAAAAGAACTCGAGGTATTAGAAACTTACGGTTACGAGCCGAGAGATATCCTCAGTCGGCGAAACGTAGCATTCTTTTTCGCTATCCTCACTATCATCGTGGCAATTTCCATTTGGCTGTCTTTAGAACTTTTCCATTATTTCGAAGAGCATTCTGCAGCGAAAAGATTAGGAGCATTGCAGACGACCGAAGAAGAAGTTCAAGGAATTCCGCCTGCTCCGCGAATCCAAGAAAAGCCGACCGTGGAGATGGTGCAATTGCTGAGTGCGGAAGAGGAGATTTTGAATAACTATGGATGGGTGGATAAAAATGCAGGAATCGCGCGCGTTCCTATCGAGAGGGCTATGGATCTATTAGCGCAATCTCCACCACCTTCGAGGGAAAAAAGAGAAAATCAAACTCGAGATAATCGAGGAGATATGCGATGAAAAGTTTATTTTCCTCGCTGCTGTTTGCACTGTGTCTTTCGATTAGTTTCTCGCAAGCCCCCCCTCCGTCTATCGCCGAGAAAAGAGATACGACCGAAAAACAGCAAACTATGACGAGCGGAGTGACCATCGAACAGCACCTGGACGAACAACTTCCGTTGGACACTGTATTTTTCGATGAGAACGGAAAGGAAGTTCCGCTTGCAACGTTTTTCGGCGAACGCCCCGTGATTTTGGGACTTGTTTATTATCGATGCCCAGCACTTTGTAATAGGATCATTACAGGCATCATCGAATCTCTTAAAGTCGTATCTTTTGATGCGGGAAAAGAATTCGATGTAGTTTTGATTAGCATAGACCCGACGGAATCCCCCGAACTCGCAGCGGAAACAAAACAAAGCATTCTCAAAAGATACGATCGCCCCCAATCGGAGAACGGATGGCATTTGCTCGTAGGTAGCCAAGAATCTATTCTAAGTGTCGCCGATACGGTCGGTTTTCGATATAAATACGACCCAGTACGCAAACAATATGTTCATGCAGCTGGCATTTTCGTGATTACACCTCAGGGGAAAATCTCGCAATATTTTTATGGCATCGAATATCCTCCGAGAGATTTGCGTTTAGCGCTCGTTCAAAGCGCAGAAAATAAAATCGGAACCTTAGTAGACCAAGTCCTGCTTTATTGTATGGTGTATGACCCTGCCACCGGAAAATACGGTTTGGCGATATTAAGACTCGTGCAACTCGCAGGGCTCGTTACGGTTATTGCGTTAGGAATTTTTATCTATCGAATGTTCCGACAAGAACCCAAAGAAGTTATAGAAGAGATTGTCGGTGAAGAACCGTTTACGGAGAAGAAAGAAAGATGAACGGCATAGAATTACTTCCGGAAAGAGCATCCAATTTCGCAGAAGAAATGGATTGGCTTTATTTTACTTTGACCGGCCTTACTATACTTTTTTGTTTAATTGTATTCGGGTCGGTGCTTTATTTGATGGTGAAATATCGCGCTGGGTCGAGAGTAGATCGTTCTAATCCCCCTCACGGAAATTTGAAACTCGAAATCGCTTGGAGTGTGATTCCTCTTCTGATGGGCGTGCCCGTTTTCATTTGGGCTTCGAAATTGTTCGTAGATATGTACACACCGATACCTACGGAAAGCGCTTTGCCGATTTATGTGGTCGGTAAACAATGGATGTGGCATTTGCAGCATCCGACGGGACATAGAGAGAACAACGAATTGCACATTCCGGTGGGGAAACCCGTGAAATTAATCATGATTTCACAAGATGTGATTCACGCGTTTTTCGTTCCTGCGTTTCGCATCAAACGCGACGTGATTCCGGGACGCTATCAAACCGCATGGTTCATCGCAACGAAACCTGGAAAATATCGCTTGTTTTGCGCAGAGTATTGCGGTTCTAAACACTCGGAGATGACCGGGTGGGTTTATGCAATGAAGCCTGCAGATTATGAGAAATGGCTCAAAGAAGTGCGGTGGGGTATGGGTGCAGGACAAAGACCCGAGACGATGGCAGAAATGGGCGAGAAACTATTCCATGTGAAAGGTTGCGATTCTTGCCATAAGCCCGATGGCAAGCAAGCCCCGAATCTCATCGGTATCTTCGGAAAGCAGCGACCTTTAGCGGATGGAAGAATGGTCATAGCCGATGAAGCCTATATCCGGCGCTCGATTTATGACCCCGAGGTACAGAGAGTCGCAGGTTATAAAGCCATTATGCCAACCTATGTGGGAAGACTCGACGAACAAGAAGTTTTAAGATTAATAGCATATATAAAATCCCTTTCAATAAAACCTATGGAAAATAGACAACCTCAGAAGGAGAAAACAAATGACTGAACCCGGAGGTAAGACGGTTCAAAAGAATTATCTGAACGCAGATTACAGCATCAAATCGTGGTTGTTCACTTTAGACCACAAACGTATCGGTATTCTGTATTTGCTCACCATCTGTGTGTTTTTCGCCATCGGAGGAACGATGGCGGCACTCATTCGTTTAGAACTGCTCACCCCTAAATCGGACTTTTTTACCTCGGACACCTACAACAAACTTTTCACACTGCATGGCGTAATTCTGATTTTCTTTTTCCTGATTCCATCCATTCCTGCATTTCTCGGAAACTTTTTGATTCCGCTCATGATCGGCGCGAGAGATGTAGCGTTTCCGAGATTGAATCTGTTTAGTTGGTATATCTTTACATTGGGGGGGTTAATTGCATTCGGAGCCCTCGTCGTCGGAGGTGTGGATACGGGTTGGACGTTTTACACTCCTTACAGCAGTAGTTTTGCTCAGACAGCGGTTACCGCAACGGTCGCCGCTGCATTTATCGCAGGGTTTTCCTCGATTTTTACGGGATTGAACTTCATTGTGACGATTCACAAAATGCGTGCGCCCGGAATGACTTGGTATCGGCTTCCGCTCTTTGTCTGGGCGCATTACGCCACGAGCGTAATCATGGTCCTCGGTACGCCGGTAGTTGCGATTACTTTATTTTTAGTCGGGCTGGAACGAGTTCTCGGAATCGGTATTTTTGACCCCGCAAAAGGTGGAGACCCGATTCTATTTCAGCATCTTTTCTGGTTTTACTCCCATCCTGCGGTTTACATCATGATTCTTCCCGCTATGGGCGTTATCAGCGAGTTGATTACCTGCTTTTCGCACAGGAAAATCTTCGGATACGAGTTCGTGGCTTATTCGAGCATTGCCATCGCTATTATCGGTTTTTTAGTTTGGGGACACCATTTGTTTACCAGCGGACAATCCCGATTCGCCAGTATCGTGTTTTCGTTTCTTACCTTTTTAGTTGCTATTCCTTCTGCTGTAAAAATTTTCAACTGGACGGCAACTCTCTATAAAGGGAGAGTGCGCTTCGAATCTCCTATGCTTTTCGCTTTGGGATTCATAGGGCTTTTTACGATTGGCGGACTTACAGGTCTTTACCTCGCTTCGCTCGGAATGGATATTCCATTGCAAGATACTTATTTCGTCGTCGCTCATTTCCACTACATTATGGTTGGGGGGGCGATAATGGGCTTTCTCGGAGGATTGCACTTCTGGTGGCCTAAAATTACGGGTCGCATGTATCCCGAAGCCTTCGGGAAACTCTCCGCTCTCGTCGTGTTCATCGGCTTCAACTTGACCTTCTTGCCACAATTCATTCTCGGTTATTTGGGAATGCCGAGACGATATGCGAGTTACCCTGAAGAATGGCAAGTTTTGCATGTGCTTTCATCGGCAGGAGCTTCGATCTTGACTGTAGGATATCTAATCACTGCGACTTACTTGATTTGGTCCGTCTTCTGCGGTGAAAAAGCTCCCGCCAATCCGTGGGGGGCGAAAGGACTCGAATGGCAAACCGCTACCCCCCCGATTCCCGACAACTTCGAACACCGCCCCATAGTTCGTGAAGAGGCATATGCTTACGAAGAAAATGTGAAAGGTGCTGCGTAATGACTACTCACCAAGAAGCAATAGAACATCATCCAGACGAACTCGAACTCGGACACCAGTTCGAAGATATCGAGCAACAAACAGAAGCCTACACGGTAGGGATGTGGGTTTTCCTGGTAACGGAAATTATGTTTTTCGGGGGGTTATTCGCCGCATATATCGTATACCGTGCACTGTATCCCGAGATTTGGTACGCCGCTCACGAAAAATTGGACAAGGTTTTGGGAGGCGTCAATACCGCAGTCCTGCTCACCAGCAGTTTCACAATGGCGCTCGCTGTTCGAAGTGCGATGCTCAATCGTTGGAAAGCGCAAGTCAGCTACCTTCTCGCTACGATGGCTTTTGCGATAACCTTCTTGGTCATCAAATATTTCGAATACAAGGAGAAATTCGAGCATCATCTTTTCCCAGGACCGAATTTCAATTTCGGAGACCCTGGCGTCCCGAACGATAAGGCGCAGATGTTTTTCAATCTCTATTTCGCGATGACGGGGCTCCACGGTGCTCACGTCCTCATCGGTGTTATCGTCATGATTGCTCTCGTTATTCGAACGATTAATATGCGAAATCAACGGCAGGATTTCATCCCTGTGGAGTTGGCAGGGTTGTATTGGCACTTCGTAGACATCGTTTGGATCTTCTTATTCCCGTTGTTGTATCTCATAGGTAGGTGAAGTTATGCAAATGCACATTGTTCCGGTTCGCGTTTATTTCATAGTGTATGTTCTTTTGATGATATTGCTTTTTGTTACGTATTGGGTTGCGACGATGCATTTGGGAAGGTGGAACACGGTCGTCGCTATGCTCGTTGCTATGGTGAAAACGTCCTTAGTGGCTCTTTTCTTTATGCATTTGTATTACTCAGGTCGCCTTACACACGTTTGGGCAGCAGTAGGCTTCCTTTTTTTGGTAATCATGTTCGGATTGACGATGAACGACTACATCACGCGCGAACCCTCTGCGCCAGGATTGAGCGTGCCTGAATAAGGTCGTCCAGTAATCCTTTCCATGAATCGCGCTCTTTCCCCGGAGTGAAGAGCGGGCGCAGCCGCGAGCAGTGAAATTGCAAATCTCGATAAAACCTTTCGTCTTTTTCACATCGCAACATCGACTCCGCTAACTTTTTCGTGTCCCCCACCTGGAAATAACCGGGATAATCTTCTCCCAAGATTCCCACGCTTCCCTCGATTCTGCTACTAATCACGGGCACATCGTTCACGATAGCCTCGGAAACCACATTAGCCCCCCCTTCTAGGACCGAAGAGACCACTAACAGTTTCGCGCGTGCTAAGATTCGAAGCGCTTTTCTGTGAGACACTTCGCCCAGCCAGCGATAGCGACCGTTTCTGTCCATCTCCTGCAACGCTTCTCCTCGGTATTCCTCTTCGATTGCCTTTCCGACATGGATGATTCGAATTTTCGATTCGTCGGGTAATAGACGAGCCGCATATGCGGCACGCAAAGGGTCTTTTACCCGCCGAAGATGACACAAAACGCAAACCTCGAAAACGTTTGTCTTCTCGCGTGGTTTCGGTAAAACAGGCTTCGCCGATTGAAAAATCGCTATTGCTTTTTTTTCGATTTCAGGTGTCAGAGCTTTCTTCGCTAAGGGCTGAAGAGTTACGATGCGGTCTGCGTATTCTAAAGAGTGTTTCGCCTCTTCGCTCGACGACAAATCCTGATAAACATCCGTCCCCGTAAGCGCAACAATTAATGGCTTATCGGGATATTTTATTTTGTATTCTCGAATTGCGGGATAACTTTTCCGAGCATGGAGAGCGATGAGCAGATCGCATCTATTGTTTGCATACTGATTCGTTACAGAGACGCTATGTCCTAACTCGCGTAAGATATTTGCCCATCTTGTGGCTGTAACGCGATTACCATGTCTCGAACCTTTCGGAGCCGGAGTAACGATGAGAATTCTCATATCGCGCAAGTGCGAAATCCTGCCAAAACATCCCTTCTATCCGGGCGATAAAAATTTCGATACGCATTCCGGATGAGCCTCGAGCGCGTCGTCCATGCGCCCCCCCTAAGAACTTTATGATCATAAAACCAAGGCTGGGAATATTCCTTGTAAGGATCCGGCGTGAATCCCGGATATGGAGAGAATGTACTCGATGTCCATTCCCAGGAATTCCCGAGCATTTGCCGACATCCGAATGGACTATCTCCATCCTGTAATGCGCCGACTTCGATAACCCCCCCATAATGCCAATCCAAGTTCGCACGATTCGGAGTAGGAGATTCGTCCCCCCATGGATATCGTCTTTTCCTTCCTGTTTCTGGTTCCCACGATGCCGCCATTTCCCATTCTGCTTCCGTCGGCAATCTTCTTTTCGCCCATCGACAATAGGCTTCCGCTTCATAATAATTTACGTGAATCATCGCACGATTGGGGACCAAAGGAAGCCACCGATTGAAAATACGTTGAAGCCACTCGCCATTTTCTTGCTTCCAATATAAAGGGCATTTTGCTTGTGCTTTCTCTCTCCAAGCCCATCCTTCTTTGCTCCAAAACTCCGGGTTTTCGTACCCCCCCGCTTCGACGAATTGCAAAAACTCCCCTTGGGTAACTTGAGAGCGGGCGATACGAAATGGCTGAACCATAACCTCGTGCTCCCACTTTTCGTTATCGAAAACGAACACCTCCTCTCTCGAAGAGCCTAATAAAAATTTTCCGCCAGGGATTTCTGCATCTCCTTGTAAAACACCTCCTTGGGGGGGGTGCTCTGTTGCAAACGGTGGAGGGGAATAACCCAGAGTTTGCCTCGTGTAAGTGAATGCCTCTGTGTGCATGTCTTCGTGGAAAACCGAAAGCATCGTGAAATATCGCAAATCGTCATTCAGTCCTTTTTCCAAAACACGGCATACAGCATCTCTCACGTCGTGCAAGTATCGAATAACGCGTTCACGGGTCAAAAGAGGAAGATGCCAGCGGTCGTCATGACGGACTGCGGCGGAATCGTAAAACTCGTCTACGCGTTCATCGAGAGGGGGTAGTCCGCATACGTGCCGGAGAACCCATCTTTCCATGAACCATGAGACGTGCCCGATTTCCCAAAGAGGCGGGTTTATAATCCCTAACTCGGGACCCAGCATTTGTTCGTCGGAAAGGTCGGCGTGAAGCATGAGAGTCCTCTCCCGGGCGTCGCAGACCCAAGAAATAAGGAGTTCGGAGGTAATTTGCTTTGCTTGCATAGAAACTCTTCCCCTATTCTGCGATAAACTGCCTTTCGCATACTATGCCCAACCGGCTGGAATGGATAAATACGCTCGGAAAAGAATCGGGGCTAAGCATTGCCTCTGCGGTTAGAGAGGGCTTAAGCGCCTCCCGAAAATGGCTTCCCCCTTGGCTGCTTTATGACGCTTTCGGGTGTGAGTGCTTCGAAGCGATTACGCGCCTTCCGGAATACTATCTCACGCGGTCGGAGACGGAGATCTTGAGCAGGCATACTGGGGACATCGTCGCAGCGGCAGGGGAGAATATCTGTTTAGTGGAATTCGGTGGGGGTAGCGGTAAAAAGACGCGCTTATTAATCGAAGAAACTCTGACTCGGCAGAACGAACTGCACTACGTTTCGATTGACATTGCCGCATTCGATCTTTTAGATGCATCGCAAAAGTTATTGGACGATTATCCTTCTCTTCGCATCACTGCAATTGCTGGAGAATATAACGACAGCATTACGAGAATCCCTTCGCATCCTGGTGCGAGACTTTTTTTATTCATGGGAAGCAATATCGGTAATTTGGAAAATTCGCAGGCAATATCATTTTTATCTTCCGTGAGGAGAATCGCGGAAACGCAAGACAGGCTGCTTGTCGGATTCGATATGGTCAAAGAGAAAGCGGCACTCGAAGCGGCGTATAACGATAGCCAAGGGATTACAGCCGCGTTCAATAAAAATTTACTCGTTCGTATCAACCGCGAACTCGAAGGGGATTTCGAAATCGAAAAATTTTCGCATATTGCAATCTATAATGAAAAGCAACACCGTATAGAAATGCGGCTCGTAAGTGAATGCGAACAAACGGCGCGCATAAAAAAATTGAACATGTCTGTGCCATTCGAAAAAGGAGAATATATTCACACGGAGAATAGTTATAAATACACATGCGAATCATTTCGCGCCATTGCGGAATCGTCGGGATTCGAGATGCATAAGATCTGGTTCGATGAAAGGGAATGGTTCGCCGTTGCCATGTTGGAGCCGAAGTGATGATCGAATTTCGTAACGTAAGCAAGGTTTTCAACGGCACCATCGCATTGCATCCGACGACGCTCGAAATTGAAAAAGAAAAAACCACCGTATTAATCGGACCGAGCGGATGCGGAAAATCTACGCTCTTGAAGTTGGCGATGGGATTAATCGAACCATCGAGCGGAGAAATTATCTTCGATGGAACAAAAGTTACGAAGGAGACAGTTGAAACTCTCCGAAGACGGATGGGATACGTGATTCAAGATGGAGGACTTTTTCCGCATCTCACAGGAGAAGAAAACGTAACCCTCGCCGCGAAGGAATTCGGCTTATCGAAAGAAGAGATTCGAAAAAAACTGGATGAACTTTGCGAACTCACGCATTTTCCGCGAGACGGATTGAAGCGCTATCCTGCCGAACTCTCGGGGGGGCAGCGTCAAAGACTGAGTCTCATGCGTGGGCTTATTCTCGACCCGCAGGTTCTTTTATTAGACGAGCCGCTGGGAGCACTCGACCCGATGGTGAGAGCATCTCTGCAAACCGATTTGAAAGAAATCTTCAAACGACTCGGCAAAACAGTGCTCATGGTAACACACGATATGGGAGAAGCCGCATATTTCGCTGACGTCATCGTGCTCATGAACGAAGGTAGAGTTGTGCAAAAAGGTTCTCTGGAAGATCTGACGAACCGCCCTGTTTCTCCATTCGTGAATGACTTTTTGCGAGCGCAAAGGACGATACATTCTTTATGAAACGAAGCATCACGATTCTCTTGTTTTTCGCAATGTGCATCCTCGGGTTCGGTGAGGACCGAACGATAGTCATCGGTTCGAAACGATTCACGGAAAGTTATGTGTTAGGCGAAATCGCGAAAAAGGCGTTGCAAGAGAATGGGATTCCTGCCTCTCACCGCAAGGGAATGGGAGGAACTTTGATTCTATGGCAAGCCCTGAAATCGGGTGAAATCACCGTCTATCCAGAATACACGGGAACCCTCACGGGGGAAATCTTGAAACGCCCCGGATTGACCGATGCCCGTGAAATCCGACGCGAACTCGAACCCTACGGAATCGGAATGTCCGAAGAATTGGGTTTCAACAATACCTACGCTTTAGCGATGCGAAAAGATAAAGCGCAAAAGTTGGGAATAACCAAAATCAGCGACCTTCGTAAATATCCAGAATTAAGGGTGGGGATTACTCCTGAATTTTTAGGAAGAAAGGATGGCTGGAGACCGATGGCACAGCGTTATGGATTGAAAATGTCCAACGTGCGCGCTATCGAACACCAAATCGGATATCAAGGATTGATTTCCGATGAAATAGATATCAAAGACGTTTATTCTACCGATGCGAAAATTGCGGAATACGGTTTGACGATTCTAAAAGACGATTTGAATTTCTTCCCGAAATACAATGCGGTATGGCTGTATCGTCTCGATATTCCCCAGAATGCGTTGAAGGTTTTGAATTCTTTAGCAGGAACTATTGACGAGAACCTGATGATTAAACTCAATGCAGAGGCGGAAAGAACTAAAGATTACACTGCCGCGGCGGATTTATATTTTCGAGAAAAATCCGGCGTCGCGATGGAATCTCAAACGCAAAACGTTGCTATGAACATAGCGCGATGGACGTTACAGCATCTTTTTTTAGTTTCTGTTTCTCTCGCAATTGCCATTGCAATAGGAATTCCTCTTGGAATCTTTGCCAGTAAACCGGGATTGCTCAGCGAAGTTATTTTAGGATTTTGTGGCGTCGTTCAAACAGTTCCCTCTCTCGCTCTTTTGGCGCTGCTCGTGCCGATTCCGTTTTTGGGAATCAGCGAAAAAACCGCCATCACAGCGCTCTTCCTTTATAGTTTGCTTCCCATTGTGCGGAATACTGCGACGGGGTTGCAGGATATCCCTCCTTCTTTGAAAGAATCTGCCATCGCTCTCGGCTTACCGCCCAAATCGCAACTTCTGAAAATTTATTTACCGCTCGCATCTCGTTCTATTCTTGCAGGAATCAAAACGAGCGCTGTGATTAATGTCGGTACGGCGGTTTTGGCGGCTTTCGTGGGAGCGGGGGGGCTCGGAGAACCGATTATCAGCGGATTGAATCTTCTCGACATGAATACGATTTTCCAAGGGGCGATCCCCGCCGCTGTTCTCGCCTTGCTCGTGCAGTATCTTTTCGGGTTGTTGGATTTCGTCTTCATCCCGAAGGGTCTCAGGATAACGGAGAGGAAAAGAAAAGAAGAACCCGCTTTGTAAAATTGGTTATGCTCGGAAATTCGCTCGAAGAGATTAAAGACATAGCCGCAGGCATTGGCGCCTGCGGCTTATAGGTTTTACTGGTCTGTAAATCGGAGGTCTAAAGCGTCGCTTTATACATCCGGTTTTACGGGTGGCTGACCGCCTTTGACTTCTTCTTTTTGAGGTGGAGGACCTTTCGGCTCGGCCATCTCTTCTGCGCCTCCACCGCAACCGAAAAGCAACAGAAGATTCGAAACGAAGACTATCAACGTTATAAAAGCGAGTATTTTCTTCACGAAAACACCTCCTGAAATGTTATACGATTATTATATCCCGTCACGGTTCGTTCGGGTCATACGTGGGGCGGAAGAGGTAGGGATGGCTGTAATTTCCGAAAGTCTCTCGCCAATAGTCCGTAGGTATCCCTTCGCTGTCGTACTGAGTGTAGGGGTCTATTCGAAAATCCGTGTTGTTAGGGGCGAGTTGCGCTCCGACCTTTCGCCATTTCACGTGGTTATCCACGAAGACGGTTACGATTCCCCCGTTGTGAATCCACATCGAACGTAACGGCAAAAACAAAACTCCGCTGGGGGGGGATTGCGCTCGATAAATGCAAGGCACTGCGTCCTTTTGATAACCGCCAGCCGCATCGCAACGCAATGTGGGATTCGAAAAGGCGAAACCCAAAGGGGAAGCCTCTCCGAACCCTTCCCATAACAAGATCACATCGCTCGTCGCTATGACGTTCGAAGCGTTATAGCGATGAAGCAGTCCATTGTAGGTGTAACTCGTTTCGCGAGGTTCTCTGCCAGGCTTCTTTTGGGAATAGTTGACGTTGTTCAATCGGACTTGAGGTGCGGAGAGGCAGTCGTAAATTTGTGTATTTTGAATGTAGGGCTGAATGGAGTTCGACCAGTGATGGCGTTGGAGTTCATCGTATAAATTTTGAGAGACGCCAGCCCAGTCGTTAGAAGTTCGCCAATCCCAAGGGAAAGCGTAGAACCTGTCCCAATAATAAAAATCCTTTTCTGGAATATATGCCATTGCGAGGGGGAAACGGTCGTTATTTTCGCTCAAGTATAAGCCCATTGCGTTTCCGAGTTGGGAAAGGTTTGTCGTGCAATTCGTCTGTCGAGCCTTCTCTTTGGCGTTTTGAAAAACGGGAAATAGAATTGCTGCCAAAATCCCGATTATCGCAATAACGACGAGCAATTCGATTAATGTAAATGCCTTGCGATTCATAGTTTTCTTCCTGATTTCCGCTTCTTCAGTTCTTATCTTCGGCGATTTTTTCTCTCTATGGAGAAAAAACCTCTGCGCACGAGGCTGTGCGCAGAGGTTATAAGGTTCAACTCCTTTTAATCTTGGAAGTCATACTCTGGACGGAAGAGCCAGGCATGATAGCCATATCCTCCACCGCCATAGTATTCAGCCCAGTAATACGCTGGGAATCCTTCCGAGTCGTATCCGGTATAGAAATCCACACGCCAGTCGGTCATTTGCGGGTTGATTTGTGCACCCATTCTTCGCCACTTCGCACGTGAATCTGCAAACGTAGCGAGGACACCTCTGTTGTGAATCCATATCGGACCGTCAATTACGAACATTGGAAGACCAGGGTCGCTCTGCGGTTTGTAGATACAAACTCCGTTGATTTCGTTATAGTTCGTATCACAAAGCAAGTTCGGGTTCGAAAGAGCGAAGCCGAGCGGGGATGCTTTGCCTCGTCCTTCCCATCCGACAACGAGCATGGACGGATTCACGATTCCGGATGAATTGAATCTATGTAATGCACCGTTATAGGAATAGGCTACTTCCGCAGGGTTTCTCCCGGCTTTCTTGTTGTTGTAGTTCACACCGCTTAGACGGAACACGGGTGCCGAAGGACAGTCATACACACCATAGTTCTGGATGTACGGCTGAGTCGAGTTCGACCAGTGCATTTTCTGCAGTTCGTCGTAGTAGGTTTGGTCGCCACTCCACGAACCGCTGTGCTCTGTTCTCCAGTTCCACGGTACGGCGTGATAGAAGTTCCACATCCACTGGAATGTCCCACTACCTTTCGGCTGTGCAGACATCGACAGTGGCCAACGGTCATCCCAGTCTCCGAGATACTGGTTGAAAGCTTTGCCCCACTGACTCAGGTTGTTCGTACAGGAAGTCTGTCGGGCTTTTTCTTTCGCCTGCTGGAAGACGGGGAAGAGAATTGCTGCGAGAATCGCGATAATGGCTATCACGACGAGCAGCTCAATGAGCGTAAACGCTTTGCGTCGCATTGCGTATCCTCCTTATTTATGTATTAGAACTATTACTTATGTATCAGACTTGGAGGGCGAATGCACTCCACAGGGCAGTCTCCCACCCTGAGGTCATGATATCACAAAAACGGGAAAATCTGCGGTTTTCCCGCCTAATAAAGATGACGGGTTTTCTCCTCGGTTCGTTCCACCGGGAAGAAAATTTTGGCTAGGGCTCCTTCTATTTCGGGCTTCCTCGTTCTGTGTAATTGTTGAAATCGAATACGTATTTCCACCAATTATTCTGCCGCCCGTCTGCGTTGACCCCGGGAGCTTTCGGGAGGCGCGTGAACCACCACTTCATATAATTTCGATGGTAATCCGGTCCACCCCATGCCTCACAATTGATTTTTTTCGTTTTCCCCGTGAGTTTCGGATAGTTCAGCCAATCGTCCGCACTGCTCTCTACGAAGCGCGGGTTTGCGTAATCGTAATCTTTTTCCGCGTTAGGAGGATAATGACACGTACCGCATGCCGCGACTCCGTTCGATTGTGTTGCGTTTGCTGCGAATTTCGCCCAATTGTGTTCTAACTTGTTTACTTCCCAACCTCCGTAGATGCGCGCCATCGTCGCTTCAGTTCGATGACATAAATCGTGCAGCATTTCCGCAACGCCACGTTCGTAATTGAATCCCATTATCGCAAAAGGCTTTTTCGTGGGCACTTCTGGATACACCCCCCCGTTGATATAAAACGCGCCAGGACCTGCCATTGCGGATTCCCAATATCCGAAATAAGGAGCGCCGAAAATCCATATCTCGTCTATTTCTCCGCTATCGATTTTAGGTAGAAGCCCCGATTCTCGCATAACGCGCGAATAATCCAATTCGTCGGGTTCATGCCATCCCTTTCCCTCTGCACGACATTTGAGATACGTTTCCATGTTGTAAATAAAACCGTCTTTTTTAGGAGGGAATGCGTCGATGTCTTTCCAATAAACAATCGCGAATTCGATGAAATTACCGCTCGCCAATTTGATATCCGCTGCATATTCCTCTGCCAATTTTCTCGGGTCGTTCCATCCGCAAAATTCGTGAAGCGGCTTGTGTTCCGATGGAACGATGGGGTCGAAATTAAGGACAGCGACCTTGACTAGAATCGGCTGATTGCCTACGGAACGTTTCTGCTGAGGGGATTGCTTTCTCGTAGGAACGGTTTTGGGTTCGATAGGCTTTCTTTGAGAATAAGCGATAGACGGGAATTGAGCAAGGAAGAAAAAGGCAATAACGATAATCCAGTGCATAGTAAAAACCTCTTTAGTCTGACGAATGTAGGGGTTTATTGTATCACTTTATCGGCTGAATTTTATTTATTGTGTTACTTACAGGGGAGATTATGAAAATCCGGGGCGATAAATAAGATGAATTTATGAATAACCCGGTTCCCCTTCGAGCGCAGCGAAGAGGGGGAACCTTTAAAGGAGGGGGTGAAATTCTTTTTCTTTCAAAACTGAGCGTACATTATTTTTATGCCTCAACAGCTCCTGCTGTTGAGGCTTTATTTCGACCCCCTCCGTAAGGTTCCCCCTGCTTACGCAAGGGGAACCGTAATACAAACAAATTCCACAAAAAAGCCTATTCCGAGTTCACATGCTTCGTTTATTCGTTTACAACCGTTGCATAGAAGGCACGACTCGATGTTCAAATCGGAAAGCGCGTTTAGCAATTTTTATATCGCTCTTCCAACCAATTCCACTTATCCTCTCGAATAGCCATTCTAATTTCTCGCATGAGTCGTTCGTAGAAGGCTAAATTGTGCAATGAGGCGATGCGGGCAGCCAATGGTTCACCAATCTTGAAAAGATGATGCAGGTAAGCAGAGGAAATTTTCGCGGTAAGGGGAAAAACGCTTTCCGGGTCCCACGGTGCATCTAAACTCGCGAAACGAGAATTCGTGATATTCACGATTCCTGAAAGTGTGAATAAAGCGTGATGTCTTCCCATTCGTGTGGGAAGAACGCAATCGAACAAGTCAACTCCGCATCGAACTGCGTGAATGATATCTGTCGGTTTCCCCATACCCATCAAATATCTCGGTTTATCTTTCGGCAAGAGGGGGGCGGAAAACTCGACGATTCGATGCTGCCATACTTTCGATTCTCCGACACTGACCCCCCCGATGGAAAAACCGTCGAAGGGCATGCTCGTGATTTCTTCGATGGATTTTTTTCGCAAATCCTCGTAAATCCCCCCCTGCGTAACTCCGAATAGGATTTGATTTTCTTCTCTTGCGTTCAAACTTCTCTGCGCCCATCGGGTCGTGCGTTCCACCGCAAGGGAGATTTCCTCCTTCGATGCCGGATGAGCAGGACAGATATCGAGCGCGACGGAGATATCCACACCCAATATTTTTTGAAACTGCACCGCTTTTTCTGGAGTGAGTTTATAAAGCGTTCCGTCTATA
The DNA here is from genome assembly GCA_035559795.1 of Fimbriimonadales bacterium. NCBI lineage: Bacteria > Bacillati > Armatimonadota > Fimbriimonadia > Fimbriimonadales > Fimbriimonadales bacterium. Next base: position 174,759 of record DATMAR010000003.1, on the reverse strand, counting down.
TGGGACCGAAACTCTACCCCCCCTTCGTGAATTTTTCTCATTTTCGCGAGGCTCATGATTTGAAAGCCACCGCTGTCCGTGAGAATCGGTTTATTCCAATTCATGAATTTATGCAACCCGCCGAAGCGTTTCATGAATTCTTCGCCAGGGCGGAGCAAAAGGTGATAGGTGTTGCAAAGAATCAGTTCGTAGCCTAACTTTTCGATGTCTTCGGGGGAGAGTGTCTTCACGACACCATACGTACCGACAGGCATGAAGGCGGGAGTCTCGACGGTTCCGTGGGGAAGGTACAGCCTCCCAACACGGGATGCGTTTTCTTTGCTCGACGTTAAGATTTCGAAGTTCAGGCTGCTTTTGTCGAATCCGTATTTATTAAATCAATGGCTTCTGGAGTAATCGTGATTTCGATCTCTTTGCCATTGCGAACGATTTTCACTTTTACAGGCTTTCCGGGCTCTGCGGTTTCGAAAATTTCCTGCAGGTCCTCGATGGAATTAATCTTTTTCGTTCCCCATTGAACGATTCTGTCTCCTGCTTTCAATCCTGCTTTTTCGGCGGGCGAATTAGCACTAACGCCTGCAAGCAAAACGCCTGGTTCATTATTGGTGTAATCGGGAATCAATCCGACACGAACACGTCTCGTCGTCTCTCCAGTCGGAGATTCTTTCGAAGGAGGCTTGCGTTTCGTTACTTGCTCGCCTTTTTTGAAGGGAAGGAGTTCTTCTTGCTTGTCTACTGCGCGAATGTATTTCGCGACGAGATTTCCGACTTTCGCCATTCCTTCGTAGTTGAGCGCAGGCGCATCATCCGTAGCGCGATGATAGCGTTCGTGCAGCCCGGTATGGAAAAACAACACCGGAATTCCCGCTGCAGCAAAAGCATAGTGGTCGCTGTCTCCTCTCGGACCACCGTTTTTGGCAATTTTGAAACCGTTCGTGAGTTGCGAAACGATGTCTTCCCAAGCGGTCGAAGTCGCTAAACCGTCTAATTCGAGTTTGTCGTCGGTTAGATTTCCTACCATGTCCAAATTGATCATGCAATGCACTGCGTTCAAATCTATGGTGGGGTTTTTCGTGAAATAAAAACTGCCCACGAGACCTAATTCTTCACCGCTGTAGAGTTGAAATACGAGAGTGCGGCGGTTGTCCTTCGTTTGCGCAAAAACTCGAGCGAGTTCTAAAACGGTGGAAGTTCCGCTTGCGTTGTCATCGGCTCCGTTATGAATTTTTTCTGCTGCATCGAGAGCGCCGATATCACCCCATCCTACGTGGTCGTAATGCGCTCCTATGATGATGTATTGATTTTTCAATTTCGGGTCGTTTCCCGGTAGCATCGCCATTACGTTCCTGGCAGTAATTTTTCGTTGTTGGATGTCTACTTTTATTTTCGCTTTCAATCCTTTTGCGAATCCTCTTGGAACGTATCCCGAAGCGGCGGTTTTTCGTGCTTCCTTGTATTTCAAACCGCTCACTTTTTCGAATAGGTTCGCAGTAATGGCGACTGCAACGAGACCGGCATCACGAGAGATGCTTCGAGTTCTCGTCACGCGCATGAGCGGATAACTGTCCTCTTCGATAGGTCCTGCGAAAATCATCCCCACTGCGCCTTTTTCCTTCGCGATTCGAGAACGCGAATTGTTGTTGAAACGGTCTCCGGGGGCGGCAGGGAAAAGCATCACGATTTTTCCTTTTACGTCGAGTCCTTCGTAATCATCTCGGTTTTCGCTCACGCGCCCTTCACCGACGAAAACGACTTCTGCTTCGACGGGTGTTTTTTCTACTGAGCCATAAACTGGATTGAAATCCTTGTTCGGTTCAGCGGTGACTTTTTTCGCGGTGGAAGTCGTGAAAGTCAGTTCGCATTCCGGACCTGCTTCCCCCCCGTAAGTTATCGGGAATTCTTGAAAATAACTTCCGTTGGGTCCTGCTGGTTTGAGACCGTGGTCTTTGAACCATTTCGCAATGTAATCTCCCGCAGCGCGTTCGCCTTCCGTTCCACTCATGCGACCTTCCAATTTATCCGAAGCCAAAAAATCCACGTGGGAACGAAGTGCTGAGGCAGAAATTAAAACGTCATTATCCGAATGAATAATATGGGGGGGCAGATTCGAAAATGCAAAAAGATGAAGGCTCGTTAATAAAAAGAAAACGTTCATGAATAATTACTCCTTCCAGTCGGCGACGAATATATTCGTTTCACCCTGGACTTTGCCGTTTCGATTGCTCGCCCATACCAGGCGTTTTCCATCGCGAGTGAACATTGGGAAGCCATCGAATTCTGGTGTATAAGTTATCCGTTTTAAGTTCTTCCCGTCAATACCGATGATCCAGAGGTCGAACTCGCGCCCCTTGGGGTCGCCGTAATTGCTCGAGAAAATGATTCTTTTACCGTCCGGGTGGAAAGATGGTGCGAAGGAGGCAGCGCCGAGTCGAGTGATTTGCCTTTTATGGCTTCCATCTGCATCCATAACCCAAATTTCGAGTTTGGTCGGGCGCACCAAACTGTTTTTTAGGAGTTCGATGTAGTCCTCTTTTTGCTCCTTCGAGCGGACATCCCCTCTGCGAAACGCGATGAGTTTACTGTCCCAACTTATGAAAGGTCCTCCGTCATAACCCAATTCGTGGGTAAGTCTTTGGATATTTTTCCCATTCAAATCACCGCGGTAAATCTCGAGGTCTCCGTTCATTGTGCTCGTGAACACCATAAAAGACCCGTCTGGAGCAATCGTGGTTTCGGCGAAATAGCCAAGCTCTTCGATAAGCATGCGCCGATTGCTACCGTCGGATTTCGCCCGAAAGATTCGAAAATAAGGATTCACAGCCCACACGTAACCTTTCGAACGGTCAGGCTTTGGGGCGGGCCCTTCATCCCACCAATCCGTAGAACTGTAAACGATTTCGTCTGTCCCGGGAATGAAAAATCCGCATGTACAGCGCCCTTTTCCTGTGGAGACAAGGGTTTTTCCCGAACCGTCTGCATTCATGATCAGTATTTGTTCATCGGGCCATTCGGGTTGAGTGGATTGGTAAATCAGTTTCGTGCCCTCGAGATTCCAATACGCCTCTGCATTTTGCCCACCGAAGGTCAGTTGGCGTATGTTTTCGAGATGGAATTCCTGAGGGTGACGAAGAGAGGGCGCATCATTTTGAGAGAAAAAGAATGCGAAGAATAAACTTATCATTTGGAATTTTTAGACTACCTACTGGATGACAGACTTTTGTGTTCACCGGTCGAAATGCGGTATTCGAGCAAAGAAGTCGTTAGGAACAATGCCTCTAAGCATATAATTCTAAAAATGACCATTGTCGAAGCGATCGAGAGGGTCGCAAATAGAAAAAGCCTTAAGGAAAGCGAAGCGAGGGAAGTCATGGCGCAAGTCATGGATGGAGAGGCGACGCCTTCTCAGATTGCTGCCCTGCTCGTCGCCCTTCGAATGAAAGGGGAAACCGAAACCGAGATGGTGGGATTCGCAAGAGAGATGCGGGCACGGGTTCTGCCAGTCAAAACGAAGCATTCGATTATCGTGGACACATGCGGCACGGGCGGGGACTGCGTCAAAACTTTCAATCTCAGTACCGCAGCCGCGATTGTCGCATCCGCGGCAGGCGCTGTTATCGCCAAACACGGCAACCGGGCAGTCACAAGTCGCTGTGGTAGTGCGGATGTGCTGGAGTTTTTAGGAGTGAATCTCAACCTCGGCCCCTATGAAGCAGGGAAGTTATTAGACGAAATCGGATTGGCATTTCTTTTCGCTCCGAATTATCATCCTGCAATGAAGCACGCGGCAACCCCCCGCAAGGAGATGAAATTGCGTACAGTCTTCAATTTGCTCGGACCATTGACGAATCCGGCGGGTGCGGATAGGCAACTCATTGGAGTTTTTTCACCTGCTTTGGTGCCGAAATTGGGAAATGTTTTGAAGCGGTTAGGAGCAAAACGAGCAGTCGTCGCGCATGGAAAGATAGGAATTGATGAGGTTTCTCCGATTGGAAGTACATGTATGGTGATTTACGATGGAAATCGTATAAGTGACCGGGAAATGGCTGCAACGGATTTCGGAATCGAACCGCCTTCGCTCGCTGAAATTGCTGCCGTAGAAAGTGTCGAAGGAAATGCATTGAAACTGCGCCGCGCGTTGACAGATGTGCATTCTCCGGAGGCTCGAGCAGTGTTGCCGGGTGCCGGAGTCGCGCTATGGTTAGCGGAAAAAGCTGAGTCGTTTTCGGAGGGGGTGAAGATCGCCTCGAAAGCAATCGAAAGCGGGAAAGCCCATGAAAAATTGGAACGACTGATTCGTTACTCGAATGAATTTGCAACTCAATAAAGTTCTTTCTCTTCGAAATTACATATCAGAAGTATCGATTTACTTGTTTGCACTCGGTATCTTGAAGTTGACTGATTCGAATCGGGATTTTTGAACAAAGTGAATATTCTCGAGAAAATTATTGAAACGAAGCAAGAAGAAATCCTTGCGTTGAAATCGAGTGTGTCGTTGCAAGCGCTCCGTAAGCGCGCGGAAGAAGCAGAACCGGTTCGCGGTTTTTTAAGACGGTTACAAAAAGACGCGAAGCCTATCGCGCTCATCGGAGAGGTGAAGAAAGCGAGCCCGAGTCGTGGTGTGCTCGTGGAACATTTCGATGTAGCGCAGATTGCGACAAATTACGAAAGAGGGGGGGCGAGTTGTTTGAGCGTTCTCACGGATGAGCGGTATTTTCAAGGAAGTCTCGAGAATTTGAAACAAGCGAAGAAAGTGACTAACTTGCCTATTCTTCGAAAGGATTTTTTGATCGACGAGATTCAAATTCTCGAATCGCGAGCAGAAAGTGCAGATGCAATCCTTTTAATCGTCGCTGCGTTCGAAGATTATAATAAAATGAAAGCGTTGCATGATTTGGCATTACAACTCGGGATGGATGTTTTAGTCGAAGTGCACACCGAAAAGGAAATGGAAATCGCAGCCAATTTAGAAGCGCGGTTGATTGGAATCAACAATCGAGATTTGACGACTTTTTCCACTGACTTGGAAACGTCTGTGCGCCTCGCAAAAGTAGCCCCCCCGAAGGCTTTTTTAGTGAGCGAGAGCGCGATTTGGACGAGGGAAGATGTCGAGAAACTGTCCGAAGCGGGTATCAAGGCGGTTTTAGTCGGAGAAAGTTTGATGACGAAATCGGATATCGCGCAAGGAGTAAGGGAGTTGTTGGGGAAATGACGAGAGTGAAGATTTGCGGACTTACGCGTAGAGAAGACGTGGAATGTGCATTAGAAGTGGGGGCACACGCTTTGGGTTTCGTTTTCGAAGAGACGAGCCCACGCTATGTCTTTCGATACGTTACGAACATAGAAGAACTCGTTCCGAGAGTTCCCTTCGTAACGAGAGTTGCCGTCTTCGGTAAATTGCCGAAGCCTCTTCCTGATTTCCTTTTTTCACCCCTGTTCGACGCGATTCAGTTCGTAGAAGGGGAACTAACGGGATGGAATCGAATGGTATTTCGAGTTGTCCGAATTGACAAAGACCAAGTGCTAAATCAAGATTCGCTTATTGCGCCAGATGCCCTCGTTTTGGACACTTATGCTCCTGACCAGTTCGGTGGTACCGGGAAACAGATGGATTGGGAAGTTGCGAAGGAGTTCGTGAGGAAGACGAAGCTTCCTGTCGTGCTTGCAGGAGGGCTGACACCCGAGAACGTCCGGGCAGCGGTAGAGAAGGTGCGCCCTTTCGGGGTGGATGTGAGTAGCGGCGTAGAAGACTTACCTGGAGTAAAGAATCCAGTGAAGATTTCAACGTTCATAGAGAACGTCCGGATGGTAGACATGGGGGTATCCGGAGCCTAAATAAAAAGTGCGGGAACGCCGAAAGGAGAGCAAAGCACGTTCCCGCAAAAGTCGCACTTCTTTTTGGAGGCTATGCCTCCTGAGAAGGCTCCTATTATTATGACGATGTTAAACCAGAAAATCAACGGGGATTTTTGAAAAATCACCACTTTTCCCCAGGTTTTCCTGCACTTTTCCCTCTGATTTGCCCTCTTTGGGATCCATAAGACGTCATTTGTGCATATTTTTTTCCGGATTTCGTAGCGGGAAAAGGCAGGTTCTGGGAACCTAAACTCATCCTGGTATACTTATTTATCATAGTTAAAAACCCATTCTCTGGAGGCTTCTGCTCTATTGGATAAAGTTATACAGACCGAAAAACTCACGAAACGCTACGGAAAGGTCAACGTCGTGGACGAAGTAGACCTCGAGGTACATCAAGGAGAAATTTTTGGGTTTTTAGGACCTAACGGTGCAGGGAAAACTACCACCATTAAGATTCTCCTCGATATCATTTATCCGACGTCAGGACGGGCATGGGTACTCGGCAAAGAAATCGGAGATACCTCGATTCACAAGCGACTAAGTTATCTCCCCGAAAAGCCTTATTACTACGAGCACATGACGGGATTGGAATTGCTTCGCTTTTATGCGCGGCTGTTCAATATCCGAGAACCCGAACGAACGAGGCGATGCAAGGTTTTGCTCGAAAAGGTAGGTCTAAAAGACGCCGAATCGAAGCCGATTGCTCAATACTCCAAAGGAATGCAGCAGCGTATCGGTCTCGCACAATGTTTGCTCAATAACCCCGAACTTTTGTTTTTGGACGAGCCGACTGCTGGTCTCGACCCCATCGCCCATGTTGAAATTCGCGATCTGATTTTGCAGATGCGCAACGAAGGAAAGACCGTTTTCGTTTCGAGCCACGAATTGTCCGACGTAGAACGGATTTGCGATCGGGTTGCAATTATCAACTACGGTCGTATCGTGAGACAAGGAAAATTGGACCAGTTACTTGCTGGCGGACGTGTGGAAATTACCGCTGACAATGTTCCCGAAGGAATTGCAGAGAAAATACGTCAGAATGGCGTCATTACCTCTTATGCCAATAAGCGACTCATCGTAGACGCTCCGGACAATTTGGTGACGGATGGCTTTATCGATGCAATTCGTTCCGGTGGGGGAAATATCGTGAGCATCATCCCGCGCAGAAAGCGTTTGGAAGATTTGTTCGTCGAGACCATTACCGGTTCGGATTGGAAAATAACGTCTGCTTCTTGATGCAACAAATAAGACTATGAACCAAGTATTCGCTATAGCAGGAACGACTCTCGGAGAAGCGATTCGAAGGAGAGTCTTATTGATTATTCTTTTCGTAGGTTTGGCATTTATGATTATTGCGCCGAGCCTCAGTGAACTCACCCCGCGAGGAGAGCGCCATGTTTTGATTACGATGACGTTGGCTGTGCTTCGCATTACCGCCGCAATCCTGGCGGTAACACTCACGGTGTATTTGATACCGAACGAAATCGAAAGACGCACGATTTACACGATTCTTTCGAAACCCGTGCAGCGTTATCAGTTTTTGCTCGGAAAATATTTAGGCAGTGTCGCCGCTTTGACCCTTATGATTGCTCTGATGACGATCGTGCTTCTGGCGGCGTTTCTGTTTTATCAAGGTGCGAGGTCGGATATTGCGCCCATCGTTCGCTCGGCAATCATGTTTATCTTTCAAATGAGTTTGTTGGCAGCCGTAGCGATGTTTTTCTCCACGTTCGTAACTCCTGTCGTGAATTTCTTCCTTACTGGGTTCGTGTACATATTTGGCACCCTTATGAATCCCATTTTCGAGAATCTAACGACTAAAGGTCAATCCACGCTCGTGAAAGGGTTCGCTTGGGTAGCGCATTACATCATCCCGAATTTTCAGAATTTAGACGTTACGCCCGGTGCTGCAATCGAAGCGGCGCAACAGTTGCGAGGAAGCGAATTAAACTTTATGATGTATGGTGTCGTGTATTCGTTCACCTATATCGGTATTTTGCTCGCATTATCCGTATTAGTGTTCGATCGTCGAGAGGTTTAGTATGTCGAAGAAGGCGCGCTTAATTTTATTTATCGTCTTCTTGTTTCTTTTGCAAGGCGCTGTTTCTAAAGTGATGTTTCCGATTTGGAAAAAAAACTACAGCGCAGGAAATGTAGGAGTTACTCCCGGATTGACACCCGACCAACTTTTGGCATCCCTAAGCGGATTGCGGCAATTCGTTGCAGGTTTGCTTTGGGTGCAAGCGGATGAATATTTCGATAGCGGACAATTCGATGCTGTGCTCCCTATGATTCGCATCGTTACATGGCTCGATCCTCGTCAAATCGAGGTGTATTCCACAGGGGCATGGCACATCGCATACAACTTCACGGATGACCAAAGCCGCTCCGATAGACGGTATATCCCTTTAGCGTTGCGATTAGTACAAGAAGGAATAACCCAAAACCCCGATACGTATCGCCTCTATCATGAAATGGGCTGGCTTTATTATCACAAAGTAGACGACGATTACGATAAAGCCGTACGATGGTTTCAGGAATCCGTGAAACATCCTGATGTGCTTCCTTATTTGAGGAGTATTTTATCGAGCGCATATTTGAAGGCTGGGCGATTAGACGATGCCATGAAATGGTATTGGGAAATCGAAAAATACGCAACGAAAGAGTACGAGAAAACCGGTGATGAATACATGCGCATCCTCAAAGACAACATGTCGCAGAATCTGAACAATTTGCTCGTACGTATGGCTGCGCGAGGCGTTTTCGCGAGAAGAGACGGTGTCTACGACAAGATGCCATACGACACCCACAATCCTGTGGATTTGAATTTCACGGTGAAAATCGAAATGATTCAGCCTCGCGTGATGCGCGTAACAGGAACTTGGGGAATTCCCACTACAGGTGCACGTATCCGGATTGTTTTGCGCGAAGCGGACTACGAATTGAAATGGGACCCTGCACCGAGTTTGGATTTCGATTTCGATAAGGGACGAACATATATGCAGGATTCTCTTTATACGCTGAACAACCGTTTCGATAGAAAAATCGATATGAGTCGCAATCCCACGATGTATCCGTTCAAGGCGGACAAATACATCGTCGAATTTTTCTATTCTCCTCGCATGGCGCCGCCTCATATTCAAGATAAACTCGGATGGGATGGTGAAGGAATGACGGATAAGCGATATCTACGAACGGATATTCGCCCCGGAGTGCGTTGTTTGTATGCTCGCTTCGAAGTGCCACGCGATTTTATCGAAAAACGAGGGAATTACAAATATTCTGCAGTATTGAAATCTCCGGGATATGTGGATGTCGTAACTCGTGGCGAGGAAGATGTTATTCGACGCGAAAGTTTAAGAGATTAATCGCTTTTTACCTCATGAACATGCTAACATTATTTCCCGTCGGGAACTGCGCGGCGGAAACTCTTCGAACCCCGCCAGGACCGGAAGGTAGCAACGGTAAGAAGAGCGACCGTGCGACGCACTCTTCCCGACGGTAAAAAGGGAGTTTAGTTTTGTACGTCGCGCTTTATAGGAAATATCGCAGTCAGACATTTTCCGACATCATCGGGCAAGAACACGTTACGAAAGTGCTCCAATCGGCTATCGCGTCTGGACGCATAGCGCACGCTTATTTGTTTACGGGACCGAGAGGTACGGGAAAAACCAGCACGGCGCGTGTTTTCGCAAAAGCATTGAATTGCGAGAAAGGTCCTGCACAAGAACCTTGCAACGAATGCAAACTTTGTGAAGCGATTACTTCAGGCGCAGGTGGGGACGTGATTGAATTGGATGCCGCGAGCGAGGCGGGTGTGGATGAAGTTCGAGAGCACATCGTAGATAGATCTCGCTATGCTCCTATGGAGGGAAGGTACAAGGTTTATATTATTGACGAAGCGCACGATTTATCCTCGAAAGCGTTCGATGCGCTTTTGAAAACTCTCGAAGAGCCCCCCCCTCATGTTCTGTTTATTCTGGCGACGACGGAGTTCAATCGCGTTCCTTTGACCATTCGCAGCCGATGTCAACGATTCGAGTTTCGCAGAGGCTCCATTCAAGAACTCGTGCAAAGACTGGATTATATTTGCAAACAGGAAGGTCTGGAGGCAGAGCCTGCTGCGCTTACGCTCATTGCGAGGATGGCAGATGGAGCCTACCGCGATGCGTTGACACTGTTGGAGCAAGCAGTCGTCACTTCCGATTCGAAAATAACCGCTAAGGATGTCGTACAGCAACTCGGTCTTTTGGATGAAGAGGTTGCGAACGCAATGCTCGTCGCAGCATCGGAAGGGAATATCCGAGAGTTACTTGCGAGCGCAAATGAAGCGATAAGCAGTGGGAAAGAGCCACGCGAGATTTTAGAAAGTTTGCTCTTTCGTTTGAGCGACCTTACCTACACGGCATTTCAAGTTACTAAACAAGAAAGTATTGATACGACACAACGCGCCTCCAACCACGCTCTCGTGCAACAAATCGGCAAAGAAAAGATTCTCGAGTATCGAGCCATTCTCTCCGATGCGCATCGGGAGATTCGCACGGCGAGTTTGCCTCGCTTAGCATTGGAAGTAACTTTGGTTCGTTTAGCTGAGGTGGGAAAAGAGAATTTGAGTGAAATCGAAAAACCTTCCCTCAACATCGCAAAGGAAGAAAAAACGCAGCGAGAAAACCCTCATAAAGAAACGACTTACGAACCTCCCGACGAAAAACTATCGCAAACTTCCTCTGCTGTAGTTGCGGATTCAGCGAATATCCATGCTCTTTGGGAAAGAACAGTGGAGACCCTCAAATCGAAATTCAAATCCGCAGGGGCAATGATGGCACACACGAGCGTAGTGGGAATGGAAGAACGTTGTTTCATCGTTGCTTTTACGAATCGTTTTCAATATGATCGCTTTATGAAGAGTCAAAACATGCAAAAGGCGGTTAAGGATGAATTTATGAGTATCGTGGGGAATACAGATTACGATATTCGTTATGTTTTCGACGATAAGCCTCGTGCGGTAGTTTCTCAGGTAGAATCTCCACTCGCAGGCGAGCCGCTCGCCCGTGCGGTCGAAGAGGTATTACAAGTTAAACCGGAGTAAACAAGATGAAACTTCCGAAAGGTCTCGGTAATTTAGGTTCTTTGATGCAGCAAGCGAAAGAAACGATGGCTCGTGCTCAGCGCATCGAAGAAGAATTGAAATTAGAAGAAATCGAAGTCGAAAAAGCGAATATCAAAGCGAAGTTCAATGGAGCCGGAGAACTGTTGTCTATCAAAATTCCTCCGGAAATGGTGAATCCGAATGATGTAGAAACTTTGGAGGACGCGATAACATTAGTGTTGCGTGAGGGTCAGGCAAAAGTTAACGAACTTCGTGAAAAACGCATGAAAGAATTAGCGACAGGATTGAATCTTCCACCTGGAGTGAATCCGTTTTGATTTTATGATTTACTCGAAACCTTTAGCGAATCTCATCGCACAACTCGAAAAACTCCCTGGAATCGGACCGAAATCAGCACAGCGTCTGGCTTACTATTTTTTGCGTCAGCCCGAAGAAGCGGTAATCCAGCTTGCCGATGCGCTTCGTGAGGCGCGAACGAAGATTCGTTTATGCTCGAAATGCCAAGGTTTCAGCGAGCACGAAGTCTGCGAACTTTGTTCCGATCCCGATAGGGATTCTTCCATTCTTTGCATCGTGGCGGAGGCGAAGGACGTATCTGCCATCGAACGGATGAACAAGTTCAATGGGCTTTATCACGTGTTACACGGGGTTTTGAGCCCTATGGACGGAGTGGGTCCAGAGCAGTTAAAGATTCGAGAACTTTTGGCTCGCATCGAGGGGGGGCACATAAAGGAAGTGATTATCGCGACGAATCCTACGGTGGAAGGGGATGCCACCGCTTTGTATCTCGCACAACTGCTGAAACCGCTCGATATTTCCGTCACGCGATTGGCGCACGGAATCCCCGTGGGGGGGGATTTGGACTTCGCAGACCAAGCGACCCTTTTGAGCGCATTCGAGTACCGACGGGAACTGTAGGAGCGGCGTAAGCCGCGATTTTAGAATTCCCCGAACTTGTAGGAGCGGAAAGCCGCGATTTTAGAATTTAACTGTAGGAGTGGTGTTAGCCGCGATATTTTAATTGCCGAAACCGTAGGAGCGGCGTAAGCCGCGATTTGAGAATTGCCGAATTGTAGGATCGGCGTAAGCCGCGATTTTTTAAAACATCGGTATGAAAGAGGCTAATCTCGATTGCGGCATTCCTGTCCGTTTTTCTCTCGGTAAAAGCGTTTCTGCGCAAGCCATGTTGTATGCGGTAACAGCAGCGGCTACAGAAGATTGCATCAAATATTCCGGAATCGCTTGCTCGTATCTATCGTATTGAGTGTGATGCACGTAAGTGTAATTCGCGCGACCCACTTCATGCCAGAAAAACCCCGGAACGCCTTTTTGATTGAAAGATACATGGTCGCTTCCGCCCCCCCGAGGCATTTGCGGTACGGTTTGAATTTTAACCTGCATTTCCGGAAAGGCTTGATTTACGGGGTCTGTTGCGTGTTTCAGGATTTCCGCCATCGGTTCGATGCACGTTAGCCCACCGCAATAATTCGTCCCTCCGTCGTCAATGAACACAGCCGAAATTTTGTCGAGTTCGTTAGCGTGCTGATTGACGTAGGCGAGAGAACCCAGCAAACCTTGTTCCTCGCCGGTGAAAAGAATGAAGCGAATCGTGCGTTTCGGTTTTGCGCCTGAAACCATCAGCAACCGCGCCGCTTCCAATGCACACATAGTCCCCGTACCGTTATCGCAGCATCCCTGCGAACCAGGTCCATCCCAACTATCCAAATGCCCCCCCACGATTACGATTTCGTCCGGTTTTTCCGTGCCAGGTATTTCAGCAATCACGTTGTATACGGGAACAGGTCCTTTGATGAATCGGTTTTCGATGTCGAATTCTAAAACGACCTTTTTCCCTTTGATGATTTGCTCGACGATCGCGTCGTAATCGCTTTTTCGAATCGTGATGGAAACGTCTTTAGGCAGGTTATTGTAATCCAGATTGCGAAAACTTCCACTGGTGATGACCAATTCGCTTCGCGAGGAAACGACACGACCGGCGATTCCCGCGGCATTCAATGCATCGTTGATTTTTTGTCGCAATTCTCTTTCTTCCTCGGATTGCACGCGTGACGCAGGGCGTCCGACTATCCATGCGCCTTCCAGAAGAGGACGCACTCGCTCGAGTTCTTCCATCGTTCTCGGCTCGAGCACGGCTTGCCCTCGCACGAGACCGTTCGTCCCTGCCGACCAGGCGCGTGTCGTGAATTCGAATTCGCGAACGATCGGTTCGACCATTCGCGCAATCTGCCTTTTCCCTCTTTCGAAGCCGACCGGAATTTCGCCCCATTGCTCTAAATGGCAATTCGAAAGCCCGAATTCTTTGAACTTAGCCAATGTCCACTCGCATGCCCGCTGCAAATTCGGCGAACCTGTGAGGCGCGGACCGATTTCTTGCGTGAGATAGCGGAGATGGTTCATGACTTGATTGTTGTTTTTCCCTTCCTCGATGATTTTCGTGATGACGGCTGGGTCACCATAAGCCCAAGCGAGGATGGCAAACTGGACGAGCGAGAAAAGCGATAAAAGCCGGCTTAGTGTACGCATGGTTTTCCCTCCATAGGGCGGATTCTTTAATACTATACCACTCGAAATTGAATGTACCTGTGCGACTTCTATCTGAGTTCCTTTGATTTATATAAGCCCTGAAAAATACACTGCGATGAATTCCCAGAATAACCCTTATGTTATCCGTATATAAAACTTGAGGTTATTCATCTACAAAACTTGAGGCTATCCATCTGCAAAGCTAGAGGTTATCTGCAAAAGCAGTGCTCGTCTGACATCCTGGTTCTCCTTGCGAAGCAGGGGGAACCTTTGAGGAGGGGGTTTTCTTGTTTGAAAATGCTTGTTCATCTTCGGCAACTCCGCGCCTTCTCTGTTTGCATCATCACTTAATAAAAAGAAGGTCTTTTTGAGTTGTCTAAACTTCCACAGTTTCTGTTACAACCCCGGCTCGGTCATGGCGCGCTGTTAATTTGACGCGCCCTTTCCCTTTGACCGACCATTCGAAAACGTGCCGATGGTCTGTCTCTTGGAAAATCCATCCGAAAGTCGAAGCGGGTATGTGAGAACGCCCTTCTAATTGAGGTCCTTCCTCACGCAAAAGCCCCGACAGCAACTTCATATTTTCAGGAAGTTCGATTTCACCAACCACCCCTCTGCAAAGTTTTCTGTTCAAACCTATTTTCGTGATATAAGTCGGAAGCCAGCCGATGTTATCCACAGCGAAGCGTATCACCGTCGATTCGCCATTTCTAAGCAATTCCACTCGGTGCGTTTTCAATTGTGGAGAAAGCAGTGCTTGCCAAACAATCCATTTCGGAAAACGAGCGACTTCTCGCTCTAAATATTCTGGGGGGGGATTTCGCCATGCATAAAGTCCATCCCAGCCGCCCAACTCGACTTTCCCGAGTTGTGGATGTTCGAATTCGTACCAATCCACATATCCTTTTCCACCCAGTTTTTCATCCGACCATTTCAGAAGCATCTTATCGTGCTCGAAGGGGTGCTCGCGAAACCACTCGATATATTTATAGTCCGTGATTCCGGCTTCGCGTTGCGGAGACCATATTTCTGTAGTCCAAGCGAAAACTCCGCGATGCTCGTACATCCAATCGTCGAAAACGCCTGTAATAACTTCTTTCGGATGATAACGGAATTCGTGATAATTGCTGATGGCGGGATAACCGGTCAATTCCTTTCCTTTATCGCCGATTTTTTGATAGTTCCATAAATCTTCCGCGGGAATGTCTTCATCCGGCATCCTGCTGGGGGGGCGCAGATGAACACCGGAATAGGTATGAAAAGTGACCGCACCGCAGATGTTCGGACGATTCGTAATCGCTTGCACTATTGCGCGGACTTCCGGCTCGCTCGTCGGATAAGGTCCTGCCCCCACCTGTTCGTATTCGAGTCGCCAACCACTCGGGAAATTTCGATTCAGGTCCAAACCCTCTTTGATTTTTCTTCCTCTCAAACGCAGGGGGTCGAAATTGTAAAAACGTCCCTCCGGCATCATCCGGTAGTATTTCCCCCCCGTTTCCGATGGCTCGCGTCGAACCATCAAACGCGGTTCTTCCTCGCTGATTTTCCATGCTCCGTTCGGGTCTTCGATTCGCATACTGAGAATGCGACCATCACCATCGATATCTTCCCGTTCTAATCCGTATGGGTCTTCTTCGTCGTAAGGGTAAGGGCGCGTGCTACTGCGAATGATTTTGGGTTTATCGGCTAACGCCCATTCTGCGCCATCTGGATTCACTCTCGGAACGAGATAAAAAGTACGTGTTTTCAAGGCATGGGTGATCTGCTCGTCTTTTTCGAATTGTGTAACCAAAGTGTGCAGAAGATAGAGAACTGCGGTGCTGGGGCTGACCTCGCTGGCATGAATGTTCCCATCGCACCAAAATGCAGGCTTATTCTCATGACTACCCGTAGAATTGTCAGTAACAGTGACGAGCCAAATGTCTCTGCCTTCGAAACTTTTGCCGATGGATTCGAGTCCTACGAGGGTAGGGAACTCCTGCGAGTAGGCACGGAGTAATGAAGTGAGTTCTTCGTAACGGTAATAACGATGAAAGGAGATATCTGGCATGAGTCGAATTATATATGACTCGCAAAATGACGAGTATTTATTTCATGAGTCTAAATTAGAATTTTATTCGTCTGTATGACTACCGACAATATATGGAAATGGCATTCGAAGACGTACCGCCATCCCTTTGGCAGAACCCGGAGCCGAAGATGAAAAATGGGCACGTGGCGAATCTATTCAAGAGATATCCGGGGAATCCGATATTATCGGCAGCACATTGGCCTTACTCGGCTAATGCCGTTTTCAATGCAGGCGCTGTCCTTCTCGAGGACACGAAAGAAACCCTCCTCCTCGTTCGGGTAGAGGACAGAAGAGGGATATCGCATTTTACGATTGCCAAAAGCCGGGACGGATTCAAAAACTGGGAGATAAACCCCAAACCGTCTTTGTTACCTTACGAGGGTCCTGGTTCTGATGAAAATTGGGGGCTCGAAGACCCTCGAATCGTATATTTACCAAGCATAGGCAAGTATGGGATTTGTTACACAGCGTACTGCCCTATGGGACCCCACGTAAAGTTGGCGTTGACTAAAGACTTTCAGGAGTGGGAACTTTACGGAAGCGTCCATCCTCCGGAAAACAAAGATGCTTCGCTTTTCCCGAAGCAGTTCAAAGGACGGTGGGCGATGATCCACCGCCCAGTTTCCGCTTTCACACGCTCTGCGGATATGTGGATAAGTTTTTCCCCTGACCTCAAACACTGGGGAGACCACCAGATGCTTTTAGAATCTCGTCGTGGGGCTTGGTGGGATGCCTTGAGAATTGGTCTCTCCCCGCCACCTATCGAAACGAAAGAAGGCTGGCTTATCCTTTATCATGGGGTTCGGAGGACCCCTTCGAGCAGTCTCTACCGACTCGGTGCTGCACTGCTGGACCTAGAGAACCCTTGCAAAGTCATCAAGCGGGGAAATGAATGGATTTTTGGGCCCGAAGAGCAGTACGAGAGGGTCGGCGATGTCGGAGACGTTGTTTTTCCTTGTGGCTATACGATTGCACCCGATGGCGACACGATTCGGCTTTATTATGGAGCGGCAGATACCTGTATAGGAGTCGCTGTGGGGAGCATTCGCGAAATTTTGGACTGGCTCCAAGAACAGGTATAATAAAAAAACTTCTTACACGGAAAAATCTGCAATTCTCCGCCTGGATTTTGCGTTAAACAGAGGAAAAAAAGGGAGGTTAGTGTTTGCGCAGAACGAAAGAATTCGTAGCCGAGGCAGTTCTAGCTGTCGTAAGCACATATGTTCCACGTCATTGTGGGATTGCTACATTCGCACGTGACTTAGTACATGCTTATTATTCCGTCCCGAAAATTCGAGCGAAACACGGTCCTATTGTTGCGGCGATTTCCGACCATTTCGGTGAATTTCATTATCCGAAAGAAGTTGCATACGAAATTCGGAAAGAGGTTGCGGATGATTATCGTGTGGCTGCGGAATTTTTGAGTCGTTCTCACGCGGACGTCATCAGCATTCAACACGAATACGGAATTTACGGGGGGGCTGACGGAGAACTGATTTTAGAGTTAGCGCATGCTTTGCGTAAACCTTACACAGTAACTTTGCATACCGTTCTTTCGAAACCCACTCCTAATCAACGCCGAGTCCTTCAGGAATTATGTGATGCCGCGACAATCGTCGTAACGATTTCGAAAGGGGCAATTCCTCTTTTGAAAGACATTTATAACATTGAAGTAGAGAAAATCGTTCATATCCCTCACGGCGCTCCGGATTTACCTTTTACCGACCCTGCTTATTATCAAGAAACTTTAGGTCTCACGGGGCGTTGGGTATTGATGACGTTTGGCCATCTCGGTCCCAGCAAAGGTATAGAAATGGCGCTTCATGCATTAGCGAAATTGGTGAAGGATATCCCTGATGTTACTTATCTCATCGTAGGTGCGACTCATCCCGAATTATTGAAACGCGAAGGTGAGAAGTATCGAGAAAGTTTGATAAAACTCGTCGAAGAATTGAATTTACAAGACCATGTTCAGTTCGTCAATCGTTATCTCGACGATGAAGAGTTGAAGCAATACATACAAGGAGCGGATATCTATATTTCACCTTATCCAGGTGAAGAACAAATTTCGTCAGGTCCATTAACTTACGCAGTCGCTGCTGGAAAAGCAATCATTTCTACTCCCTACGTTGCAGCAAAAGAAATGCTTTCGGATAATCGCGGAATACTCACTCCTTTCAACGACCCGGATGCATTGGCGGAGAATTTAAAGACTCTTATTCAAGACCAACTGCGCAGAGTGCGAATGCGTAAAGCAGCTTATAAGTACGGAAGAACTCTAACATGGGCGAATATCGGGAAAGCATACGCGGCGTTAGTGAATCAAATTTTTCAAAGTGGACGCGCCCCCGCAAGAGTTTTCTCCTTCGTTGGTGGGAAGCCGGCAAAGATTCGTTGGGATTATTTGAAATCTCTCTGCGACGAAACGGGAGTTTTTCAACATGCACGCTATACCATTCCCGACAGGTCGCACGGATACACCACCGATGATAACGCCAGGACGTTGATTGCAGGCTGCCACGATTATCTTCTCAATGGAGATTCGGAAATCAAAGAACTGATTCCACGCACATTGTCGTTTCTTCGTTATGCATATAACCCTGACAACGGAAGAGTTCGAAATTTCATGTCTTTCGAGAGATTCTGGTTGGAAGACATGGGCTCGGAAGACTCGCATGGAAGAACCGTTTGGGCAACCGGCTATGCGACAGCACACGCACCTAAAGGTTATGGCCAAAGAGCGGCGTTCGATTTATTTCACGAAATCTTGCCTGTGTTGAATACTTTCACCAGTCCGCGTGCTTGGGCATTAGCCATACTCGGCATAGACGCCTATCTAACGCGATTTAGCGGCGATTTGCCTGTGCGACGCATGGGGATGACGTTGACGAAAAAACTTCTAAATTTGTACGAAGCGAATCGTCATTATCATCAGCAGAATTGGGTTTGGGTGGAAGACATCTTGGCTTACGACAACGCGCGGATACCCGAAGCATTTATCGCTGCGTCTGCCTGGTCGGAGCTCGATGGTGTATTAGAAGCGGGCTTAGCGTGCGCAGAATGGCTTTTCGAAAATTGCACGAACCCTGAAAATGGACATTTATCGTTAATCGGAAATCGAGGATGGTGGACGCGAGGAAAACAAAAAGCACAGTTCGACCAACAGCCGGTAGACGCGGCAGCGATGGTTGCGTTAGCGAAACGAGCCTATTTGGTAACGAACGACAAAAAATGGCGAGAACGAGCAGAAATAAGTTTCGATTGGTTCTTAGGAAAAAACGATGTCGGACTTCCTCTCGTAGACGAAATAAGCGGAGGGTGCAGAGATGGAATAACACCTCTCGGCATCAATGAAAACATGGGTGCGGAGTCCACTCTCTCTTATCTATTAGCGTCCTTGGACATAGCAAGTCTTTATCTTTCGGAAAAGAAAGAAGACATCGAAGAAATCGGGTTATTGAAAGTTCCGAATCTCTAACCCTTGCATTTCTGATTGCGTTTAAGTCTCAATAATGACAGTGGAACGCGTCGAAATCATCCCTCTCGGAGGATGCGGAGAAATCGGAAAAAATATGACCGTCGTCGGTCTCGACGGGGAATTTTTATTGATCGATGCCGGTTTATCATTCCCTACCGAGGAAATGCACGGTGTGGATATTGTTATTCCCGATACGACTTTTCTCCGCCAGAATAAAGAGCATCTTCGGGCAATTGTGTTGACCCATGGACATGAAGACCATGTAGGCGCTCTGCCTTATATACTTCCCGAATTTCGCGTTCCAGTTTATGGAAGTTTGCTCACTATCGAACTCGTAAAAAGAAAACTTTCCGAACGGATGCCGTTATCCGATTTAGACCTTAGAACGTTTTCACAAGGAAATAGAATCACGATTGGCAATTTCAATTTCGAACCCATTCACGTTACTCATAGCCTTCCCGATAGTTACGCAATAGCGATCCACACCCCCCTGGGTGCCGTTGTCTTTACAGGAGATTTAAAGTTGGATTTCACGCCAGTGGATGGGAGGCTTACAGAAATTTCGCGTTTTGGTGAATTGGGAGACGAAGGTGTTTTGCTTTTGTTGAGCGATAGTACGAATGCAGATACGCCAGGTTGGTCACCTAGTGAAAAATCCGTAGTTCCTGGTTTCGAACGTGTTTTTTCACAGGCACCGGGAAGAATTCTCATTACGACTTTTGCGACGAATCTTCATCGCATCCAACAAGCGCTCGATATTGCTAACGCTTTCGGTAGAAAAGTTGCCCTTGCAGGAAGAAGCATGGAGCAAAATTTCGCGATTGCTCGTGATACGAAACGCCTGCGCGTTCCGAAAGATCTTATGATTCGATTGGAAGACTGCGATATGTATGAAGACCATCAAATCGTCATTCTCACGACCGGTGCGCAAGGAGAACCGCTTTCTGCGTTGAATTTGATGTCGAAAGACGAATATCCTCGCATGCAAATTCGCTCGGGCGATACGGTTATTTATTCAGCCCGTCCGATTCCTGGAAATGAAACCGCCGTTTGGCAGACTGTGAATCGTCTTTTCCGGCAAGGGGCGTGGGTTCTCTATGGTCCCGAAGAAGGTCAGCATGTAAGTGGCCATGCATATCAAGAAGAATTGAAATTGCTTATTAATCTAATGCGACCGAAAGCGATTGCACCGGTTCACGGAGAGCCAAGACATCAATATCACTATTGCCAACTCGCTCGAGAAATGGGTTATACAGAAAGCAACTTGATCGTTTTGGAAAATGGCAATCGTTTGGTGTTGACTCGTGACCGCATCGAATTTGCGGACGATGTAGTTTGCGGGAGAGTATTGGTGGATTCGAGTGGTTATGCGGGCGTTACGGATGACGTTTTGCGCGACCGTCAAAACTTAGCCAACGATGGAGTTGTATTCATCAATGTTGCGATTGATTCGGAGGCAGGGAAAATCATAGGGACACCGGAAATTGTTACGAGAGGAGTCGTAGGGTTGGATGGGGCGATTTTAGATTTGCAAGACGTAATTCTCTCGTCATTGCAAAAGTTATCTCATGCAGAACTTCACGATACTGGCGCGGTTCATCAAGAGGTTTCCGATTTAGCACGAAGATATTTCAAACGCACGTCGAACAAACGACCGTTGGTAATTGCTTCTGTTATCGATGTGTAAATCGTTATTTCCGACTTCGAGACGCTACCCAACGTTTTAATTCTACGAGTTGCCCCAAATGATGTGCCTCGTGCTCCATAGCGAGAAGGATTTCGCGAAGCAGAGTCTCACCTTCCCCCCAAGGAAATGGAGCGAATAAATCTCGTTTTTCGTCTTTGATGAGTTTCTCGAGTTTTTTTCGCCCTTCGAGATATCCTCGTATCGTTTTTTCCCATGCTTCGGCATTCGGCAAAGGTGATTCGTTCCAATACTCGTCGGGGTATACGCGTTCCACATAGGAGTTGTCTTCGTTTTCTATGAATTCGAGGATATCTACGAGCGCTATGCGCATATGTTCGAGGATTTGCCAAGCGCTTCGTTCTGCTCCTGGTGGAATCATCCCGCGCTCTTCTGGCGTAAATTCCGCTACGATGTCATCGAATGTGTCGTATGCTCGACCTCCTTTCAAAAGGTCGAGAAGATGCTTACGAAGTGCGTCCATATTCTAAATTATACTTATCGAACCGACTCTTCGGTAGGAGAATTAATCTCCCGCAAAACATCGAGCAGTTTCAATGCCACGATGCATACGACGGGACCGATGAACGTTCCTACTGCACCCAGAGCGAAAGCCCCCCCTAATAAACTGAAGAAAACCACCATAGGATGAAGTCTACTTCTCGAACCTACAACGAAAGAGCGATAAATCTTGTCTACGGTCAAACTCACGATCAATAGCCCGAAACCGATCACCAACAATGCGCGAAGCCAATCTCCTTGGTATGCAAGATAAGCCCCGACAGGCAAATACACGAAAGGCGCTCCTGCAATGGGAATAAAGGAAAACAATGCAGTCACCACTCCCCACCACATCGCACCAGGGATGTCGAGAAGCAAAAACCAAAGCCCGACAAGAATCCCGTTAATGATAGAAATCAACACGACTCCGAAAAACGTCGCATGCACTGTATCGTAAATCGAAGTGAGCAGTGCTTGGCTTTTCGCCCTCGGTAAAGGAATGAGGGAGAGTGCCGGCTCATAAAGTCTATTGCTATCCAAAAGAATGAAAAAAAGAAGCAATAAAGAAAAAATAAAGACCAAGACGACATGTACGACGTTTGCAAGGAATCTGGGTGCCCCCCCTATCATCGGTTCTATCCATCGTTGTAAAGCGAGCTTCAAATCGAAATCTTGAATCCCGAATTGCGCTAAAAACGGTTGAATCGAATCGTTGAAACGATTTAAGCCTTGCACGATTTGAGGCTCCCCTTGCGTCGCGCCATTCGTTTGGAGTTCGATATAAAAGGCGCGCGCCTCGCCATAAAGCGCTAAGCCGAAGACTGCGAGAGGAAGCACCAAAAAAGAGGCGGTTAGGAGGGTAACGAGAATCGCAGCGAGCATCCGCGGCATCTTTCGTTTTAGATGCGCGTAGATCGGATAAACGATAATCGATAAAGCAACCCCCCAGGCTAACGCCTGCCAAAACGGCAAGAATACGATGAGAGCCAAAACACCGACAATCCCAGCAAGAATTGCAAACGCTACGCGGCGGTATTTTTCCGCTGCGTAGATGGGTTCTTCTCGAGTTCGTTCCTCTTCTACAGGTAATGCCAATGCTATTTCCTTTGCAATCTACGATACTTTATCTGGGTTATTTAGTTGCAATGGATTCTGGCAATATGCTTTCTTCTTTGTTCTCCTGAGCGATTTCTCTTATAATCTGGAGCGCCCCAACTGCCAAACACAACAAAACGGGTCCTACGACCAAGCCTACAGGTCCCAATGAAAGAATTCCCCCGATAAGGCTGAAGAATACTGCGATGGGATGTAAAGGAACGCGCTGACTGATGATGATGGGACGAAAGATGTTATCGAGGGAACTTACCAAAAGCAGCCCACCCAATAGCAAAATAATCGCACGTGTCCATTCCTCATTGAGTGCGAGCAACAAAGCCATCGGCACATAAATAACAGGTGCACCGACAAAGGGTATCGCGCATAAGATAATTGCAGCCAACCCCCATAGAAAAGCAGCGGGAACACCCAAAAAGAAAAACAACAAACCCGTTGTAAGTCCTTGCATCACGGCAACCAAAACGACACCATAGAACACGGCGTTTACCGTTTGATGCACGGAATCCAAAACTTCCTGGCTTTTTTCAGTGGGCAAGGGAATGATATCCAACGCAGGTTGATGAAGGCGTTGTCCATCTCTTAAAAGAAAAAAGAGAAGAACATGCGTGAAAACGAAAATGATCACTCCTTTGAGAATCCAGCGCACGATTTGCGGTGCGGTCCCTAACGCTGGCTGAATGACTTGTCGCAAACTTTCACGAAGGTTGAATTCCTTGATTCCGACACTCGCTAAAATAGGACGCAGTGTGTTTTCCGTCGAGTTGACGATGGACTCGAAAGTCAATTCTTTCCCTTTTGCGCGTTGTGAAGATTGCAATTCACGAAATGCGAGGTTGAGTTCGAGATATGCCGCAATTGCGACCGTGACCAAAGGTCCCATGATGAAGAGCAGCGTAAGCATCGTCGCCGTGAAGGCAGCAATGTTGGGGGAGAATCTCGCACGCAGTTTTTGATACAGGGGGTAAACGAGAATAGCGAGAGTGCCCCCCCATGCGATTGCCTGCCAAAACGGAAGGATAATATAAAGCCCCCCCAAAGCAATTAACCCCAAAGCGATTCCGAACCCGAACTTTCTATACTTTTGTAGCGGATACATAATCCACCTGATTTACCAGCGAATGAGATTAGCTCCCCAAATAAGCCCTGCCCCGAAACCTACCGTCAAAACGACATCTCCTTTTTTGAGCATTCCGCTTTGTTCCGCTTCGTAAAGAGCGACGGGGATGCTTCCAGCGCCCATGTTTCCGTATTTATCTACATTGATGAAAACTTTTTCCCACGGCAAGCCTATACGGTCAGCCGCTGCTTGAATGATTCTCAAATTCGCTTGATGAGGGACAAAAAGAGTTACGTCTTCTGGGTTCATGCCTGCTTTTTTTAAAACTTCGCAACAACTTTCACCCATCGCTTTTACCGCAAAACGATAAACTTCACGCCCCTCCATGTAAAGAAAAGGAGATTGCCCTTTCGAGTGAGGTGCACATACGGGAAAGCGAGAGCCACCGATTTGAATGCGGATTCGTTCCGCCCCTTCACCATCCGAGTGCATCACAGTAGCAATCACGCCTCTGTCGCCTTCACCTGATTCCATATAAGCAGCCCCCCCTCCGTCTCCGAAAAGAATTGCAGTTGACCTGTCGGACCAATCTACGAACTTCGTGAGGACGTCTACTCCGATAACCAAGGCGCGGTGAATGGAACCTGATTGAATCATCGAGCCAACGATTTCGCAAGCATAAATAAATCCGGCACAGGCGGCGCCGACGTCAAATGCAGCAGCGTTCTTCGCTCCTAAAGCGGCTTGGACGAGACACGACGTCGACGGAAAGAGTCTGTCGCCTGTTACGCTCGCGACGCATATCAGGTCGAGGCTTTCCGGGGAGGCGTTCGCCCGTTCGAGTGCCTCTCGCGATGCTCGGATGGCGAAATCGGATGCCGCTTCGTCAGGTTTCGCAATTCGTCTTTCGACGATTCCCGTCCGCGTGCGAATCCACTCGTCCGATGTATCTAAGATCTTTTCGAACTCCTGATTCGTCATCACCTTTTCGGCAACACTCATGCCGATGGATTGAATCACTGCTCGCTTAGATTGCACCGGCTTGCTCCGTCTGCAAATGTTGGATTCGTTCTTTGATGAGTTCGTTCAAATGCCCTTTGTATTCGTTTTGCACGAGCATGATTGCATTGCGGATTGCCTTCGCGCGACTCCGTCCATGAGCGATAACGCAAAGTCCGTTTACACCCAGAAGAGGTGCCCCCCCTATTTCCGCGTAATCTATAGACTTCATCATTCTCGATAAGCCAGGTTTCAAGATTCGATAAGCGATGAGTTTGAGAATGGGATTGCGAGGAAAGGAATTTTGAATGAGTTCTTTTATCCATTCAGCGCATCCTTGTGCCGTTTTGAGCAACACGTTCCCGACGAATCCATCGCAAACGACCACATCGAAATTTCCTTCGAAAATGTCTTTCCCTTCTACATTGCCCGCGAAATTCGGCAAGTTCTTCGATAGCAATTTATAAGCCTCTTTCGTCAGAATGTTCCCTTTGGTTGCTTCTTCCCCGATGTTGAGGAGTCCAATGCGGGGTTCTTTCTTTCCTAATACTGTTTCTGCGTAAGCGCTTCCCATTACGGCAAACTCCAAAAGGTTCCTTACATCTGCATCGGGTGTAGCCCCACTGTCTAAGACGACGAAACGATCCTTTTTAGAAGGAAAAGTGGTCGCGATGGCTGGACGATTGATTCGAGGAAGGCAACGCAAAATGATGTGACATGCAGCGGCAGCAGCTCCGGTGTTTCCCGCAGTAACTAACGCATCGGCTGTCCCATCCCGGACCATGTAAACCGCCTTTAGGAGGGAAGAATCTTTCTTTTTCAAAACCGATTCCACAGGCGAATCATGCATTTCGATAACATCTGTTGCTGGAATTATGGCGATGTTCTGTGTTGGAGATGGGAGGTATTTTTCAATGGCTTCTTTGCGCCCTACGAGGAGAATTTGCCCTTGGATGGAGGAAGCGACTTGCAATACGCCTTTTATGATTTCCTCGGGGGCATAGTCGCCGCCCATTGCATCCACGGCGATCCTCAATCTTCTTGCTCCCGCTTTTTCAGAATTTCATAAATCTCTTCGAATTCTGGATGAATAGGCTCCGATAAGGACTCCATTTCTGGCAATCCAGGACAATCGCTCCTACATAAAGGTCTACTTGGGAGATTCAACCAAAGATTCTGGCGCAACAATTCTTCGTAAATTAGCGAGTTATCTTCGAAAAGAGGTGCGAGTTCATTTTCTGTTTTTATTTGAGCGTAGGAATTTTTTGCGATGCTTGCAGGAATTCCTGAAATAGGAAACTCTTCGTGTACGTCGAACTCGAGGTCAACGACAACCGGTTGTAAGCAGCGAGCGCATTCCATCATCACCGAAGCCTCGAAATGCCCCGTTATAGTGAGTACGCTGATGTTACTCACCACTTGGAGTGTGCCCTGAATGGGTGAAAGAAGATCGATATCTTCTTCCTCTTCGAGTTCCGTACTTATCTCGAAGGATAAAACCTTCCCTGGAAATTGTACGCCTTCGTTAAGGTCGAGGAGTTTCTCTTTGTGCATTGGAAAGACCATCCGCAGAATTGCCTGTCGTTGGTTAAAGTTTACCAGAGAGACTTTTATTTCCCTTGCACTTGCCTGGTGGCATTAGATGCCCTTTGCAGTTCGACTTTTCCCCTTTCTATGGTACTTAGTACCTTGTTGACGACATTTTCAAGGCGAAGGAGGACATCGAGAGCATATTCGTCAGCGCTTCTTCTCACACGCATCGCTTCGGATTGGCTTTCCGCGCGTATCTGTTCCGCTTCCTGCTTGGCAGCCTTCAGGATTTCGCTTTCATGGATAAGCCTCTCCCTTTCCATTCGTGATTCTTCGAGGATGCGCTCAGCTTCCCTTTGTGCTATCTCTAGAATCCTTGCGCCGTCTGCTTTCGCCCTCTCGAGCGTCAAA
The DNA here is from genome assembly GCA_035559795.1 of Fimbriimonadales bacterium. NCBI lineage: Bacteria > Bacillati > Armatimonadota > Fimbriimonadia > Fimbriimonadales > Fimbriimonadales bacterium. Next base: position 148,402 of record DATMAR010000003.1, on the reverse strand, counting down.
TGGGCATCGAGTTGAGCGGAGTCCTTGATTTTCTCCTTCTCTCTAAGTGTCTGCTCGGCTTCTTTTATTGCGTCAGGGAGTTGGGAGTGAATCTTCCGGATAAGCAATATGCATTCTTCCTTGTTCAAGCCAACAGAAACGCCCAAAAACTGGCGAGGCTTCTCGATGAGTTCTCGAAGTTCTTCTAAAGTTTTTATGATTTCTATTTCCATTGATTTACTCTCCTGGCGCTTGTGCTCTCTCGTCCGAGTGCACGAGAAACTCTACTCCAAATTCGGTGTATTTTTTTACCGTTATTCGCCGGAGGAGGGTGAGAACCCTCTTCGTTCTTCGAGACCTTCTCATGCTCTGCTTCTTACCTTCGACTTCGAGGTCGAAATGAGATAACCACAAGGCTACTGCTTCTTAAACTTCTCTTTGAGCCGAGCCGCAACAATATCAGGCACCAATTTGCTGACGTCCCCTCCGAAACTTGCCACCTCCTCTACGATGCTCGAGGAAACGAATAGATATTCTGCGCTCGTCATGAGGAAAACCGTTTCGATGCCTGCGAGTTGGCGGTTCATCAAAGCCATTTGGAATTCGTTTTCGAAATCGCTAACAGCCCGCAGTCCGCGTACGATGACTTTCGCTCCCTTCTCTTTTACGAAATTTACTAAAAGTCCTTCGAATGCTTCTACTTGGATGTTCGATTCGTTTCTCGTGAGAGCTTCCATAAGTTTCACTCTCTCTTCCAAAGTGAAAACGTCCTCTTTCGATGGGTTTCTTCCTATTGCGATGTAGAGTTTTTCGAAGAGAGCCGAAGCACGCTGGACGATGTCGAGGTGGCCGAATGTGGGAGGGTCGAAACTACCTGGGTAAACCGCGATTGCCATACGTTCCTTTTACCCCTACTTATGTCATCCGATTTTCAGTCGCCTGTGTCTACAAGCAAGGTTCTTCGAGTTTTCGCGCGATATGAACTAAAACCTAAGATGCACAAAGGGAGCCACAAGAAGGAAATCGTTCTAAAAAATTTTCGGATACGCACCTTTTAGGGTGCCCACAGCGCACAAGGGTAACCGAGATTGTTATATGGCTATTGATGCTAACTTGGAAGGTTCAATTCTTTCCGTATGTTCGAAATTTCACTGCGAGTGCGCTCTTCTTTTTCCAATAAGGAATTTATTTTTTGATAAGCGTGCATGATGGAGGAGTGGTCTCTCCCGCCGAAACGCGCTCCGAGACGTTGCCAACTTTCATTGAGAACTTCTCGGCAAAGGTAAATCGCGACATGACGAGCATGCGCAATCCATGCTTTCCTCGTAGGTCCGGTGAGTTGGTCAATGCTAACGCTGTAATAACTCGCCACGGTTTTCAAGATCTCGTCTGCAGAAGGCATCATAGGCATGCATCCGAAGAGCGGTTTTACGACTTCTTCGGCAAATTGAACATCCAATGGACGTTTCGTTATGCTGTGGTGCGCTACAAGCGTAGTGAAGGCTCCGAGCATTGTCCTTACGTTTCGTCCCGGCGTATGCATAGCGAGGTACTCCGCTACTTCATCGGGCATCTCGATTCCCTCGTTTGCTGCCTTCTTTTTGAGAATTTCTATTCGCATGCCAGTGTCGGGAGGCTGAATCTCCGCCACAAGAGCGCTTTCGAACCTCGTTCGTAAGCGTTCTTCGATTTTGGTGAGGTCTCGGGGAGGGCGTTCAGCACTGAGCACGATTTGTTTGCCGCTTTGGAGCAGAGAATTGAAGATGAAGAACATCTCCTCCTGGGTTTTATTTTTTCCTTCCAGAAAACCGATATCATCCACGAGCCAAGCTCCGACGTTTTCTATAGCCTTCCGGTAGCTCGGAAGGCTATTTTTTTCGAGAGATTGGATAAACCCACTTGCAAACTCTTGGGCGGTCATATAACGCACTGCCAACCCGGGGTGTTTTTTGCGAAGTTCTGAGGTAGCCGCGCAGAGAAGGTGTGTTTTTCCCACTCCGATAGGTCCATAGATAAAAAGGGGATTACAGTAAGAACCCGGTTTTTCGCAAATTCGTAATACGCCGTTATATGCAATATGGTTGGTAGGGCCTATCACGAAATTTTCGAAACTGTAACAAGGTGAAGAATCGATGGCAATCGGGGCAATTGGTGTCGTGGGAATTTGCTCTTGAGGTTTTCTTTCTTGAAGGCGCGCTTCGATGACTAATTCTATGCGTTCGCCGAGTTCCTGAGAAAATGCTTCTTCCAATTGCTTTCGATATTTATCACGAACCCACTCCTGTATGAATTTTCCAGGAGCGGTGATAAATATCAAATTTTCTTCCCTGCCTTCTAATTCGAGGGGTTTGATGAATTTCTCGTACTGCAGTTTAGGAAGACTGGGAAGGACGCGCTTTTTGGCGCGATCGAAGATACGTCGCAGTGTGCCTAGAATGGGATCTTCTTCAAGAGACAACTGGAACTCCATAGCAATGCCTGAAATTTATTGTACATCCTACTCGCCGATTCCTCTCTCTTTTGGACAAGAAAATTGTTAAATTTAATCCGCACGTTTTCCCATGATTCTTGGCGATTGTATCGGAAATTCTGTTTTTCATGAACTTTGTCGTTTCGCGCAAACGAAATTAGAAAGAAATTTGTTTTACTGATGTCTACATCCCGGTGCTCAAAATGTTCTTCGCGCATATAAAAACTATTCATTACGGATAAAAAACTATTCATCTTGAATAAAGCGATTTCGAAGACATTCACGCTCGCTTACGAATCATAATCATTCCTCTGACTCCGACTCCAGTTGTTTTCCTCTTTCAAAGACTTATTTGTTAGATCATATTTTCACAACACTTCGAATCTACCGTTCCTAAGAGAAGGCAAACGCCGAAAAAGCATCGCTTCTTGTTCGGTTTAGAAAGTATCATTTTTCTCGTGCTTTCGAATGAACGTGTGCTTATCGTCTTACATGGAGGAATCTTTCTTCCGGGAGACCTCGAAGCATGGGTAAGGGAAGCCACCTACATCGTAGCAGCGAACGGAGGCTCGGATTTCCTTGCGGAACTCGGGGTTGCTCCGAATGTCATCATCGGCGACTTCGACGGTATCTCTCCTTCGGTGAAAGAAAAATTTTCGTCCGTCGAGATGCTTTTCGACCCGAGCCAAGATACCACAGATGTTCAAAAGGTTCTGGATTACACGGTAAATCGAAAGAATGCGAAAGAAATCGTTTTCATCGGTTCGGAAGGAGACAGGCTCGACCACACGATTTGTGCGTTAGGCGCTGCGGGAGCGTATGCAGACAAAGCGAGAATCCGTTTCGTCTTCCAAACTTCCATCGTTCACATCCTCACTTCTGGAAGGCATGTTTTATCCGTTCCTCGATTAGATGCATTGGTTTCTCTCGTGCCCTTGCTTCCGACTAATATGATTTCGAGCAGAGGACTAAAGTGGGAAGTAGACGGAATGTTTCTCGCGTTAGGAACGAAGGACGGAATTTCGAACCGCGCTACGCAAAACGAAGTTTTTTTAGAAATCGAAAGTGGCTGTTTGGCAGTTTTTGTAGAACGATGTAATCAACCCGTATCTTGGGAGATGAAGTGAATTCAAAAAATAATAAACTCTGTGCGCTTCAGTATTGCTAAAGAGGGTAAATAATTTGCGATGTTTTCGGTGCATAAAATTCTAACACCACGCAATAGAAATGGATGAACGGGTTACATTTTCGTGGCTCGATTACAGTGTCGTTGCTCTGACGCTTATCGCCTTCGTAACACTCGGTTTAAGCGTCCGACTTCGAGAATACACAGTGCTCCAATACATTGCCGCGGGGAGAAGGCTTTCTCTTCCGCTATTCGTTGCTACATTGGTTACGACTTGGTACGGCGGAATTTTGGGAGTCGGAGAGGCATTCGATTTTTATGGTTTGTCTACATGGGTAATCCTCGGTGTTCCGTATTACGTTTTCGGAGTTGCCTACGCTTTGTTCATGGCGCATCGTGTGAGAGAGGATGAGCAAATCAGTCTTCCCGAACGTATGGAACGTTGTTATGGTCGCCCAACGAGCATCGTTTCTGCTTTCTTAGTTTTAATCCTTGGCTTACCGGCTGCGCACATTGCGATGATGGCGACACTGGCAGAAGTGACAACCGGTTTGCCCTATGTTTGGTCTGCGGTGATTGGCACTCTCTTCGGAACTTTGTTTCTTTATCGCGGCGGATTATTAGCAGATGCGCGTGCTAATACTTTGAGTTTCGTTTTGATGTACCTCTCTTTTATGATTATGTTGATCATCGCCGTTGCGAAATTCGGTGCGCCGATGCAACTCATTCAAAAACTTCCTGAAACTTCTCGGAGTTGGGATGCCGGTCAAGGGGTATTTTTCGTTTTGAGTTGGTTTCTCATCGGAGCATGGACGTTCGTTGACCCCGGATTTCATCAGAGGGTTACTTCGATTCGCAATCCCGATTTAGCGCGCAAAGGCGTTTTAATTAGTGTTCTCTGTTGGATGTTTTTCGATTTGCTGACGACAGGGGTTGCTCTTTATGCCTATTCCGCTTTGGGAAGCGGGAAGGGGCTGAAACTATTTCCTTTGTTCGGTGACGCCGTTTTGCCTTCCGGTTTGAAAGGATTGTTTTTTGCAGGGATGTTCGGCATCATTATTTCCTCGTTAGTCGGTTACACATTCGTGTCAGGTTCGACGATAGGTAGAGATTTGATTTCTCGCGCATATCCTAAAATTTCGGAAACGAAGACTGTTTGGATTACACGCTTCGGGGTGTTTTTGGCAACCGTTTTGGGACTCGTGTTCGCTCTTCTCATTCCCAGTGTCGTGTATTTGTGGTACGACCTGGGAAGCATAGCAATTCCCGGGCTTTTGCTTCCCGTGTTTTTTGCTTATGCAACTCGCTGGAGACCTTATCCGGTAACTGCTTTCGCTTCCATGCTATTCGGTTCACTGGGGGCGTTGACGTGGTATCTTCTGGTTACGAGAAATCCGAATGTCGATTTTTCGTCATGGCTCGAAAGCCTTGCATGGCTGAGTCTTTTTCGAGACAAACCGATTTGGATAGGACTTTGTTGCGCCTTATTCGCATTTTCAATCGGCGTTCTCGTTGAATCTCGGAGGAAACGATATGCACAACGATTCGTTGAATGAGAATTTTTCAGACGAAGTTTCTGATGAAGTAAAAGAATCTGGAGGGGAAGAAATTTCAGAAGAGCAAGAAGAAACCCCTCGGGCGGAATTATACGTGGTGAGAGAGGGAAAAGAGACAGGCGAAGTATTTACGTTATCCTCTCCGGCTGTGATAGGTCGTTTCGACCCATCGGTAGGACCGGTGGATATAGATTTGAGTTCACTGCCAGAAGGAGTTTACGTTTCCCGACGTCATGCGCGAATCGAATTAGAAAACGGGAAATGGATTCTTTCAGATTTAGGTTCGAGTAACGGAACATTCGTTTTGGAAGAAGGGGGGGATTTCAGAAAAATTTCGGAGCCTACGATTCTGAATGACGGTCAAGAAATCGCTTTTGGAAATGCGCGGTTTATCTTTAGATTTAAAAAATCCGACATGTCAGACATGCAAGAGAAGGTTGGAGATTAAGGAACTTTGAACAATCCTTCGTCCACTTTCGCGTTCAATTCCAACTTCACGATCCACTGATTCGTAACTTGCACCTTTTCTTGAAACATTACGGTTTCTTCCCATGCGACGCCTAATAATTCGTAGTTCTTGCTGATATAGAAAAACACGGGAATAGACACCTCCGGAGATGCTCGTTCCAAAAGAGACATCTTTGCGCTCAATCGCCAAACCTTCTTTCCATCGAGTTCCGGTTCATCGTGAATAGACAAATCGGTCAAACGAGATGTAATCAATTTGATTTCATAAGGATTATAAAGCGCTAGCGCAACGGGAAGGGAGCGGTCCAAGAGCAAAGTAGGGAAGACATTGAGTATCCCGTCCAAAGTAGGAGGAGCCGGTTCATAAAGATATCTTTTTCTCGGATCGCCCTGTGCCCATTCCGGGGGGGCTGAATACGCCAACTGCTTACCGTCGCAAATCGCCTTGAATACGAGCGGCTCTCTGGATTTGCGAATCTGTTCGAAGTAAACGAAATTCGGTTTCTTTGCATGTATGTTCGTGATGGTCGTGGTCGTCGCGCTTCCACCGGAAAATTTGCCCGTTTGATTGAACGTTATCGAACCTTTAATCGAATTCGCTTGGTGATAACGGGATAACATTTTGTTGAAAATTTCTTGTGCAGTTTCGGTAGAAACGGGATTTCCCAATGAAAGTAGAAAGCAAGATAGGATGATGATCATTCTTCAGCCTCCGGATTCCATGTAATTTCTTGAATGCCGTGTCTTTGATTTGCTGAGCGAGCCATAACGAAGAGAAGATCGGAAAGTCTGTTCAAATAGACGGTTATTATGGGAAGAATGTCTTCTTTCATAGCGAGTTCTACGATACAGCGTTCGGCTCTGCGGCACACTGCTCGCGCAAAGTGTAGATATGCCGCAGGAAGAGCGCCGGCAGGAAGAATGAATTCTTTCAACGGGGGAAGGGTTTCGTTAAGTTTATCAATCCACTTTTCTAATTTCAAAACATCGTCTTCGTCCACCGTGCGGCACGAGATGTGCGATTGATCATTCGTCGCTAAAATACACCCCAAATTAAACAATTGGTTCTGCAAAGTTGCGAGCATTCCATCGATCTCTCCGTCCTTGTTGGCGGAACGCGCCAATCCGAGGGAAGCATTGAGTTCGTCAATTTCCCCGATTGCATGTATGCGCAAATCGCATTTTTTTCTTCGTTGCCCTCCGATTAGCCCAGTTTCTCCTGAATCTCCGCTTCGAGTGTAGATTCGGGTCATGGAATAAGTGTACTGTAATTTGACTCGATAAAGTGCACTTTCGAAACCATGATTCTTAGTTCGCATGCGTGCTACGATGGGCACCGTGCAGCCAATCTCGAAAACGCATAGGGTCGTGATCATAGGAGGAGGCTTCGGAGGTCTTTACACAGCGAAGGCATTGGGAAAGGCTCCCGTCGAAGTCGTTCTCGTAGACAGGCGCAATTTCCACCTTTTTCAACCTCTCTTGTATCAAGTCGCCACCGGGGGCATATCCCCGGGAAACATCGCCGCACCTTTGAGGGCGGTTTTGAAAAACCAACGCAACACTATCGTTCTTATGGCGGATGTCGTGGATATTCTTCCCGAGGAAAAGAAATTGAGATTGAATTCGCTGCCGTTTGCTGGGAGCGGGGGGGATAACGAATTCATGGAGAGTTTGCGTTATGATACGTTGGTGGTCTCGACAGGCGTAACTCATCATTATTTTGGACACGACGAATGGATGGAGCGCGCGGTCGGTTTGAAAACGGTAGAAGATGCATTAGAGATGCGAAGGAGAATTTTTTTGGCATTCGAGGCCGCAGAAAGAGAAAATGACGAAAAGAAAAGAGAAGCATGGATGACATTCGTGATTGTAGGTGGGGGGGCTACAGGCGTCGAATTGGCAGGAGCATTAGGGGAACTTGCGCACGAAACCCTGAAAAAAGATTTCCGCCGTATCAATCCACGACTTGCGAAAATCTTTCTCCTCGAAGGGACAGATAGAATTCTCCCATCCTATCCTCCGGAGCTTTCTAAAAAAGCGCAAAAGGCTTTGGAGAAATTGGGTGTAACCGTGCTTACGAAAACATTCGTAACGGATGTCCGTGAAGACGAAGTCGAGGCGGGAGGACGAACGATCCGTGCGAAAACGGTGCTCTGGGCTGCTGGAGTCAAAGCATCGGATTTAGGAAAAATATTGGCTCAGAAAACGGGTTCGGAACTCGATGGAGTCGGTCGAGTCAAAGTGCAGCCCGACCTTTCGCTCCCGAAGTTCCCGGAAATTTTCGTGATCGGTGATTTGGCTCATTGCTTGGATGAAGATGGAAAGGCTTTACCGGGAGTCGCACAAGTAGCGATGCAACAGGGAGGTTATGTCGCACGCACGATTCGAGAAAGACTCCAAAACAGGTCCAAAAAGAAATCCTCAAAACCTTTTCGGTACAAAAATTACGGAAATTTGGCGGTAATCGGAAGAAACTCTGCCGTCGCAGACCTTCCACGCATGAAACTATCGGGATTCGTCGCGTGGCTCATTTGGATTTTCGTGCACATTCGGTATTTGATTCAATTCGACAGCAAAATACTCGTGATGTTCCAGTGGGCATGGAGTTATTTCACGAAAAATCGCGGCGCTCGATTAATCGTCGGAAAAGGACCATCCGATGGATAAAGGCATTACAGTTCTTAGCAAGCGTAGTGCTTATGCTATTTTTCCCGCACTTTGTTCGAACCGAAACGGTCATCTTTCGCGTAGTTATTCGCCGCCGCCCAACTTATGCTGTTGAACTTGAGGTCGACTACGTAATAACCGTTCGAAGCAGGCGAAGTTTTGCTTTCGTTTCGAAAGATGCCTTTGAAATACCCACTGTAAGACGTCGCGTTAGTCTTGTTCTCGAAAAAGCCGTCCTTATCGGGATCGACTGCATTCAAACCCGTCGCGGTTAGTGAATACTCATAGGTTAGATACGTGCCCTTAGTGCTTTCACCGCTTCCCGGGGGGGCGCCTGCATTCCATAAGCGAGCGAAATCCTCGGGATGCTCCTTCGAAGGGTATGTGGCATTTGCACCTTTTGCAAACGCCGTAAACGTTTGCATGTCGCTATGCCAATACCCCGAATGATTCTTCCAATTCGAGGCGTTGATATCGTACATTTGAACGAATCCGGCGTTTTGATTGTTGGAATTGTTGCCGTTATTCGAATACCAATTCGTTAGAAAAATATTTGCGTCTGTCCAAAAAGAACGAGCGTTGAGCACCAGGAAGATACTTCCGTCGCGCTGGGGAAACGGCAAGTCTTTGAAGCGCGGATTTTTACCGGATTTTGCATCTTCGAACGTGTTGTAAACCGAGACTGTGCCGGTGTAACCGAAGCGTTCCGAAAATGCGAAGAATGAGATTGGCTCGCTCAGACTGTTGGCGCTCCCAGAAAACGTAGTCGGTGGCAACGCCAAGAAAATCACGATGCTCGTAATATTCATAGTCTCGACTCTCCTCTTGATTGTTGCCCATGAAGGGTTGTCCTAATAATAATATCACACTCTCGACGCAGAAACAACTGACGCAGAAACAATTTACGTTCTGAAAATCCGGGCATTTTCTAATCCCATCCCATCGACCCATAGGTGTACAATCTTTTTTGCGATGAATCGGACACTGCAAACCTGGCTCGACGAACAACTGCAACTCCTCAAAGACCAGCATCTTTACAAAGTCCCCCGCATCCTGCAAACGCCAGCCGGTGGAAGGGTGCGGATGAACGGGAAGGAAGTGGTCAACCTCTCTAGCAACAATTATCTCGGCTTGGCGAATCATCCGAAGTTGCGAGAAGCCGCGATTAAAGCGATAGAAAAATGGGGTGTAGGCGCTGGTGCGGTGCGATGGATTGGCGGCACGATGTCCGTGCACGACGAATTGGAACAAAAACTCGCCGAATTCAAACAAGTCGAAGCGGTATTGGTCTTCCAATCCGGCTGGACTGCGAACAGCGGCACGATTCCTGCGATTATGGTCGAAGGCGATGTAATTATCAGCGATGAATTGAATCATGCCTCAATCATTGACGGAGTGAGATTATCGAATGCGGAGTATCGTAAATCGGAAGGTTGGGTTTACAGACATAAAGATATGAATCATTTGGAAGATATTCTCAAAAGAGCGAATGCGAAGGGCTTCAAGAAAAAAATGATTGTTACCGACGGTGTTTTCAGTATGGATGGTGATATCGCCCCCCTCCCTGATATCGTTCGACTTGCAGAGCAATACGATGCGTTCGTGATGGTGGACGATGCGCATGCAAGCGGCGTTTTGGGGAAAAACGGAGCGGGAACGACATCGCATTTCAATTTATACGGTCGAGTGGATATCCAGTTGGGGACATTGAGCAAAGCGCTCGGCGTGATGGGGGGGTACATCGCCGGTTCGAAATCGTTGAAAGAGTGGTTGATCAATCGCGGAAGACCCTATCTTTTCAGCACAGCACATCCGCCGATGGTTGCCGCCGCGCTCATTGCGGCAATCGAGATTATGCAAACCGACCCTGAGCCGATGCGAAAACTTTGGGACAACGCGCGCTGGTGGAAATCTTCATTGCAAAAATTAGGATTCGACACGATGGGGAGTGAAACCCCGATTACGCCGATTCTATGCGCCCCCCCGAAGTCGCGGGCTTCGACGCCGAAAACTTCTGATGCCTCGACCGCCTCTGCAGTCGAGGCTTCTGGTTCGACAGGGTCACTGGAGTCGCTTACTTCCGAAGAGATCGCCGGTAAAATGGAACAGATGCTGTGGGAGGAAGGCGTCTATGCGCTCTCGATTGTTTATCCGACTGTTCCGCGCGGCCTCGCCCGTATCCGCACCATGCCCTCCGCCGCACACACCCGAGAGGACTTAGAATTCGCCCTCGCCGCATTCGAAAAATGTGGCAGGAAATTGGGGTTGATATGAGGAATATAGAGATTTATGACAGCGATTTTAGCGTTCACTGTAACGTTTTTGACTTCATCTGAAATTCACCCTGCTTTCGTTGGACAACCTGACTTGCTCCGAAAATACTATAACGAAGGCAGAGAATGGAGGAAGAAGAAGAAAAATTTGTCTGAATTACTTCAAAAGAAAGGGTGTAATAAAGATATTGGAAAGGTGAGATCTCTCCGTGGTGAAAGTTGGCAGGCACCTAATGTTACAATCCTAACCCCAAATTGCCTTTCAGTAATCTGTGGGTTTTTAGATGAAATGGAATACGTAAACAACGAGGCTGGGGAACAAATAGTACTAGATAAATTGAAAGGTCCGATGCCTATTGCTGTCTTTCTAGTAGACCTATATGCTTGGCCTGGAACCAGTGGGATTTCAAATCAATATATAAAGCGTGCTGCACGCCCTGAAGATGTGCAGGACATTTCTTTTGTTCTCTTTGCGGATAACGAAAAAGACCCTATTCGTACTGTTTTTAGAGAAGGAGATTCTAAGCCAGTTGAAATAACAGGTACTTCAGAGCAAAGTGACTTACGTAGTGCTCGCATTTATTCAAAAGGTGAATACACTACCGTTTTTTACAATACAATTCGAACCGAGACTTATACTGCATATAATGCAAAATACTTGGTTGTCTTTCCTTTAAAAAATGAGAAGGGGCAGGTCTTGATAAGTGCTGACGCGAAGTCAATTTCCTTTGGCGCTTATAGAATCACGCACGAACATAAAGCGGATTTTATCTTAACTGATATTGCTAATCCTAAATGAAATGTTTTTTAAAGATTATTCCGAAAACGTTAGAAATAATTGTCAATGGTTAACGTTCGACTAAAGGCATCAGAGCTTCGAAGGGTAAATACAATTATATGTGACATTATTGCTCAGCGTCCTCAGGAATTGAGTTGGCTTAGAGACACATCGACTCCAGCCGATTCAGTTCCCGACGATGCTATTGTTGGCATTCGAACTCATGAAGAGAACGTTGTTTTTTTAGGAGCATTCTTACCCCTTGTAACTTTTTGGCAAAAAGTGCATGATGATATTCGTGACGCTGCTGCTCGCCAAATCGCCCTATCGTTGCCTAGAGTTGCTAACCCGACTCCAAATGAAATTGATATAAGTAGTAGAAGTAGCGAACCAACACGATATAACTTGCAACAAGCGTTCGGAGCTATTTACAGTAGTATCATCTTCTGCTGGTTAAGCAAAGCAGGATACACTTGCGAGTTTATACCACCAGGGAAAAGTAAAAGTCCCGATATTCTTGTTAAGAATGATAATCTATTGATTGAGTGCAAAGACACTCTTTCAGAAGTAAAAGGAACTGAAGATTTGTTGCGACTAAAAAGAAAACTATATAAAATACTTAAAGAGGCACAGCAGCAATTGGATTCATATGACCCAAAAATGGAGCACATAGTTTTTTTGGATCTACCATGGGGGGGGTTTGAGTTGTTATATAATTTGCCAAAAGAAGAAGCCGATCTCTTTTGGCTGAAGGTACTAAACCTGCGGCGCGTATTGGTTCCTAAGGGAGTTTGTACTCCTCGCTCAACGCTGCGTAATGCCCAAGGTCTTTTTGTCACTGCGTTTGGTATTAAACCTCTTAAGAACGATGATGGTAGTATTAGTTTCAGGGGGTCTGCATGGCTGAAACCTATTACGAGTCCTTTTTTTGATAATCCAAGTAATGTAATGAATCAAAAGCTCAAGCGAGCGTGGGATTAAGGCGTGTTTTGGAAAAGATGCTGTAAGGAAGATGACTAAGCTTCAGAACAAAAGGAATAACTAAATTCATGAAAGGGGAGACAGAGCAAAGACTAATACATCGGCTTTTGGAAGTTAGCGCCGACATCCGTAAACGCGGGTTGATTCCTGCCGACGGGCCACCGGAGGCGCAAGAGTTAGTGGAAACCAATCCCTATGCGTTCCTCTTAGCGGGATGTTTGGATAGGGGGACGAAGGCAGAGCTTATCTGGGGGATTCCTTATCAGTTACAACGACAACTTGGCCACCTCGACCCCTGCCGTATTGCGGAAATGAGTGAAGCCGAGCTAAAAGAAGTTATAAAACGACTCGAAAAAAAGCCGAGATACACAAATGATGCGCCGCGCACCATTAAAGAGCTCTCCGCGATGGTTTGTAATGATTTGGGGGGGCGTGTTCAATCGCTATGGGAAAATCGTTCCGCAAAATTCGTGCAAGAGCGGCTGCAACAAATCCATGGCGTTGGACCAGGCATAGCAGCGATGATTGTCATCTTATTAGAACGACTTGACCTTGCTCATTTCCACGATACCTACAATATAAATGTAAAGCCCGATGTCCATGTTCAGCGCGTCCTTTACCGCTTGGGCTTGAGCGAACAAATGAGTGAAAAAGCGGCTATAGAGACCGCTCGGCGATTGAGTCCGGGATATCCGGGTGAACTCGATTCTCCCCTCTGGTGGATTGGGACAAAATGGTGTTTTTCATCGCAACCTAATTGTGGCGGATGCCCCGTAAGCGACATTTGCTCAAAACGTATTTGACACCTTTCCAGCCTCAACTGCGATGGTTTTAGGCACTGTTAGTATTTCATTGCACTAAATTTTTTTACTAACTATTCCAGACACTATTGTTTAAAATTTGCATAATAAATAGCAACGAAACCAATTCCCCTACCCCCTCTTCAATCCCGCTAAAGCCTCGATGGCTTCCATTACTTGCACGGGCAGAGCCATCACAACCGTATTTGATGCCGTGGGACCCAAGCCATCCAGCGTTTGCAGAGTTCGTAATTGCATCGCTCCGGGGCTTCTCATCATGATTTCTGCCGCCGCCGCTAAATTTTCCGCCGCCATTCTATCGCCTTCGGATTTCGTAATCACGGCGCGTTTCTCGCGTTCCGCCGCCGCTTGCCGACTCATTACGCGTTTCAAATCCTCGGGAAGGATGATGTCCTGAATCCTAATCCCGTCTACAGCAAGACCCCAATGTTCGGTTTCTTTGTCCACGATGTGCGCTATTTGCTGACCGATCCCCTCGCGCTCCGAAAGCACTTCATCGAGTGTGCGTCCACCAATCACGTCGCGCAATGACGCGCGCGCGAATTCCGTAATTGCAACCGCGTAGTTCTGAACATTGATAACCGCTTGGTCGGGACGCACGACTCGCATAAATATCACTGCATCAATAGCAATTGGCACGTTGTCTTTCGTGATGGCTTCCTGGCGAGGCAATTCCATCGCTACGATGCGAATGTCAACATGGCGGACTTGCTCGATGAGAGGAATGATAAGGTACACACCTGGACCGCGCGTTCGGTGGAATTTGCCGAGTTGAAATATCAAAGCGCGTTCCCATTGCGCCGCCAACTTGACAGACGAAGAAACGTAAATGCTCGCGAGAGTCCACCCAAGGGGCAACTCCCATTCGGGCGTTGGTTTTATAAGACTTTCTCCCCATATGAGCCAGCCGATACCCATCAATACGACGAAAACGATTCCTGCGAGGTAATTGACAATCATGCTTAGCCTCCTCCGAGTCGTGAATAGCAGCAGTTGCGGATTCGGTTCGCTGCCACACGGGATATGTTACTTCACCACGTCATTTTCGTGAATGAAAAGCGGCTATTTTTCACCAGGAATATTCCTGCCAGAATCCTCTTTGTTCGCTTAGCTCTTGACTGGCTCCTCTTTGAGAAAAGGAGGGGGTTGAAAAAATCGCGCCTTACGGCGCTCCTACATGCATTTTCGATGATCGCGCCATACGGCGCTCCTACATGCATCTTCGATGATCGCGCCTTACGGCGCTCCTACAAAGCCTCTACCTCTGTTCGCTTCGCGTAAGAGTGTCCGCCTACGCACGGTGTTTTGCGTCAATCAGCGTAAAACTAGCTGTCTACTCTTTTACGAAAGAGCCTTCGGTAATCGATTGGTTTCCACTTTTTTCAATTGCTAACACTTCGAATTCGTGTTCGCCGGGGGGGAGGGATGCGACGTATTCCGGAGAAACTGTCACACTCAGCGTCGTTGCAGGAACTGTAACTTGAAAAGAACCCACGATAACCTGATATGCGACGACCTCGATTTTCTCATCCGGAAAACCTTCCGGCGGTTCCGTAACAGGCTCCCAACGGATCACCAAAGAATTGTTAGCAATTTCAGAAGACACCTCCGGTCCAGCAGGAATTGCATAAGAAAGTGTCCCCGTGCCTGCAATCGTTTGGTCTTCGACCGTTTTCCCGGAAAATTTGTATTTTCCTTTCGGAAACATCGCAAGAAGTTTTTCTAATGGAACGTCATCCAATGTAGGTTCTGCGCCTTCGAAAAATAACTCCGTCATGCCGAGTTTCTTATAAGCACCGCCACCTTCGACCTCGAAAATCTCAAGTCCTTTCGGGTTCGTAATCGTGAGTTCTTTCCAATCTTCGCCGTCGAGAAAAACATGTACACCCAAATCGTTTCCTGAAGAATTGAATTCGAAATATATTTTCGATATCTCGAATTTTTTCTTTTGGGACCGTGCTTCAGCGACGATGGTTATTACGGTCAAGGCAGCCAAAATTACCAAAGAGGTGAATATCACGATACTGCTGAATTTCATTTTCATTGTCATCGTCCTCCTTTTTTCGCTTGGTTCAAATGGAAACAATGCCATACCTCAGTATAACGTGCTTTTTTGTAATTCCGATGTTTTAAAAAAAATTATATGACTTGGGCAGCCCCTCCATCAACGAGAAGGCTCACCCCAGTTACGTACGACGCCTGTGTCGAACAAATAAACGCAACCACATCGCCAATTTCCGAGGGCACTGCAAGACGTCCTATCGGGATTTCACTTGCTATTTGTTCGAAATATTTCTCGACCGGCAACCCTGTTTTTCCTGACCAAACTTGCGCGATGTGTTTCTGTCGTTCTGTTAAAGTGTGTCCGGGAAGCACTGCATTTACCGTAATGCCGTGTTTTGCGTACAAATTCGATTGCAATCGGGTCAAACCGCGCAAACCAGCACGCAAAATGGTGGAGATGGGGAGCAAATCATTGGGTTGGAAAGCAACGAGGGAAGTGAGATGAACGACTCGCCCCCACCTTCGCGAAATCATGTCGGGAATTGTCATTTCCGATAAACGAATTACATTCAATACCGTAGATTGAAACCCTGCGAGCCACTGTTCTTCTGAAATTTCGTCCAAATGCCCTGCGGCAGGACCACCGGTATTCGTCACCAAGATTTCGATGGGTCCTAATGCTTCTCGTGTTAAGGCAACCCATTCCTGTAGTTCTTGGCGATTTCGAATATCACAACGAAATGCTCGGACGCGATTTGCATCGAACTCCGCTACCAAATCTCCGTGTGCTTTAGCGACGGATTCTTCGGTTCTCCCACATATCGAGACTTTGCAACCTTCGCGTAAGAGCGACTGTGCGACTGCAAAACCTATACCCCTCGACGCAGCCGCAACGAGCGCAGTTTTTCCTTCGATTCCCAAATCCACGATGATGGATTATAGTTTGCCTGCCCAAAAGCATGTTGCGTGGTTATCCCGCGACGAACTATCAGGAAATAAACTACTAAGAAAATTGATATAAAAAGACGACTTTTTGAATTCAAAAAAAGCCGGGTTTCGAATATGGGGCAAGTGGTGCCGCAGGCCGGAATCGAACCGGCGACCCACGGATTTTCAGTCCGTTGCTCTACCAACTGAGCTACCGCGGCAGAACCGTGCGGCAAAAATGGCGCGGACGACGGGACTTGAACCCGCGACCTCCGGCGTGACAGGCCGGCGCTCTAACCGAACTGAGCTACGCCCGCGCAACCTCACTGGCATTTGATTATAGCAGTAACGACAGAGCGCGAAAAACCTTTGCTACCTTCATGTTGCTACAATCAAACACGTGGCAGTAACCGCGTCGAAAAACTCCACCGCCATCCTCAGTCAAACCGCAATTCTTTGGTTCTTCCTGCCCTTAGCAGCCTCATGGCTTTTGATGGCTTTGGAGAGTCCAGCCACTACGGTGTTCGTAGCGCGTCTGCCAGAAAGCGACGTCTCGTTGGCTGCTATCAACCTTTTCATGACGATCTCTTTCTGGATCGAAGCGCCTGTTATCGGTTTACTTCCTACTGCTACCGCGTTAGCCCTCAATAAACAACATTTGCTCGTGCTTCGAAGTTTCGTGACGAAGATCATGATTTTGGTCACCCTCGTGGGAATTGTTGTCGCGTTTACTCCTCTTTACGATTTCATTACGATTCGATTGCTGAAATCGCCATTCGAAGTCGCTGATGCGGGAAGGCTCGGCTTAATCATCATGATTCCCTGGAGTGCAGCGATTGCTTGGAGACGATTTAAGCAGGGAGTTCTTATCCGTTACGGTTACACATCACCCATTGGGAAGGGAACTGTCGTTCGGCTGTTATCCATCGTTGTGGTTGCAGGGATGCTTTATTCTACAAAGCAGTTTTCGGGAGCAGTCGTTGCGGCTTTCGCACTCGTTTCTGGAGTCATCGCGGAAGCCTGCTATGTGCATTGGGTCGCGAGACCTGTGATTCATTCCATACTCGTTCGAGAGGATGCCGATAACGAAGAAGATAAGCCACCCCCCCTCGATATGAGAAGTTTATTGAAATTCCATATTCCTCTTTCCTTTTCGGTAGTGTTTTGGCTTCTTGCAAGACCGATTTTCTTTCGTGGGCTCGCGGTGGGGGCAAACCCTGTGGTTTCGCTTGCGGCTTGGGAGATTTTAATGCAGTTGATGTTCTTTTTCCGTGCTCCGGGGATGGCACTGCCCGAGGCTATCATTGCACTGCAGAAAAATTCTCTAACGGAACGCGCCTTAAAAACTTTTTGCTTTTCTGTCGGAATCGTGAGTTCTGCGTTGCTTTTAGTGTTGCTCGTTCCGTTCCTGTCGGATTGGGTTATTCGTGAGGGATTGGGTGTTACTCCCCATGTCGGAGAAATCGTGTCAAGAGCTTTGCCTCTTGCAGTTGCGATACCGCTTATTAGCGCAATGCAATCGTTTTATAAGGGGCAACTTTCAGCAGTGAGGCGGACGATTACACTCATGATTTCTATGGGGATTTATGTCGGCAGTATATTCGTTCTAACGGTGATTGCAGTTTTCGCCGGAATAATGAACGTTTATACGGCGACTTGGATTTATACTTTGTCTGTCGCTTTAGAATTAGGGTATCTCGTTTGGAGTTGGAAAAAGTATAAAGAAAAAGTCGTTGTCTGAAGCCTTTATCTTCTTGGCCAATTCGGCATGATTCGCTTTCCGAAAAGAGACGTAACCCATTCCACAGCCATCGAGGCGGTTTCGTTTTCTCTGTCCATAACAGGGTTCACCTCTGTAACATCTATCCCTGCCAATTCGAAAGGCGCATCGTAAGCAGAAAGCGAATCGTACAATAATTCCGCGAGCAAATGCGCTTCGCGATAATTTAGCCCCCCCCTAACTCCCGTGCCTGTTCCAGGAGCTACGAGAGGGTCGAGAACATCCACATCTAAACTCACCCAAAGTTTCGAAACATTTACGTAACTCAAAACTCGAACGGCGTGACGCACCATCGAAGCAATCCCATAGCGGTCTATTTCATGCATCGTCACCGCTTGCTCCGGCTCCCAAGAAAGTATTCTTTCTCTTTCTCCAGGGTCAACGTCGCGCAAACCTATCCACACGATATTGCTGTGCTGTAAGCGTTTTTCCGGCACCATTGCCTCGAGTAGTTTTTCCCATTGTTCTTGAGAGGGTGGCTTGCATGTTCCGCATGGCAATCCGCAAAGAGCAGCCAATGGCATTCCGTGTAAGTCCATGCTCGGCGAGGTATCGGGTGTGTTCAAATCGGCATGCGCATCGATCCAAAGAACTCCTAATCGCCTATCGAAATATTCCAACGCGCTGGAAATAGATGCAATCGCTAAACTGTGGTCACCTCCTAACATAAGAGGAATGTCCCCATCTTGCAGACACTGCATTACCGTTTTTCTCGTTTCTACTAAGTTCGTAAAAACGGCTTCGAAATAACCGATGCCTTCTCCGCGTTGCTGAGGCTCGACCGAACGCGGGACTTCGACATCCCCACGGTCGTGAACAACAGGAACGAGCCGCTCTAATTGTCTTTGCATGCCCGCGAAGCGTAAGGCAGCGGGACCCAAACTCGCTCCGAGTCGTTTACCTCCAAGACCGAATGGCACTCCGATAATCGAAACTCGTTTTCCGTTCGACATGACTGGTCAATTCTACTTCGGTGAACTTTTTTATTGCGAAGAGGTAGGATGAAAAAGCCACTAATCTCGATAAAAAAGACTTTTTATTTTCGACACGATAATGATTCGCAAAGACCTCGAAACGCGATTAAAGCAGGCAGTTACTCGGCTTATTTCCGAGAAACGACTTCCTGATGGGGATTATTCCGTCGAGATTAGCGAACCTGCGCAGCCGGAGTTCGGCGATTTTGCGACGAATTTCGCCTTGTCTGCATCGCGAATTGCAAAGAAACCTCCGCAAGAGATTGCCGAAACTTTAGTCTCAGAAGTACAAAAAGACCCTGAAATCGCCTCAGCGACAGTTGCAGGACCTGGGTTCATCAATTTACGCCTAACGGATGCTTATTTCGCAAAATGGGGGGCTAAAGCATATGAAACCGAGGAGGGTATCGGACGCATACAGAAAGAACACCCGAAAAAGATTTTGGTGGAATATGTAAGCGTCAACCCGAATGGACCAATTCATTGCGGGCATGGTAGGGGGGCGGCATACGGAGAGACGCTTTGTAGAGTCTTAGAGGCTTATGGGGAGAAGGTCTCCCGAGAGTTCTACGTAAACGACAGCACGAATTCTTTACAAATGCAACTCTTTGCATTGAGCGTGAAAGCGAGATATTGTGAATTACTCGGGTTGCCCGCAGAGTTTCCGAAAGAAGGATATCGAGGCGAATATGTAGATGACTTGGCTAAAAAAATTCGTCAACTATATGGTGACGATAAAGCCAAGGAAGGTTTAGAATTTTGGCAGCCCGTTAGCCAGAACCTGATGTTGGAACAACAAAAAAAGGACTTAGAAGATTTCGGAGTGAAATTCGACACATGGTTCAGCGAACAGCAACTTTATGATAGTGGTGAAGTGGATAGAGCAATCGAACTTCTCAAGCAACGCGGATATGCCTACGAGAAGGAAGGAGCGCTATGGCTGAAAAGCACTGCTTTCGGAGACGATAAAGACCGAGTGTTGGTTCGAGCGGATGGTCAAAAAACATACATCGCGAGCGACGTTGCTTATCATAAAAATAAATTCGACCGCGGGTTCGATCATTTGATCAATGTTTGGGGGGCTGACCATCATGGGTATATCGCCAGAACGAAAGCGGCAGTGCAAGCGCTCGGTTATTGCGCAGATCGTTTAGAAATTATCATCACCCAAATGGTGCGCTTCTTGAAAGATGGCCTTATCGTTCCCATGTCGAAACGCTCGGGAGATTTAGTGCCTTTAAGAGAATTGATTGAAAATGTAGGTGTTGACGTGGCACGGTTCTTCTATCTCATGCGTTCTCACGATGCGCATATGGATTTCGATTTGGACCTCGCGGCAGAGCATAGCGAAAGAAATCCTGTTTATTACGTGCAGTATGCGCATGCGCGTATTTGTTCTGTGTTGGCGAAGGCACGTGAAGCGGGCTTTGCTCCCGACCCGAAGGCTCTGAAGGAATTAACTCACGAAGCAGAACGCAAATTGGTTAAAAGAATTTGGGATTTGCCCTATGAAATCGAACGTTGCGTGCAAGATAGAGGCGTTCACCGCTTGACGACTTATGCTCTGGAATTAGCGCGCGATTATCACAATTTTTATGACAAATGCAGAGTGATCAATCCGAGCGACCTCGATACCACGAAAGCGCGCTTAGCACTTTGTGTGGCGACTCGCCACGCATTGCGAGCTACTTTTCATCTTTTAGGAATCAGTGCACCTGAAAAGATGTGAATCGCGCGATAAAGACGCCTTTACAAAAATTCTATCGCTAATAATAAATTCTATTGTTAGCAATATAACAACTCTAGTTCCCCTTGCGAAGCAGGGGGAACCTTTAAGGAAGAGGTCATAAAAAATACTCTACCGCTTCTTGGGAAACTCCGATACCTTGATTCCCTTCGGAATGTCCATTTTCCATGCACTCGAAGGAATCGGCTTATTGATATATTTATATTCGTAAGTGACCGTCTCCTGATAAGGAACGACTTTTCCGACTTCCAAATTTCTGTCAATACGCAAAATGAGTCCATCTTTCTCCCGAATATAAATCAAAGCCTTGAAAGATTCCGTGGTTTTTGCTTCGATGACATTGCAAACCTCGTTGCCGATGCTTACGGATTCGGGTAGCAATCGAAGCACTGCACCGGGAGATTCGAAGCGTTCCCAATAGTTTTCGCCTTTGATCAGGGAAATCACGAGAGGCTCGAATTCCGCATCTACGGAATCTAATTTGCTCATCAATCCTTTCCTGGAAACGTTACCTTTGTATGCTTGTTTTCGCGTGCGATAGTAAGCG
Source organism: Fimbriimonadales bacterium (assembly GCA_035559795.1). Lineage (NCBI taxonomy): Bacteria > Bacillati > Armatimonadota > Fimbriimonadia > Fimbriimonadales > Fimbriimonadales bacterium. Next base: position 127,304 of record DATMAR010000003.1, on the reverse strand, counting down.
GTGAGCGTTTTATTATCGTAAAACGCTTCGAAAGAACGGTTAGAGTTTTGAATGGAGACAGCATAGCGAAGTCGCCCCCCTTTTTCCCACCAGCAATTCGTAAGACGTGTTTGTGTGTTTCCTTCACTCGTCAATTTCGCAAGAGAATGAAAATATACACTTTTCATTCCTTCGTAGGCTTTTCGAGAGCGGTCGATTACCGCGCGTGCTTCTTCGGATTCTATCTTGATGGGTTGTGGTCCGACTTCTATTTTCGTCGGTTCGTTTTTAGCCTCGATACGTTTTGCATCTTTCGGAATTTCGAACTGCAACGCCTCTCCCGTAGGCACGGAATTCGGGGAAACTGTCCATTTCGCCCCTAAGTTTTTTCCGACTTCGAGTTCGAAACTTTTCAGAAGATGAGTCTTTGCATCCGTTCGCAAGAGTAGTTTCAATTCTCTCTCGGAACGTTCGCTTTCCGTGACGAAAACCTGTTCATCCTCTTTCTCTTCGGAAACTCGAAACGGTTTCACTCCGATGAAATTTCCCAAGAACTTTTTCAAACCTCGTTTCGGTTCGAGATACACTTCCATAAATGGGTCCGCCCCCCCTAAAAGTAGACTTACATGACTCATCACGTCGTCGTTCGTTTTCCTCGCTGATTCGTTATATTGATTGTCTTTGGGTGAATAAACGAAAACGCGATTCGCATCCCCTAAAATCGTTAGTTTTATTGTTCCTTCCTCTGCGGGTGTGTTCAGATCGATGCGAAATTTGCCCTCCGCTGCTCTCCATATTTCGTATTCGAAAGAAGTCGAACCGACATCGGATTTTGCCTCTACGGCAACTCGAATGGCACATTCGTTGAGTGACTCGTGAGCTCGATAAACGTGCTCCAATGCGTCGCTTTGCTGCAATGTGCTCCAAGACAATAATAGTAAACCGAACATGTGAATGTTCTACCCGTTTGCTCTCGCGTCGTTGTCGAATTTCCCCTATAATTTGCGAAAAAAATGCTCTGAAAGTGATACGGCAGACAGTAATCCATCACTTTTCATTTTTCGTATGCTTTGCTCTCGGCAATAAAAAAGCCGAGCAAGGCTTACTTGACGATTCCTTTCGGGCGATGCACTTCGGCAATATGCGCAGGGCTTAAGCCGTATTGCGTGAAGACACCTTGTTGTTTTGGCTGCGTCAGCCATTTCAAAAACGCTTCTCCTTCGCCTGTCTTCAATGCGACACCGGTTATCGTGATTCGCAAAGGAGTTTCGATGAGGGAATAGTTTTTCTGTCCTTCCAACGCTTGCGTGAGGCTTATCAAACCGAGGCTCGCTTTTCCTTGGTCTACTTCGAGTTTCGCATCCCGCACATTGTTTGCAAGAATGATTCGCTTTTTTATTTTTTCGTACCAAAGTTTCGCTTTTAGCAACTTTTCAGCCAATTCTCCGTAGGGAGAAGTTTCGGGATTCGCGATGAGCAAAGTTCCTCGAAAATCTTCCAATTCGTCGAGAGAAGCGGGGGGGTTATCTCCGTAGATTGCCAATCTTCCATATGCCAGAGCGACTGGTTTTCCAACGATCTTTAAATCGCGCAAATATTCAGGAGAAGCCACAATGAGTGCATCGAAGGGAGCATCGCTTTTCGCTCGGTTCCGTAAATCACCGCTCGCCGCAAATACGAGATGCACTTTTACCTTTTTATTTTCTGCTTCGTATTCCTTGGACAATCGTTTAAGAACGTTCGATAAGTCGGTATTCGCTGCAATCGTTATTTCTATGTTTTTATCATTTCCTATAGGATTTTGCTCGTGATGGGTTATTGAAGCACAACCGATAGTAATCATCACGACTCCCCATAAGGCGAAGACTCGCGTTATATATAATTTGATCATAAATAAGTTAGTTTCGCAATGTGCGAAGATTAGAAAGAAAGTTTTTTAAATAAGGAGTTTTCACACTCCCAAACTTTAGAAATGTATTCTTCTACGAAAATTGACTTGAAACCTGTTTTTGTTACGTCGCTTGTTTCTTTCCTTTTGCGATAACTGCATCGAGCGAATACTGACCCATACCAGTAATCAGTAATGCAAGGGCAATCGCAAAGAGGCTCATGGGAAATTCGAATCCCCCTTCGGAATTGAAAAACTTCGGCCAGTGTTCAACGAATATTGCGACAATCATATTGATTGCAACTGCCGCTGCTGCAATCCTTCCTAATAACCCTACAAGGACACCGAGACCACCTAAAAACTCTGCCGCGACATTGCAGTACGTCAAAAACGGGGGGATGTTCCATGTGTTCTGGAAAAATTCGACCGTACCGGCGAGGGACCCGGCACCCCCCGCGATCCATCCGAGTTTTTGTGCCCCGTGAGCTACCATGATAACGCCGAGAGCGATACGCAAAATGAGTAGCGCGAAATTCATAGTTTGCCTCCTTAAAAGTGTATACGTAACACCTCATGAATTCGATGCATTTAAGAAGGACGGGTTAAGGCGATTCGGCGTCGAGTGCGATAGGATAACTCCCTAAAACCACACACTCTAAGGCATATTTTTTTAGGCTTTGGATGGCTTTGGATAAATGCTCGTCGGTGTGGTGTCCTGCGCAGTCTACGTAAAATATATATTCGAATGATGCGCGTTTAGCAGGTCGGCTTTCGATCACCATGATGTTGACTTTGTGGCGGTTGAACGCTCCCAAGGCGCGATACAACTCTCCTGGGCGATTTCTCAAATTGAACATTAACGAGGTTTTGTCGTTTCCGGTGGGGGCTGGTTCGTTATAACCGACTACGAGGAAACGCGTTCTTCCATGAGGGTTATCTTCGATATGTTCAGCGACCACTCTAAGCCCTGTCCTTTCTGCGTCGAATTTATTACCTATGGCACCAGCGTTGCGCTCTCTGGTTGCATGTTCCGATGCACGATGGACGGAAGCAGTCTCTATGATTTCCACATGAGGTAGATGTGTTCGTAGCCATGTACGACATTCCTCGATGGTTTGCGGCTGAGCATAAACACGTTTGATTTTCTTTTGAGGAGAACGCGAGAGCAGATGGTGAGAAACAGGGAGATAAACCTCCCCGCAAATTTTTACATTCGTTTGAGGAAACATGTCTAAAGTCTCTGGCACCATTCCAGAAACCGAGTTTTCCACAGGTGCAACTGCGTAATCCGCCTTTCCGTTTTCGACTGCGCGAAATGCTTCCTCTATCGTTGTGCATGCCACGCACTCGACAGAATCTCCGAACTGCTTCAAAGCCGCGCTGTGGCTGAGGCTTCCTTCGGGTCCTAAATAACAAACTACCAAATGCTTTTCGAGGCTTCGTACCGCGCTAATGATTTCACGAAATACCGCTTGGATCTGACTCTTTTGCAAAGGACCGCGGCTCAAGCGAAGAAGTCTCTCGTAAATTTGTCTTTCTCGTTCGGGAGTGTAATAGGGCTTCGCATCGCTTCTTTTGATGCGACCTATTTCGAGTGCGAGTTCTGCCCTACGGTTGAGCAGTTTCAATATCTCCTCGTCTACGTCGTCTATTTCTTTACGGATCTCGGAGATGGGTTTTTTACGTTCCTGTTCCACTTACTGGTGAATTATAGGCGTGTTTTGCCGTTCGAAGGAGTTCTCCCCTGCTTCTTTCGTGCAAAAGCCTTATGGAATGACACAAAATCGCGTGGATGCTGAATGTGCTTGCGAAACTCGACCGCTTGGATGTCCGGTGGTTCTATTTTCTCCTTTTGTCATCCGTCGTTTTGTCGGCTTTTCTCAGAGTCCCTATACGCTTGCGTCTTAGCCCCGAAGCGGAACGATTTTATCAGACCATCGAATCTCTGGATGGACGAAAACCGGTTTTATTGCACAGCGATTGGGACCATGGAACGATAGGGGAACTGCGCGCGCAATTCCGTGCAGTCGTTCGCCATCTCTTCCGAAAGAATCTTCGTTTCGTGGTCATAAGTGGTATCCCTACAGGCAGACAATTCTATGAACCCGAACTGGAAAGGATATCGAAAGAGTACGGAAAAGAATATGGCAAGGATTGGATTGCAGTCGGTTTTAAACTTGCCGACCCGAAAGGGATTTCCATCGAAGGTTTGAGTCGTGATTTCGTTGCACAAGTGCAAACAGACGATAGAGGAGTGCCCCCCCAAAAATACTCGTGGTTGAAAAACGTTCGAGTCGCTGAAGATTGGGGCGCTGTCATCAGCATCGCTTATACGGAGTATCGCGAATATCTAACCTATTTCGTCGAGGCTGCACGCACTCCTTATCTCGTCGGATGCACCGGGATATCCTCCACCCCCCTATATCCTTTTTTGGACGCAGGGACGATAAAAGGGATGCTCGTCGGAAGCAGAGGGGGGGGAGAATACGAACAACAAATGGGAGTCTCAGAGTTCGGAACACGTTTTTTATTAGGGCAATCCGCCGGGCATATGCTCTTACTTTTAGGAATACTTCTCGGAAATTTAGGACAATGGGCGAAAAAAAGGATTACCACTACGTAGTATGATTGCCGCTTTGCAAACCCCTCCTTATGACATTTGGATTGCGGCTTTTTGTGTCATAGCCATCTTGTCGCTGTTGTGGAAAGAAAATCCTCTCTATCGCCTCGGAGAGCATATCCTTCTCGGATTGACGATCGGCTTTGCATTCGCTGCGAGTTGGTTCGAATTCCTGAAACCGAAATGGTGGGACCCGTGGCTCGAAAGTTTTGCGACAGGAGCAATAGGAGGGATTATTTACGGCTTTGCGGCGCTCGCTTTGGGGCTCTGTTGGTATGGACTCTATTTCAAACGTACGGAATGGCTTATGCGATTGGCGTTGGGTGCAGTGATGGGCGCAAGCGCAGGCCAAACGATTCGTAATCAATTCACTCAGCAAATGCCCTTGATTACGAGTTCATTTAAAAGCCCCATCGTAATTCAGGAAAGCAGTGCGGATATAGGAGCTTCTATCAATAACACTCTATTTCTCCTCGTCCTTTTCACGGTGTTGCTATTTTTCTTTTTTAGTTTTGACCAAAAACATCCGGTGATGAAAGTCTCGACGCGAATCGGGCGATTCTGGCTTATGGTGGGCTTCGGGGCGTATTTCGGGAACACAGTAATGACACGACTTGCGGTATTTATAGAAAGAGTATGGTTCGTAGTAACCGATTTCTTCGGAAAGTTTTCTTGGGGATGAACAGCATTGATGCCGCGCCGCGAGTATACGGCCTTTTTCGTTAGTAATCAAAATTTCGTTCGTATTCAAAAATAGACGATGGAAGTAATTGAAGTTACAGCAAAAGGACCTGCTGAATTGAAAGGATATCTTGAACGACATCCTGGCGTACATTTAGTGGAGTTCACGGTCGAAAAAGAACCTTATATCCGTTTCGAACGCCGTGGATGGGTGCGGGAGGTTTTGTTCGGGCATCCGGAAGTGGATGGCCCTTACGGACTTATCGAAATCATGGACAACAACCCCTTGGTGTGCGCTGACCGGACCTCTTGCCCGGGTCCTGCTGCGACGCTCGCGCTGATTGCGCTGAACCCTTTGATTCGTGCCGGAATCCTCGTTGAAAAGCCGTCTGTCTTGTTCTCTTTCGAAGAGGGACTGTCGGAGGTCGAACAAGCGCTCGAAAGATTAGGATGGGATAAGGGGGTGACAGTCGCGTGCAGAAAAGAAGAACTCGACGAATGTATAAAAGCGCTCGTTACAGCGACAATTCGAACTCCGCAAAATCCGCAGGATATCGACGACCTCTACGAAGAAGTTTACGGTAGGTCGTTCTTCGTGAGAGAAGCATCTCCGGGCGATGATCTGGTTGCCCTTACGAAGGGCAAACCCTTTGCCGTGTATACGCTTTCACTCGATATGGAGTTTTCATCACAAGAAACGGCCGCCCTCCGCTCCGAGGTCGTTTCGAGTATTCACGGCAAGGCGGGCTGCGCACAAATGATTCATATGATGAACGTAATGGCTGGGTTCGAAGAAGACCTGGGGCTTATTTAAAGAAACTATCCCCTCTTGTTGGCTTGTGTGCAGGATGCATTTTCTCGAATTTTTAAGAACCTGTTTTGGCATGAAACTCGTAGATATTAACACTGGAAATGCATTTCTTCGAGAGTAACCCCGTTTTCTCGAAGCAGAACTAATAAGGTGTAAGCCTACTAATGAAAAGTTGCTTATGCCGAATACCCAGTAAAAAAACTACGGTGAGATTATTGGCATATAGGGAAAAAACCTTTTAACTACCGGTCGGATTATGAAACGTCGAAAAATTAGCGAACGTCATCCTTTGCGGAAGTTTCTTCGCGAAGCGATCTACGGAAGTTTCGACAAAGTGCTCGGAGTTCACGAGCAAGACGTCGAGGACTATCTTGCCCATCTCTTAGTGGACTTCGCTCACATAGAGGCATCCAACCTCGAAACTCCCTATGGCCCATTAGATGATTTGCTCGCGATGATTTATGCGGGAGACATTCGTTATGGTGCGGATAGTTTCGAACGGGAAAGGGAAGTTCATAAGCATATCGGAGATTTCGTAATGTTTTGGGAAGGACTTTTTCCCGAACAAAAACGACTGTTCCAAAAACGTGGAGCGCTCTTAGGATTGTTAGATACGATCGCACTCGGTAAATCGAGCTATTACATCGTAAGCACTTTCGATTATGGTGAGTTCAGCAGGGAAGCATGGTTATTCAGACGCTTGAGCGAAGGGTTCGAAAACTATCTCGAAGCCTTGCGCTCGGTGAGAAACGCTTGGCAGAAAGGCGTTTCGTTTTCTTAGAGTTCTCTACAAACGGTATATTGATTTCATGACTCTCAGCGAAGTCATGCATGTTCATATTCCCACGCTTACGCTCGATTCTACTTTTCGAGACGCCGTGGACAAAATGGATATTTACCAATTCCCCGCATTGGTTTTCGTGGATTCTGATAAAAAGCCTTGCGCAGTAATCACCGAAGGGGACCTTTCACGTGCGGTGATGGCGAAGGGAGATGTAACCGGTCTTTCTCCTACCAAAGCCTTGATATATGCTACATCTGAGCCGATTACCGCAAACGACAATTTAGAAATCTCGGAAGCCTTGCATCTCATGCTGACGAAAGGTTTAACGATTCTTCCGGTCGTGCGCGACGAAAAACTCGTGGGCGTTGTTCTTCGCACGGATTTAATGCAAGCGATGCTTACGGACGCTTTGCCTTTAGAACAGGGTTAATCCAAGCCGCATACGCTTTTCCGCTTCCACTCTTTTTCTCCACGCGAAGCGTCAAGTGATAGATCTGCGAAAGCGGTATGGAAAAATTCTCTTGTAAGCCTTTCTTCAAACTCTTACTCCGCCATATCTCTTTACCGTCACCCAAAATCACGAATTCGGCCTCGACCGATTCGTCTGAACCGTCTTCCAATGCGACAGTGCCTTCGAATTGCTCGAATGCCCTCGAAATTCGAAAAGTGCCTTCGCTAGGAATGCTCATGCTCAACCCATAAACTCTCTTTTCGTTTACGCTTATTGCTCCCCCCCCTCTCGATTTTTCGGGAAGTGGAGGTGAAATGCCTGTCCATCTTTCCATAGGAGTATCGAAAATCATCGAGTCCCTTGCATTCGGCGTACGCACGATAAATTCGACCGGAGTTCCTAGCCCGCCGTAAAAGTCCACAGGAAACACAGCATAACGATAAAGAGTGTCCGGCTCTAATTCTGCATCGTAAATCTCTGAATCCCCGAAATACGCAACTAAGGAATCGTTACGGAAAACGAAATACCCTGCGTTTGTGTCTTCTGGATGTTTTCTGCGAATGCTACTCATCCAGGGCGAAATTACGGAAACCGCAATCTCTTGTCCGCTTGGCTCGGGTGTCGTTTTCTTTCCGGTAAAACGTACTTTCCAATGAGATTCCCCTCCTTTCTCGGTGCGCAATTGTAAGCGAAAGAACCCTCGATTTTGAGAAACCGTGGCTTCCCCCCCGTCGCAACTCGCTTCTGCACTTTCGAATATCTCTTCTCGAAGTGCATGCGAAAGATAAACGCTTATACTTCGGTTCTCGGGAAGGGTGATTTTTCCGGATAATGTTTTCGTCTCGGAATTCCAAGACGTGTCCAACCCAGCCCCTATTTCCCCTAAAGCGTGTGCCGAGGTCCCCAAAATTTGAGGAACTTCGCTCCCTCGGCGGATGAGCAGTAAACGCGAAGATAAAGGAGGAAGGGTCACTCCCAATTTTCCTGCAACCTCTCCCAGATATTGCACCTTCCAAAAATCGAAGCAAGCGTAACCGACTCTCGGGTCGAGTCCTATTTCGTTGAATCCGAAAAAAACCGTCCGAGGATAGTCCATGTAATTGAAAATCGTTACCACTGAATAACGAGTTTTAGTCGGTGTTACGACATGAGTCACTAAAATTTCCGGGAGTGACGAAACACTGCCGTAATCCATCGTCCATACATCGGAAACTGGCTTAATCAAATCTAAAGAGTCTCGATGAGAAAAACCTTCTTCTGCGGTCACGTTCATACCCGTTGCAGTTGCTAAACTCGACCACCTTATACGCACGCTTTCTTCGTATTGCTCATTGCGAAAAACAAGAGTCGGTTTTTGTGCGTTCGTCTGCCTCAGAGACTTCACGAGTTCTGTAAATTGCGAAAACTCTTCTTTATTTCGTATTTCTAAGGCTTGGATGTCTGCGTTTTTCGTGAAAGTTTCTAGTTCGGAAATTTGCACGCGAAGTTGCGGAGAGAATTTCGAAAAGGAAACGATTGCAGCGCCATAACTCGTTCCACCGTGTAAAACGACAGAGGCTTCGCTGAAGTGTAGTATTTTTTTCTTTTTTTCGATTAGGAATGCGTCGTTGAGACGGCTCGTTGCGTCTCCTATTCCGAATTGTAATACGCGATGGTCTTCATTACGATTCACTCTTATAGGACGCACTCGACTCCGTATCCTAAAAGAAATCGTGATTTCCTGTTTCGGCTCGATGGTAAACGTCCAAGTGTTCTTGGAACCCCCCTTTTTCACTTTTACCTTTACATCTTGTGTATTGAGGAGGTAAGTGCTTTGGGAAATTTGTTTCACTTTCGTCGGAACTTGTTGCTCTTTGATGAAAATACTCGCTGGTTCGATGGGTATTGGTTCATTCATCTCGAGAAAGCACAGCAAGAGAACAGGAATCATTTTTCAGCCCCCCCTGCGAGTCGCGCTCTTCGCTCTTTCCAGTTGTTCATCAGGAGATGCGCGAGTATTCCGCTCGAAAAACCGAGAAGAGCACTCGCAATGATGTCCGTTGGCCAGTGGACTCCGCGGTAAATGCGAGAAACACCCACGAGAAATGCCACAACAAAGGCAATCGAAGACACGAGTAGCCGATGTTTCGGTAGCGATAATGCCAAAGCACACGCAATAGCAAACGATGTTGCAGTGTGTCCACTCGGAAAACTATAGATGAGGATCTTTTCGTCCTGAGCGACGAATGCGTGGAGGAGAGTACTAGGTCGAACGCGATCTATCGTGAATTTCAATGTGTGCGTGATGACGGATGCTATGCTCCATCCTATAAAACACGTCATCATGCTCTCCCGCAGTTTTTCCTCTTTTAACCAAATGAGTAAAAGGATACCTATTTGAACCCACCCCAACCCCAACCACGTGAAAAAACGAAAAAATGCATCTGCCCAAGGCGATCTCAACCCCTGATTGATAAAGTCGAAGACCTCTTTGTCCCATTCCCAAAGACGAAGCATCGGCGATGAAGTGTACTCGATATTGCTTTTTAGAACATAATGTAGAAGCAATGTAGGTGCGGCGTAAGTCGCGACAATATAAAAATGTAGGAGCGGCGTGAGCCGCGATAGGCAACATCAAAAAGTAGGAGCGCCGTAAGGCGCGATGATATAAAAAAATAAGAGTCGCCGTGAGGCGCAATAATATCAAAATTAAGAACGGAGAAAAAAGCGCGATAAGTTATGAGTCGAGAAATTTTAGAAACTTTCGAAAATCCGAAACCGGAAAGAGATTATCTTATCGAGCATATCACTTCGGAGTTTACGAGTGTCTGCCCTCGCACTGGCCAACCCGATTTCGCAACGATGATTTTGCGTTACACACCCGATAAACTTTGCATCGAATTGAAATCGCTGAAATTGTATTATCAAAGTTATCGAAATCGTGGAGTGTATTACGAAGCCGTCGTCAATCAAATATTGGACGACATCGTTGCAGTCTGTCAACCACGAACTGCAAAAGTCATCGGGGAATTCAACACACGTGGCGGAATCCGTTCGATCGTCGTCGCGGAATATACGAAAGAAACGAAGTGATTAATCAGATACAAACATCCGCCTTTTAGGATGTTGACGATCTACATCCTAAACGGAGCTTATTTTTCTCTGAAACCCTACTTGTTTTAATTCGGGCTTACGGTTTCTGCTTCTCGAGGACCTGCTTCGGTTCCGCTAGCCTTACGAAAGATGACGTGTCCGGTTTCATCGAGGTCTACCAAGACATGGTCACCTTCGCTGAAGCGACCCAAAAGAATCTCTTCGCTCAACGGGTCTTCGATGTATCTTTGAACCGCACGACGAAGCGGGCGAGCACCCATGTCGGGCTGATACCCTTCGCGAGCGAGCATCTCTCGAACCGCATCCGTGATTTCGACCTTCATATGCATTCTTTCTCCTTGCTTGTTCACGCGTGCAATTTGCAAGTCCACGATTTGCAAGAGGTCTTCGCGGCTCAAGTGATGGAACACGATAACTTCGTCTACACGGTTGAGAAATTCCGGACGGAAGAGTTTGCGCATCTCCGAAAGCATTTTGTTTCTCATAGATTCGTATGCTTTCGGATCATTGGGGTCTATCCGCGCTTCGCGGAATCCAATCGCGCGCTCTTCGTCAATCGAGCGGACACCGACGTTCGACGTCATGATGAGTACCGTATTGCGGAAATCAACCACTCTGCCTTGTGAATCCGTCAGACGTCCATCTTCTAAAATTTGCAATAGGATGTTGAACACGTCCGGATGCGCCTTTTCGATTTCATCGAGAAGTACGACGCAATACGGATTACGTCTCACCGCTTCGGTTAATTGTCCGCCTTCTTCGTGACCGACATATCCGGGAGGCGCTCCAATCAATCGGCTAACCGAGAAGCGTTCCATGTATTCGGACATATCCACGCGCACGAGGTTAGATTCGTTTTCGAAAAGGAATTCCGCAAGAGCTCGTGCCATTTCGGTTTTTCCAACACCCGTCGGTCCGAGGAAGAAGAAACTACCCATCGGTCGTTTCGGGTCTTTCATACCGCTTCGGGCACGACGCACGGCTCGAGATACGGCGCTCACCGCGTCGTGTTGACCGACGATACGCTTGCGCAGTTCCTCTTCCATGCGCAAGAGTTTCTGGCTTTCCGCTTCCACTAATCGAGTTACAGGAATGCCAGTCCAAGATTGAACGATTTGTGCAATCTCGTGTTCTGTAACGACTGGTTCTTCTTTAGGAAGCGCTTTCCATTGCTCTTCTCGTTCTTTGAGGTTTTTATCGAGCAATTCAATTTGTTGCTGAAGTTGCTCTAAACGTCCGTCTAAATCCTGGCGGCGAGAGAGTGCTTCATGCTCTTGGCGTAATCGCTCGAGCATCTGACGGTCTTGACGGATATCTAACGGAGGAAGAGTGAGCATTAGCCGCGCGCGGCTTGCCGCTTCGTCTACCAAGTCAATCGCTTTGTCAGGAAGCGCTCTATCGCTGATATACCGCATGGATAGTTGAACCGCGGAAACCAAAGCGTCGTTTTGAATATGCACTTTGTGATGCGCTTCGTAGCGATCGCGAAGCCCTTTCAAAATTTCTACTGCCTCTTCTTCGCTGGGCTCACGAACCATTACGGGCTGGAAGCGACGCTCAAGGGCAGGGTCTCTTTCGATGTATTTACGGAATTCGTCTTGAGTCGTCGCCCCAATGCATTGGAGTTCACCCCTTGCCAGAGCCGGTTTCATGATGTTCGAAGCATCGATCGCGCCTTCTGCGGCGCCAGCCCCAACAAGCGTGTGTAACTCGTCCACAAAGAGAATGACCTCGCCATCCGCTTTGCGAACTTCGTCCATAACGCGTTTCATTCGTTCTTCGAATTCACCGCGATATTTCGTTCCTGCGACCAAAGCAGCAAGGTCGAGAGCGACAATGCGTTTGTCTTTGATTTGGTCGGGAACGTCGCCCGCAACGATTCGTTGAGCAAGACCTTCGGCAATAGCGGTTTTACCGACGCCTGGTTCTCCAATCAAGCACGGGTTGTTTTTCGTGCGTCTGCTCAAAATCTGCATCACACGCTCGATTTCCGTGTGACGCCCGATTACCGGGTCGAGCTTGCCTTGACGAGCAAGTTCTGTCAGGTCGCGACCGAATTCGTCGAGGGTCTGTGTTTGGGAACGATGAGAGCGCCCGGTGCGTGCGGGAGCCTCGCTGTCTTGCAAGTTCATCACTTCTCGACGGGCGCGCTCCAACTCTACGCCCAATTTCGCTAAAACGCGTCCTGCTAAGCCATCACCTTCGCGGATGAGCCCGAGAAGGAGATGCTCTGTGCCGATGTAATTGTTGTTGAGAAGACGCGCTTCTTCGTAAGCTAAATCAATCACGCGCTTCGCGCGAGGCGTGAGGGTCATCTCGGATACGGGTTTGTGCTCGCCTCGAGGGAGTTGTTTCTCTACCTCAGCGCGAATTTTCGACAAGCTCACACCGAGTTTTTCTAATACGCGGGCTGCCACGCTGTCTTGCTCTCGCACAAGTCCTAACAACAGATGTTCAGTACTGACATAACCTTCTCCGAACCTCTGCGCTTCTTCTTGAGCGTAGAAGACTACTTTTCTTGCTCGTTCAGTAAATCTCTGCCACATTGCTTTATCTTCTTTAAGGAGCGTTGAGGATACTCCTAATACAATTAACGTTTACCCGTTCCATAGGTGTTTGCGCTGCCCTAAGGCCCGACTCGCCCGAAAGTTTTGCGCTTTGTGGGTTCGTCGAAGGGGAATTTCCCTCGCGACATTGCACCAACGTCAACAGCATGCCTACTTCCCGTATCTTCTCAGGCACGAATTTCATGAGTACTCCGGTTCTTAGCCATTCAAGGCTGCGATCGCCGTTTTCCAGGCCGAGAATCTCGCGATCTTCGCGTTTTTTTAGAGAATTCCGTTCTTTCGCGGGTCGTTTTTCCGCGAAATGAGAGCGGAATTTTTGTTCTCTACTTATCAGATGCCGAATTGTCCCACTGTGTTTCCGAGTATATGTGCGGGTTGTACTCATTTGTAAGGAGTCAGCTCTACCTAGGTCCTTCCCCCGAAGCAACCTTTGACCCTCGAAATCTGGTTCGAGCCGTTTTCTTGCGGCTACTTCGTTTCCACCGAACTCAGATAGATTCGCTAAATGAAGCATGACGTTGTCTTGGTTTCCCTCCAGCGGGATAAACCTCTCTATCCAAGAATCGGCAAAAATCATGGCTGCCTGTACTGTTTCCCTTACTTGCCAGACAGGGAAGAGGTTTTGGTGTGTGGGTGTAGTCAACCAATAACGTAAAGCATCCATGCTTTAGTTCCAGACGTTCGAACTACCGCAGTTGTGGCAGGGGAGGATATTTCCGAAGGTTTAGAAATTCGATAATTCCCGAGCAAAGTGTTGAAACGGACATACAAAAAAAGCCCGAATTTGACTTTCGAACGCTGAGTTTCGTATAATCCTTTTTGCCCTGGAGGGAAATCTTAGCCTTGGCGAAAGTTGTCGAGGCATAACGAAAAAAATATGTTTCAACTTGTCGGAGTAGATGTCTATTTGCAAAGTGAGAAAATTCCCGATGCGCCACTTGAACATGGCACTTTGAAATTAGTTTTTATTTCGAATCGAGGCATGCGGGTTTTTCCAGGTCCGCCTCCTGAAACGGAGATGACCGATTTAATGCAGTGTCGTTATGAAGGGGAAAATGTTAGCGATGCAGACATCGAGGCGCTTCTTCAAACACTCGCACGCAATAACTTCAAGTGGGTGAAAGCGCAAAAGTTATTCGCAAAGGAAGGAGAAAAATTATACAGCCAGCCCTATTAGAGAACTGAACTCCTTTCGAAATAAGATTTGCTTTGCAATTATGAAAAGAATTAGAAACGAACGATGAAACACGATGTATGCGTAATTCGAGGTGACGGCATCGGTCCGGAAATCACCGATGCGGTGATGAAAATCCTCGAAGCGGCAAAGGTAGACATCCATTGGATTCCTTTGGATGCAGGTTTGAAATGCGTCGAAGCGGGAGAGCCGATCATCCCCGACAGAACGATAGAAAAGATCAAAGAGGTGGGGGTCGCATTGAAAGCGCCGATGACGACTCCGATTGGTAAAGGCTCGGTGAGTCCGAATGTAACGCTACGAAAAAAATTGGATTTATATGCTTGCGTTCGCCCTGCGAGAGCGTTGCCGGGAATCCAAACTCCTTTCGAGGGTCTCGATATCGTAATCTTTCGTGAGAATACGGAAGACCTTTATGCGCAAATCGAATACATGGTTACCCCCACCGTCGCCGCCGGCGTGAAATTAATCAGTGAATCAGCGACGGAGCGAATTACGCGTGCCGCCTTCGAATTCGCGCGAAAAAATCGAAGGCGCGCTGTTACATGCGTTCACAAGGCGAATATCCAAAAAATTGCGGATGGACTTTTCTTACGTACGTTTCAAAGAGTCGCCAAAGATTATCCGGACATCGAGAGTTACGACATCATCGTAGATGCGCTTTGCATGCAATTGGTTACGAAATGGAGAAACTACGATGTGTTAGTTTTACCGAATATGTACGGCGACATCGTGAGCGATTTGGCTGCGGGAATGATGGGGGGGCTAGGAGTGGCTCCCGGTGCGAACTACGGAAAGGATTGCGCCGTTTTCGAAGCCGTGCACGGCTCCGCTCCTAAATACGCAGGATTAGATAAAGTGAATCCCACCGCTTTACTCCTGAGTGCAACTTTGATGCTAAGGTATTTGGGCGAAGAAGAGGCTGCGGATAGAATCGAAAAGGCAGTCGAGAGGACTTTGGTGAAGGGAATTAAAACATACGATTTGTTGGGCAATGCGAAAACGAGCGAATTCGCAGCAGCTGTGTGCGAGGAATTGAAAAGAAGTTAGAAAACTCACGACATGCCGCACAACACGAAGCTATAAAGTCTGTTTAGGTCCTTATCTCAGTAAGCGTACTTTTTCATCTTAACTTAATCAGTGCTTCCGGCAGCATGAAACGGCTCTCCGGAGTATCCACGATACTTCTTCCGTGCTCGATGTAATATTCGAACTCTTCCCGAAAGGCTTTCAAAGCGCCTTGCACAGGCCATGCGGCGGCATCTCCTAAGGCACAAAGAGAGCGCCCGTCAATTTGCCGACAAATGTCTTCCAATAACTGGATGTCCTCTTTACGTCCCCCCCCTTCTCGAATTCGCTCGAAAACTTGCACCAGCCAGCTCGTCCCTTCCCGGCATGGCGTACATTTACCGCAAGATTCCCGAGCGTAAAACAAACACGTTCTCCAAATGAATGTAACGATACACGTATGTTCGTTGAGAAAAATACAACCCCCTGAACCGACCATCGTCCCCACCTCGTTCAATTCCTCGTATCCGATGATTGCCTTTTCACAAGTCTCGGCATTGATCATCGGCACGGAAGAGCCGCCAGGAATGCATGCCTTCAATTTTCCTCCTTTCATCCCCCCCGCCAATTCGAGCAATTCCATAAGGGGCATACCGAATTCGATTTCGTAATTCCCGGGTTTGTTCACATGCCCAGAAACGCTGAAAATCTTCGTCCCTCTCGAATTTTTCGTGGATGCTCCCATCGTCGCATACCAATCCCCCCCGTTTTCGATGATGAAGGGAGTGGTAGCAAACGTTTCCACATTGTTGATCAGCGTGGGGCAATCCCAAAGCCCTGCAATCGTCGGCAAAGGAACATGAGGAAATTTAAGCCTCGGCATCCCTCTTTCGCCCATAAGACTGCTCATCATCGCACTCTCTTCGCCGACCTCGTAAGAACCCGCGCCCATGTGAACGAAAATGTCGTAATCCCATCCAGAACCTAAAATGTTTTTCCCTAAAAATCCTTTTTCATAGGCTTCGTCTACTGCTTTACGAATCGCTTTCCCAGCGTCAACGAACTCTCCGCGAATGTAGATGTAACCGGCGTCGGCTTGAGTCGCATATCCGCCGAGAATCATCCCCTCGATGACGAGATGCGGTGTGTTTTCCATGAGTTCTTTGTCTTTGAATGTTCCCGGCTCACCTTCGTCCGCATTGCAGAGAACGTAATGCGGTTTCGTTTTTTCTTTCGGAAGTCCGTTCCATTTAATCCAAGTGGGAAATCCTGCACCTCCTCTTCCTCGAAGCCCGCTTTTTTTGACTTCGTCTATAACGGCTTGGCGTTCCATACCGAGCGCCTTTTTCAAGGCTCTATATCCACCTTTCGCAATATAACCTTCGATGCTTCGATAGGAAGGGTCGCCAGAATGCTCTAAAAGAAGTCTTTTTTCCGGCATAACGGAAGTTATTATACACGCAAGGTAAAATAAAAAAGTTATGGAAATACCAATCGAAAATCTGACTCCACGACAAATCGTCGCACAGTTAAACAACTATATCGTGGGTCAGGAAGAAGCAAAACGCGCAGTCGCAATCGCATTAAGGAATCGTTATCGCAGACAAAAACTTCCGAAAGAACAGCGTGAAGACATCATTCCGAAAAATATTCTCATGATTGGACCGACGGGAGTGGGGAAGACAGAAATTGCAAGACGCTTAGCGCAACTCGCTCGTGCGCCTTTCATCAAAGTAGAAGCGACGAAATTCACAGAGGTCGGCTATGTCGGAAGAGATGTGGACAGCATCATTCGCGATTTGGTGAACGTTTCGATGCGATTGGTCGAAAACGAAAAAATCGAGGAAGTGCGTCCAGTTGCGGAAAAACGCGCGATAGACAGAATCGTGGACCTATTAGTAAAACCTCCTCGAGAATTCGAAACGACGACTCGTACGGAAGATAGTTTTCGCCAAGCGTTCGAACGCGTGATAGGTGCAACTATTTCTCAGCCTCCCCCCCCTCCTGCAGAAGAAGAACCGCACTACGAGGAACGCACTCATGCGGCATACGAAAGGCAAAAGCGAAAAGTTCGTGAGCAAATCGAATCCGGCGCTCGGGACGATGAACTCGTGGAAATCGAAGTCGAAGAAGCCCATACGCCTTTTATGCAAGTGTTCACGCCTCAAGGCATGGAGGAAATGGGTTTCGATTTATCAGCACAATTAGCGAACGCATTCGGAAGACAAACTACCTTTCGAAGAGTTCCTGTTGCTGAGGCAAAAGTAATTCTAACAGAAGAAGAAGCGCGAAAAATGATTGACCGCTCTGCGTTGACTCGCGATGCAATTCAACGCGCAGAACAAACTGGAATTGTTTTCTTAGACGAGATTGACAAAATCGCAGGAAGAGAAAGCACAGTAGGACCGGATGTGTCTCGAGAAGGTGTACAAAGAGATTTGCTTCCCATCATCGAAGGCTCTACTGTGGTTACGAAATACGGACCTGTAAGAACCGACCATATTTTGTTCATTTGCGCAGGAGCGTTCAACGTGAGCAAGCCGAGCGATTTAATTCCTGAATTACAGGGTCGTCTTCCCATACGAGTGGAGTTGACCGATTTGGGAGAACAGGATTTGCGCAGAATTCTTACCGAGCCGAAAAATGCTCTCACGAAGCAATATGCTCAACTTCTCGCTGCCGATGGTGTATTCATCGAGTTTCAAGAAGATGCGATTGACGAAATCGCGCACATGGCGCATGAAGTAAATCTACGAACGGAAAACATCGGCGCTCGACGTCTGCATACGGTAATGGAAAAATTGTTGGAAGATATTCTCTTCGAAGCCCCGGATACAGAGACAAAACGAATAGTTATCGATGCCGAGTGGGTACATCGGAAACTTTCCGATTTGGTGAAGGATACGGATTTATCGAAATATATTTTATAGTCTGTAGGAGCGCCGTAAGGCGCGAGTTTTTTCTAGTAGCTCTGTAGGGGGCGCCGTAAGGCTTGATTTTTTTCTAGTAGCTCTGTGGGGGCGCTGTAAGGCGCGATTCCCCAATTTCAAAAAATTTTCGCGGCTTACCCCGCTCCTACATTTTGATATGATTGGTCGCGGCTTACGCCGCTCCTACGGAATGTGAGAAGGGAACGAACCGAAGAGCGAGAACGCGAGTACAATCCTGTTATTAAATTACATGAGTACAATCCTGTTATCACAATAAAAGATAAATGCAAAATCGTTCTTTCGATCCGATTCGAGTTGCGCTTTACACGGAAATCTTGAGCAGCATCGCAGAGGAAATGGGTGTCGCTTTAGAGCGCACTTCTTCATCGCCGAATATCAAAGAGCGACGAGATTATTCTTGTGCTTTATTCGATAAAAGCGGGCGAATGATTGCACAAGCCGCGCATATCCCCGTCCATCTTGGGGCGATGGAAACCCTTATGAAAAAATGGCTCATAGACGGGCCGCCTCTCGAAGAGGGAAAAATGTATATTACCAACGACCCGTTTTTTGCGGGCACGCATCTTCCCGATATCTCGGTGATTGCCCCAGTATTTCTCGATGGGAAAACGATAGGATTCGTCGCGTCTCGGGCACATCATGCCGATATCGGGGGGGCTGCGCCGGGAAGTTTCGCCCCTGTGCAAAACGTTCACGAAGAGGGCTTTCTTATTGCTCCCTCGGAATTGAACGAAGAAATCATCGAACGTGTTCTCGAAAGAACGCGCAATCCCGATGAACGGTTAGGAGATCTGCAAGCGCAACGAGCGTCCATTCACGTCGGAATACATCGTTTCAAGGAAATCGCGAAACGCTATGGAGAGCGCTTGGATGAATATGTAGAAGAATGTCTCGAATACGCTCATTCGCTCACTCGGCGAACCTTAGCGCAAATCCCCAATGGAGTTTATGAAGCGGAGGATGTTTTAGAAGACGTGCCGAAGCCTGGGCAATTCGTAAAAATCGCGCTTCGTGTAATCACCGAAGGCGACAAAATTATTTTCGATTTCACAGGAACAGGCCCTCAGCAGGATATCGGAATCAACGCGACTGAGGCTGTAACGAAATCTGCTTGTTATTACGTCGTACGTTGTTTAGTCCCCGATGCCCCGACGAACGGAGGATGCTGGGGGGGCATCACGGTGATTACCGAACCCAGGACATTGGTCAATGCGCAGTATCCCGCTCCGGTAGTCGCAGGAAATACGGAGACGAGTCAGCGAATCGTGGATGTGTGTTTACAGGCTTTATCGAAAGCATTGCCCGACGTAATCCCGGCGTGCAGTCAAGGCACGATGAACAATCTCGCACTCGGAACAGAAAAATGGACGTATTACGAAACGATTGCGGGTGGCGCTGGAGGAGGTCCTCGCCGCCGAGGTGCAAGTGCAATTCACACGCATATGACGAATACGAGAAACACGCCGATAGAGGCATTGGAAGTCGAATTCCCGCTACAAGCGATGCGATATGCCATCAGAAGTAGTTCGGGTGGTAAGGGGAAAATGCCAGGTGGAGACGGCGTCGTTCGAGAAATCCGGGTTTTGGAGGAGGGAGTCATTCTCAGCCTGATGACGGATAGAAGGGTCGTCTCTCCCCCTGGTTTCGCGGGGGGTGAAGGGGGAAAGCCAGGCAGAAACGTCCTAATCAGGCAGGGGAAAGAGGAGTCTTTGCCCTCTAAAGGTGCATGGATTTTAAACGCCGGCGATACCATCCGAATCGAGACTCCGGGAGGCGGCGGATTCGGAAGTAAATCGTAGCGAATTCGGGCTTTATCATGAAGTTTTTTAGTGCCTTTTCATGAGGTATTAATAAGGGTTTCGACAAGGTTTATAGGGTATAATTTTTACAAGGATATTTATCGACCCACGGAGGGTGAAAATAAGAACATATGGCGAAAACGAAGCAAGCAAAATTAAAGGCCAAGCAGACGAAAATAAAACCTAAACCCAAACCGAAATCTAAGACTCCATCAGCAAAGACATCGAAACCAGTACTCGGCAACCGCCAAACGAAACAGGTTGCAAAAAAAGTTTCAGCATCCAAACCAACCTCGAAAGTATCCATAGAAAAACCGACGCAACCCTCTTTACAATTAGAGGATAAGAAATTAGAGGATAAACGCGTCGCATCCGGAGAGGCGAAAACACAACCGACTCGAGCAACCCGACTTCAAGAAAAGCCTCTCCCCCCCTCGGATACGATCGCTGTTCGGGTGGAATCGGAATACACTGCAGAAAACATCCAAGTTTTGGAAGGCTTGGAGGCGGTACGGCAGAGACCTGCCATGTACATCGGTGACACGAGCGTACGCGGTCTCCACCATCTTTTCAACGAAGTTTTAGACAACTCGATAGACGAGGCACTCGCGGGGCATTGCGACCGCATCGTTTGCATCCTCCATAAGGACAATTCGTTGACCGTCAAGGATAATGGGAGAGGTATCCCGACGGAGATACATGAAAAATACGGGGTCTCTGCACTGCAAATCGTAATGTGCACCTTGCATGCAGGTGCGAAATTCGGGGGGGGTGGCTACCACGTTTCAGGAGGCTTGCACGGTGTCGGTGTCTCCTGCGTAAATGCGCTTTCCGAATGGTGCGAAGTTACTGTAGAACGGAACGGAAAGATTTATTATCAGAAATATCGTCGAGGAGTCCCCGAAGAGCCTGTGAAAGTCATCGGGACTTCGAAACGCACCGGCACGACCACGCATTGGTATCCAGACCCGGAGATCTTCGGCGAAATTAAATACGATCCGCGTATTTTCAAAAGCAGAATTCGAGAACTCGCCTATTTGAATCCGAATGTAACCATTGAGTTCATCAACGAACAGAATCCAGAAGATAACGAAGTTTTCCATTACAAAAAAGGAATCCAAGCGTTAGTCGAAGATTTGAATGCGGCGAGCGAAGTCTTGCATAAAGTGATTTATTTCAAGCGAGTGCGTGAAGACCTCGAGTGTGAAGTCGCCCTTCAGTACAACACAGGTTATCGTGACACTATCTTGACCTTCGCTAATAACATAAATACAGTCGAAGGGGGAACGCACGCTACAGGCGCGAAAACTGCTTTGACTCGTGTTATCAATCAGTATGCGCGAAAAATGGGACTCCTTAAAGAAAAAGACCCCAACTTTTTGGGCGAAGATGTGCGCGGTGGATTGACGATGGTCGTCGCAGTGAAACTTCTGCGACCTCAATTCGAAGGTCAAACGAAAACGAAATTAGGAAACAGCGAAGTGGAAGGAATCGTGAACTCGATTGTGAATGAAGGACTTTCGGAGTTTTTCGATGAAAATCCTTCCGTAGCGAGAAAAATCATCGAGAAAGCAATTCAAGAGCAGCGCGTTCGAGAGGCGGCTCGTAAAGCTGCAGAAGCGGTGCGACGTAGCAGTGCCCTCGAGAGTTATGGACTCGCCGCAAAACTCGCCGATTGTACGGATAAAAACCCCGAAAACACGGAGTTGTTCATCGTAGAAGGAGATTCTGCGGGGGGGTCAGCGAAGAATGCGCGCGATAGACGTTTTCAAGCCGTTCTTCCCATTCGAGGAAAGATTCTCAATGTCGAACGTGCGCGACCCGATAAAGCGCTCGACAACGAAGAAGTCAAAGCGCTGATTTCTTCGATTGGCACGGGAATAGATTACATAGTGAGCCGTAATGGTGAAGAAGGCGAGGAAAATGGTGTTTCTTCTTTCGATATTACTAAACTTCGTTATGGCAAGATCGTCATCCTCTCCGATGCGGATGTAGATGGCGAGCACATTCGAACACTTTTGTTGACGTTCTTCTTCCGTTACATGCGTCCGCTGCTTCAAGCAGGTCGCGTATATTTCGTGAAATTGCCGCTTTTTTCCATCAAGGCGGGAAAAGACGAGCGTTATTATGCGAGTGACGAAGCGGAAAGAGACGAGATTCTGAAAAAAATAAAGAAAAAAGACGTGAAAATCACCCGCTTCAAAGGTCTCGGCGAAATGCAACCGGAAGAACTCGAAGAAACCGCGATGAACAAAAACACGAGAGTGCTTTTGAGAATCACTCTCGACCCGGACGATTTAACCGAATCCGAAACTATCTTTTCGCATTTGATGGGAGATAAGGTCGATCAGCGCCGCGCCTTCATCGAGCGCCACGCGAAAGAAGCAACCGACGTAGACTGGCATTATTAATCTTCTTTGTAAAAACGTTCGTAAAGGATAAATGTAGGAGCGCCGTAAGGCGCGATTCTTAGACTACATTATAAAAGATTTCCTTTTCAATCACAATCTTGTTATATCGCAATCTTGTAGGAGCGCCGTGAGGCGCGATATCGTTATCGAGAGTTTTATGCAAGAGATTAATTCTTTTGGCAAGAATTAATCTATGAACCCGATACCTCGTTCTTCCTAAAATGTAAAGAGACCAAAGTATCCGCGAGCTCGATTACTGTAGACTCCTCTTTCGCTTTCAAATCTTCGATGAGTTTATCGATTGCGTCTTTATCTACAGGTCCGTAATATTCCGTTCCTACTTGAAGCACTGGTGCTCTATCGCATGCGTCCAAACACTCTACTTCTTCTAACGTGAATAAGCCATCGGGTGTGGTATCCCCCCAATCTATTCCTAATTTCTCTTTGAGATAATCTGCAATTCGATAGGCTCCGCATACGGCACAAGTTAAACATGTGCATACTTCTATCAGATGTTTTCCCAGTTTATGACCGACGTGATACATCGTATAGAAAGTCGCTACCCCTTCGATTTCTGCGTAACTTCGATTGAGTCGGAATGCGACCTCTGCTATCGCTTCGGGGGGGAGAAATCCGCCATATTCTCTCTGCGCAATCCAAAGTGCCGGCAATATCGCAGCCTTTTTCTCGGGATAATGCGTGATGATTGTTTCTAATTCCTTTATCGCTTTTTCCGAAAAATGAAGCGTCAGTTCTTCAGGCTTCGGCGGTTTCGCTCTTTCCGATTTCGATAAGGAGTGTACAGTTCGCATAATTCTTTTACCTGTCGATTTCCCCTAATACGATGTCTATGCTTCCGATGGCCGTGACGACATCCGCAATCAGCCCTCCGATGCACATCGGTTTCAGCGCTTGCAAGTTCATAAAACAACTCGGTCTTACGTGAAAACGATAAGGGCGATTGCTCCCGTCGCTCACGACATAAAATCCCAGTTCGCCTTTCGGTCCCTCCACTGCCGCGTAAGCCTCCCCCACCGGCGGATGAAATCCTTCCGTCCATAACTTGAAATGGTGGATGAGTGACTCCATCGAAGTGTCCAATTCCGGTCGGGGGGGCGGAACGACTTTACGGTCCTTGCTATTATAGTCTCCTGATGGCAAACCATCTATGGCTTGCTCCAAAATTCTCTGTGATTGACGCATTTCTGCTAAACGCACTAAGAAACGATCATACGCGTCGCCGTTTTTCCCTACGGGTATCTCGAAATCGTATTTTTCGTATCCGGAATAAGGATTCGACTTTCGAATATCCCATGGAATACCGCTTCCTCGCAATATCGGTCCCGAAAGTCCTAAAGCCAGGCATTGATCAGCCGACAACACCCCGATTCCCTGCGTTCTTTCTATCCAAATCGGATTTTCTACTAATAATCCTTCGATTTCATCCAGAGCCGGAGGAAACTCTTTGAAAAATTGTCGCAGTTTTTCTTCGAAACCATCGGGCATATCCCCTCTTAGCCCCCCCGGTACTATCCAAGACGGCATCATCCTCACTCCCGAAAACATTTCGAACATATCGAGAATCTTTTCTCGCTCTCGAAAACACCAGAAGAAAGGAGTCATCGCTCCTAAATCGAGTGCATGTGTCCCCAACCAAACGAGGTGGCTCGCTATGCGGCTGAGTTCACAAAGAATGACGCGCAACGCTTGTCCACGGGGGGGGACTTCGATATCTAAAAGCTTTTCTACTGCTAAAGTGAAAGCGAGATTGTTGCTGTTCGCCGCAAGGTAATCCATGCGATCCGTCATCGTAACGCATTTCAAATAAGATTGATACTCTCCCTCTTTCTCCATTCCTGTGTGCAAATATCCGATTTGGCATTCGAGGTTGACGATGGTTTCACCTTCGAGTTCCAGCACCACACGAAGCACGCCATGCGTGCTCGGGTGTTGTGGACCCATGTTCAAAATAAGTGTGCTCCCCCCCACTTTTTCGAAGTGGGTTTCTGTTGTCGGCATGTAAGGTTGTTCCGACATAACTATCTTCCGCTTACATCCTCCGAACCAGTTTTGCCTTCGAAACTTTCTCCGGCATGAGGCATAGACAAATCCTCTACAGCCGGACCTTTTTCTCCTTGTGCGAAATCTACGTCTTCACCACCCAAAGGAAATTCCTTGCGAAGAGGAAAACCGACCCAATCATCCGGCAACAAAAACCTTTCGAGTTTGGGATGTCCTTCGAATACGACACCATAAAGGTCCCAGATTTCTCTTTCGGGAAATTCCGCTCCGGGGAAAATAGGAATCAGCGATGGCACGGGTATTCCATCGTCAGCACCGACTTTTAGAAAAATGCGAGAGTGATATTTCAAAGAAAACAAATTGTAAATTACTTCGAAACGCTCCGGAAGATCACGTTCGTGTTTCCAAGCGGAATAGTCAACGCATGTGCATTCTGAAAAGAATTTATATTCCAACTCGGGAGAGTCTCTTAAAAATTGAACCACATCATGAAGAAGTTCTCTTTTTATGCAAATCCAAGTATCTCCTCGGAACTCTTTTACTTTTAGGATTGCATCGGGAAATGCTTCACGAATGAGAACGACTTCTAAACGTTCGCCGTTCAAAATAGGAACCGGCATTTTAAATCGCCTTCCCCACAGGGATTTCTACTTTCTCGTGTTCTTTCGGATAAACCATTTCGTCTTCTTCGAGAGGCGTTTCGGCGATTGCGCCTAACTTTTCTGGATGTAATGTTACGGCTTCCTCCCATTTCAATGCGCCAGAACGCAGTACATAAGCATCGCCTAAAAACCAAAGGAACATATAAAGCAAAACTGCCCAAAAACTGTATGTAGCGGCGGGATCTCCGCTTTTTACCCAGTCCAAAAAAACTGTCATCCACGACCAAAGAAACACCACTTCGATGTCGAAAAGAATAAATAACATCGCCGTAAGATAAAACTTGATAGGAAAGCGCTGTCTTGCAGTTCCCTCTGGCATCACTCCGCATTCGTAAGGCGCTTCTTTGTATGGCAATGATTTTTTAGGACCTAAAAGAGTCGACAGGAGCACCATCATTGCGCAGAGAAGACCCCCTACGATGAGAAGAATGACGATGCCGACGTATGGGTTCATTTTCTTTCAATAAGGCAAATGAGGCTTGTGAATTTTATCACGAAATCCGATGAGCTGATGGATGCCTGCAAAATAACTCTCACCAAGTATCTACGACTTTAGAAGCCTCGAGCATCTCTTGGAGTTGGTCGAGATGGTAAAGGTCGTGACAAACGAGCGTGTGTGCGATGTCTTCGATGGTCAGTGTTCCTCGCTCGGGATGTTCGACCGTTTTTTCCCAATCCTCCTTAGAGATGCTTTTGAGGAAATCAATCGTTTTCTTTCGCTCCTCTTCCCATGCTTTTATTTGTTCGAGAGGATTCTTCGAGGCATAGTCCCCTTGAATAGCCCTTTCACCTTCGTCATAAGCCTCGATAGCACTTCCAGGGGAATCTAAAGCGGTCTTCATTCGTTCCCGAAAAATCGGTTCCCAGTCTGCCAAATGAGCAATCACTTCTCGCATACTGAACCGTTTTGGATCGGGACGAATGTCGTAAGCGCCTTGACGAAACTCCTCGAAAAGCCTCGCAATGCTTTTTTGCGTGGCTTCGAGTCCTATCAACAGGTAAGGGTTCATTGCTATTTTAGATCTCGCTATTTTAGAATACGTACTTTGCCATAATCAGTAGCGAGTTTTTATGGACATTTACGATGCTTGGAACGCCTCCTTAGAGGATATCAAACGTAGAGTTACCGGTGTTAGTGTTTGGACTGCCCTTAACAACGCCATTCCCATCGTACTCGAAGATGACACTTTCGTTTTGGGATTCTTACCCAAAGACCTGGACTTGATAGGCTATTTGAAAGTACCGGGAACGATCCGAATCATGGAGGAAGAGTTAGGACGCCGCCTCGGGAAAAAGATTAAAGTTCATCTTCTCGAGGGGGCGACAATCAATGATTGGGAATCATACAAACGGCGTCAGCAAGAAGCCGAAAAAATACGAAAAAAGGATTTAGAACGGGCGAAGCGCGAGCAGGAGGCTGCGCGCAGTTGGGACGATGTATATGAACAACTCAGCCGTGAATACGCAGCCGTCCCGAATAAATCATTGCCCCAACAAAAGGCTCGACTGTTGGATGCATTGGTAGACGTAGTCGCTCAAGCGCTCGATGGAAGAGAACTCGACGAGAGTGGAGAAAGAAACTTGGGTCGATGCGTCGAGCGTGTCGCTCAATATTGTGATGTCCCGAGCACGATTGTGGCAAAGATGGTTTTAGAGCGAACCGAAAGCAAAAGCACCGTGCACGATCCTAGCGAAAAGTAAAAGTCCACTAAGCTTGCGCTTGTCTATGCTTAGCTCAAGGTAGTTCACTGCAAGGTAGGAGCGCCGTAAGGCGCGATTTTAAGGAATAAAAATCTTTAAGACTCGACTCTAAAGAAACCCCCCGAAATCCCGAAACCTATACTAGGGTCAATGGGCTACTCCCAAAGAGAACCCGCCTGAGGGGCCTTCGTCTTCGAAAGGGTGACTTGGTTTTGATGGAGAAACTAATAGGGCTAGTTTGCGCTTTGATGGCGCTGACAGCGTCCATATTGGCTCGAGCAGAGCCATGGAGCACAATCTTGCGCGCATCTATGGCCTTCGTCATTGGCTCACTTCTCACACAAGTATGGTATGCCTTCTTTGTTAGCAAGGTAATCTCACAAAAGCATCAGGTAGATCCCCCGGAATTTCAGGGAGAAAGTACAAAGGACCGGAAAGCAGCTTAAACCGGGATGAGAGGATGATATGACAAATTTGACCCGAGAACAATTAGGAAGATTGTGGAAAGCATATAAAGAAAATGGCGATTTAGAAGCACGAAACCAAATTATTCAAAACTTCGCCCACCTCGTAAAAATCACTACTGGAAGAGTCGTCACCTCCACCCCCAACGGCATAGACCGAGAAGACCTCATCAGTGCAGGAATGATAGGCCTTATAAAGGCAGTTGATCAATTCGACCCCAATCGAGACGTCAAATTCGAAACCTATGCCATCGCCCTGATACGAGGTGCTGTCTTAGAAATGTTACGAGGGGAAGATTGGGTGCCTCGCTCCGTTCGCGAGAAAATACGCGCTTTGCAAAGAACAATAATGGATTACGAAGCAAAAAACGGCAAACCACCTTCCGATGAACAAATCGCCGATCTTATGGGATTGACCCAAGACGAACTCCAAATTCTCTATCAACAAGAAGCGCGCTCAGGTCTCCTCTCCCTCGACGACATCTTCACAGGAACGGACGCGGAGGAGCATCTCCACTTCGCTGAACTAATCATCGACGAAAATTCCGCACCGGATGCAGAAGCCGAAGGCAGAGAGGCTCGCAGAATCCTCGCTAAAGGAATCGATAAACTTCCGGAAAGAGAACGCCTCGTGATTGCACTCTACTATTACGAAGGTCTAACCTTCAAAGAAATTGGCCAAGTCCTGGGGGTCTCTGAAAGCAGGGTTTATCAACTTCATACACAAGCCATGTTGCGAATTCGCACTTATATGCAAACACAAGGTGGGATCTACGCAACCCCGTAAACACTCGAACCTCTGAAATGAATCCCGACATCGAGCGAGTCCAGCAATACCTTGCAATAAGTCAAAAGGTTTCCGCTCCCGAAAAACAGCACGAAAAGCGAAAACCCAAAAAACAAAATCAACACCAATCTTTTGAAGAAGTGCCTTCTTTGGAAGAGGAGCAATCCTTCGACTCCGATTTCGGAACTACCACGGATTCTGATAATCACCTCGATATAACGACGTAAAAAAAACTGCATCATCCTGCCTGTAGGAGCGCCGTAAGGCGCGATTTTTTCTATAACAGGGCTTTGAAGGGAGCAATCCAGGGGGTCAGGACTGTTTAAATGAACGCTTGCCTCGATGGAGAGTAGGTATTCTAACTCATGCATTTGGAGAATCGAACGACTATGAATCGCTATATCTTTTTTTTGCCTTCTTTGTTCTTTTTGTCAATTTTAGGTTGTGGTGGTGGCTCGGACAAACCCGTTGCCGAATTCAACAACAGCCCGATCACCGAAGCCCAGTACCTCAAGAGGCTGGAAACACTCCCGAACGTATATGTAGTCATACGGGGTCAAAGGGTGCTCGCCCCTGTCGCTGAGCCTTTGAGTGCCCAGGCTCTCCGTTCCCTCATGCAAGAGGAAACGCTTCTCCAAGTCGCAAAAGACCAGGGGGTGATGCCGACCCAAGCAGATGTGGATAAGGAAATCCAATTCAACGAACAACTTCAGTCCAATTGGCTCAATAATCTCAAAGAGCAAGGATTCACTCTGGACGATATCAGGAGATTAGTGTTAGTAGAACTTGCCAGGGAGAGGTTGGTTACAAGAGGTGTCCCCGAAAAAACACTCGCCGACGTAGATAAGTACGTCAAAGAAAACCCCGAGCAGTTCATCCAGCCTGCGACTGTCAAGTTCCGATGGATCGTAGTCGAAAAGGGAATGGAAAAGAAAGTAGATGATGCATTGGGGAAAGGTCTCACTTTCGGTGCTGTAGCGAGCGAATTCAGCATCGTCCCCGATGCGAAATTGTCGAACGGTTCTTTCCCGGCGACCTCCCAAGAACCTCGGCCTGTTCCGATAGATCGTTTAAGCCCGCCTTTGCGAAAAGCCGCGGAGAGCACTCCGGAGAGAAAGATCAGCGGTTGGTTCGACTATCAAGGAAAACGCGCGAAGATCTATGTGGAATCGAAGACCCCTGCGCAGAAAATGACGCTGACCTCAGCGATGAAAGAGAAGATTAAGCGCCAGTTGATGATACAAGACGGTATCGGAAACGAACTCGATAGACTCCTTTTGCAGAAAATCATCGAAGCAGAAATTAAAGTTTTCCCTCCCTATTTGCGAAGAACATGGGAATCGTATCGTGAGCAACTTAAAGATGCTGCTACCGAGATGTTAGGTTCTGCTCCTGAAAAGAAAGCGGACGAAGTGGGGACCACCCCTTCGACAAAAGCGAAATAGGAATGTAAAAGCGCTTCAGGTGCAGCGATACCTTTGTTCTTTTTCGACAAAAGCCGAATGAAAATGATTTGTAGGAGCGCCGTAAGGCGCGATAAAAACTTAGTGAGTTTCGAGCCTATGGAGTAATCAATTCTTTAGGTAATCACAAATAAGTTCGTACAAACAACAATTTGTATTACTTTATTTGAAATTTCTGTAAGGTTTCTGCAAGTCGGACTGCTTCTTCAGGTGTAATTTCGCCTGTTTGAATAAACGGCTTCAACTTTTCTTCCACGTCGTGGAAATCTGGTGAGCATATTTCCAACAAAGGCGGGTTATCAGTGTCTAATGCCCATAATGTGATGCGAAAGCCGTCTCTTTTTTTACAAAAATCCTTCATCTTGATTCCAGTTTCCACTAAATCCGGAATTGACGTGTAAACTCCGGTCACTTCGCTCCGGCCTTCTTTGTCGAGTTGCTCCGTTACCCAATAGATTCTTCGGAAGCGCATAAGCAGTTATTTTTACCCTTGACCGCTCTTGCTCTGCTGACCTTTCAAATATTTTCCCCACCATTCGAGGATTTGTTTCAACCGATGCATGCGAAGGTCGGGCGGACCGCTCCTACTCATGCCATGACTCGTGGTCGAAGGATAGCGCACGAATCGAGAGGGAACACCCAAAACTTGCAATGCGCTGAAAACCTGTTCCGCTTGTTCGATATTGCACCGCAGGTCTCCTTCGCTGTGAATAATAAGCGTCGGAGTTTTTACATTTTTGAAATAAGCAATAGGGCTTTGATTCCAAAGCGATTCTGGTCTATCCCATGGCGCTCCTTTGAAGTAAGTGTCGGGGACGTCGGGGAAATCGCTCGAGCCAGCCATGCTGATCATATTCGAAACGCATCGGTCGGTGATAGCAGCTGCAAATTGATTCGTATGCCCAATGACCCAATTCGTCATGTAGCCTCCATAACTCCCTCCCATGACTCCCATTTTTTTCGTATTGACATAGGGTTGTTTCGTCATGAATTGGATGACAGCTTGGATGTCTTCCCAATCTTTTACTCCCCATTCGCCTTTTATCGCGTTGCAATGCTTTTCTCCATATCCTTTGCTTCCGCGTGGGTTGCTGAAAAAGACCGTGTAGCCGTTTGCAGCCAACAATTGAAACTCGTGGAAGAAAACGGTTCCGTATTGCGCATGAGGTCCACCATGGATTTCGAGGACGGCGGGCGTTTTTTCGTTCGGTTTCGCTTTGGGGGGGCGCATCACCCATACTTGTACTTTGGTATCGTCTGTCGAAAGGACCCAGTAGGATTTCGGTTTGGAAAGTTCTAATTCTTCGAAAAGTTCTTTGTTGAAATGAGTGACTTTTTTTAGCGAGAGTTCTTTGGATGTTAGTCTTCCTGCGTGCACTTCGGGGAGTTCCAGGAAATTAGAGCGTAGTAAGGCGAAACGCTCCCCATCCTTATTGATATTTCCGAGCATATGTTCCGCCTCGCCTTTCGTGATGAAATAAATTTCCTTTCCTGAAATGGGTATTCCTGCGATATGGGATTCTCCATGCCAACCGATTTGCGCATAAATGATTTTTCCATCGGGTGACCATGAGAAGTTCGCATCGAATGCGGCTTCGCGTGCATCGCTTAGAGTTATTGCCTGCATGCAATAATCCGTATGGGACGTCAAGTTTTTAGTTTTTCCGCTTGCGATAGCCATAACGAAAAGATGAACGTTCCTCGCCTCCCAAACTTCTTTACGTCCTTCTCGACCTACGAAAGCGACGGATTTTCCATCCGGTGAAAATTTAACCGAGCCTTTATTCCCGTCTTTTTGATTGGGGATTTCGCGCAGTTTTTTCGTAGCGACATCGAGAAGATAAATCCTGTCGTTCCAAGGATGCAGAAATGCCTTTTTATCCGTGTTCGCGCTAATCGCGATCCATTTAGAATCCGGAGACCAATCGAAATCGAAGAATCCGAAGAAATCTTTATCGAAAACTTTTTCGTGTTTGCCCGTTTCCGCATCTACGAGATAAAGCGCGTATCTCTGGCTGTTGAAATATCCATCTCCGTCCAAACGATACCAAATGGTGTCAATGACACGGGGGGGTATCGAAAGACCTTTATTTTCTCGTTCTTTCTTTGCTTCCGTCGTCCATTCCGGGTCCTGTTCTCGAAAACTCACAGCGAGTTTTTTGCCGTCCGGAGACCATTTGAAACCGCCGATTTTTCCTTCCGGGAATTTCGTTAGAGCAATCGCCTCTCCTCCGTTTGCTGGCATAACGTGAATTTGACTTTTGGGCTGTTCTCTGCCGCTGATGAAGGCGATTTTTTTCCCGTCCGGTGACCAGCGACCCGAACCGTCCTTTCCTCCGCTCGTGAATTGCCTTAGGCCCTCACCATCGAAACCGACTACCCATAAATTGGTGATGGAATCGTTTTTTTCGCCGATATGTTTCTTGGTGAAGAGTATCCAACGTCCATCGGGAGAAATCTGGGGGTCGCTCACGAGTTGGAATTTCAGCAAATCTTCAGCGGTAATAAGACGCTTCTTTCGAACCTCAGATCGGCTTTTTGTCTTTTGCTCACGTCGCATAACAGAGTTTTACCACGAAATGCTTTATTTTTGTAAGACGATTCGCTTTTTGTGTTTTCTTGCTTTGTTTTCGATGTTGGTAAGTGGTTTCGGGCAATCACCGATTGGAACTCGCAATCACCGCGCGCTGTCGTTGCTCTTTTATCGTTTTCTTCCCGCAAAAAATTCTCTGAAGGCAGGGGAAGAAGAGTGGAGTTTTTCCTACACGAACGCAAACGATTTTCGAATCGTTATGGAGAACGATAAAACGAAACTCATCGAGAACTACGAAATCAGCCGCTTCGTCACGGAGTATCGAAAAGCGATTGGCAAACGAAGTGAAATCTTCGTCGAGATCCCACTCGTTTTTCGTGGGAGTGGGTTTATGGATTCCGTGATTCGATGGTGGCATGATGCGATAATCGGTTGGGATGGCGACCCGAGAATTGGATTTTCCGATGGAGAAACGAGGGTTTTTTTAGAGGGAGAGTACGACGTAAGGAGTGGTGAAGGAGTCGGAGACATCGCAGTGGGATATCGTTACGATGTATCGGATTCTCTGGTCCTCCGTTCCGCGTTAGAGATACCGACAGGAAATCCTACGGAACTGTTGGGAAGTGGGAATTTCGATTTCGGTTTAGCGATAGATGCGAAGTTCGAATTGTTTCCCCGGATGACTTTGTTGGGGCAGTTCGCTTTGATTCATCAAGGCAGAGGGGGGGAAGTTTACGAGGCAGAGCCATTCGCTCGTCAAGAACTCGTCGCCTTGGTGTACAAAGCAGGTCCGACAACAGAATGGGTTTTGCAATGGTCTCGTGAAAGTTCACCTACGAGGACTGGAATCGAAGGAATAGACGAACCCCATCGGTTGTTGACGTTCGGTTATCGAAGATACTATTCAAATGGCACTTGGATGGAGATATTTATGAGCGAGAATGGCGATTTTTTATATAGCACTTTGCCGAGGATCCTCGGAATAGGTCCGGATGTAACTTTCGGTTTGCGCTATGGAGGAATAAAGAATTAATCCTATTCTTTTTTCGTAAAGTGCGAATAAAAAGCGTGCTTATCTCGTTACATTCTTTTATTACGGTATCCTCGTTCCCAAACTCTGTTTGGGAACGCAAATCGTTTATTAAACTCCTACCTCATTTTGCTTTGCTCACATTCAATTCCCTTTGCGAAGTGGGAAAATTTCGACTTTTTTCTTGGGTTTTCCTTTATTTCGGTAGCGCGGGAAAGAACTTTCTCGAAAGGGAATTCAAATCCACCTTCCATTTTCCGTCACGCAAAACCAAGGGGATTTCTATCGGTTCTTCGTAAGATGGTTCGAGTCCATGAAATACCATGAACTCGACTTTTACCGAAGCATGTTCTTCGTCTATTCTCTGACTGCCTACATAGTTCCAAATGAATATATAATTTTTCGCCGCTTGGTTCAGGCAAAAATCCCATTGCTCGCGCAGAGGGCGGGTGGGATTTTCTAAATAAGTAACTTGGAGGAGTTTATCTATGTCTTTTTTAGCCAACGCTTGCAAAAACTCTTCCGCCGCCTCTTCAGGTGTCTGTTGCTGAAGAACGTAGATTGCAAGCCCCCCTAAAACGAGGATGGCTAAAAAAACAAGCAAAGCATCTAAACGAAGATAAAGAACCTTTTTCATAGTGGAAGATAACGTCGTGGATATCCGTAAGAGGCGAGCGCTGTACGATTCGCGTCCACCTTCCACTCCCCCTCGGACCGCCTGAGAAACCAAACTGACCTCTCGATGAAACGACCCAGTCGAAACTCGACGAGAGCAATCGCTTCATTGTTTTCTCGTTTTACTTCGATGACGTCATACCGAGCGCCGCTTTGAAGAAGACGCAAAACTTCGTTGGCAAGAAGGGCTATCGCCCTCTTATCACCACTCGCAGCCTTCAGAGCCTGTTCCTCGTTTCCGTGCCGTACAGCACGGAAGAACATATGGAGTCTCCCCTCGGGCCCATCCATTTGCTTCATGGAAAAGACCCCTAAGGCAAGGGCGGAGAGCAGCAAAGATGTAGCAACCCCTACGAGGACATTGCCACCGTTTGACATGAAAAATGAGGATACCGCAGCCTTTCTTTTCTGAATAAGGGTATAAAGGTAGTGTGCCGAGAGGGAGGCATTCCGTCCGGCGTAATCTAAACCCATAGGAGGTGAATCTATGAAACGAATCCTTACATTCTTGATGGCGGTCGCCGTATTAGCAGGAGTCCTGGCAGGCTGTACGCAGCAGCAGGAAGAACAAAAAGACCAGGGTACAGCACCGACACAGGACCAGCAGAAAACGGAGGAACCGAGTAGCTAGCTTCCTCGAAAGCGATTCGTCTAGGCGCCTAAGTGTTCATTTCATAGGCGCCTTTTGTTTTTTGCAACCCTCATGCAAGTTCTAGCGTAGATTTTTATTGTCTCTGGGCGTTCTTGTGTAGAATACGCCTACGGAGGTTTCTAAGAGAATGGAACGAATGTTGTTAGCAGAGATCGGGGTGGGTTTTTGGATTTTCCTCGGAGTTATCGTCCTCATCGCTTTAACGCTGATCGGGATGTACAACTCTTTGGTTGGGTTGAGGCAGCAAGTCAAAAATGCTTGGAGCCAAATAGATGTTCAATTGAAAAGACGATACGATTTGATTCCCAACTTGGTGGAAACAGTTAAAGGCTATATGAAATACGAGCAGGAGACGCTCGAGAAAGTGATGCAAGCGCGTGCGCAGGCTCTCAGCGCTTCTGGTGTACGCCAACAAGCGGAGGCGGAGAATGCGTTGACGCGGGCGCTCGGTGGGTTATTCGCTTTGGCAGAGAATTATCCCGAATTGAAAGCGAGCCAAACGATGGCACAACTTCAAGAGGAATTGCGTTCGACGGAAAACAAAATCGCATTTGCGAGGCAGTTTTATAACGATAGCGTGATGCAATACAACACGAAGTTGCAGCAGTTTCCCACCAATATAATCGCGGGAATGTTCGGCTTCAAGCCTGAGGAGTTATTCGAAATCGAAGAACCGGAAGCACGCGAGCCGGTGCAAGTTAAATTCACATAATCGCTACGTCATCACGAATAAATAATTGGAGATGTCGAGCCGCACGACTTTCTTTCGTGAAATCAGCGCAAACAAACGCGGCACGTTCATCTTAGTTTTCCTCATGATGAGTCTGCTCGCTGCAATTGCGGGCGGATTCGTTTACTTTTACGAACCCGATTTCTGGTGGGTGGGGAGCCTGGGTGCTTCCGTTGCAGTAGGCATTTATTTTTTGTTGATGAAAGATTCAGGTGCGCAGTGGGTGTTGAGTTTATCGGGTGCTCGAGAAGCAACGCAAGAAGAAGACCGCATGCTTCGCAACGTCGCTGAAGAAATAGCGATAGCCGCGGGAATTCCGATGCCGAAAGTGTATGTTATCGAAGACAGTGCGCCGAATGCATTCGCAACAGGTTGGGACCCGCAGCATGCCGTGATTTGTGTGACAACCGGATTGTTAGAAAAGTTGAATCGCGACGAACTGCAAGGTGTAGTTGCCCATGAGATGTCACATATCAGAAATTACGATATCCGCTTGATGATGACACTCGCTCTCACCGTCGGGATTATCGTCCTTTTGCGCGATGCGTTTTTTCGTGTAGGGCTCAGACCTCGACGCAGAAGAAATGATTCCGGGGCGAATGCTATCGTTATGCTCATCATCGTATTGCTGATGGTGTTCGCACCTTTGTTTGCGATTTTAATCAAAATGGCCATTAGTCGCTCTCGAGAATTTTTAGCGGATGCTACCGCGGCGCAACTTACACGTTATCCGGATGCTTTAGCAGACGCTCTCGAAAAAATTGCAAAGGATCCAGAACCATTAGAGGCTGCGAATCGAGCGACGATGCACATGTACATCGTGAACCCCTTTAAAAAAGTAGGTTTTTTGGGAGATACGAGTCTTTTCAGCACCCACCCCCCCGTGGAGGAGCGTATCCGTAGGCTAAGGGCTATGGGATATATGGGTCATAAACGCGTAGAGGAACACACTTCATGATGGGCAACGCGAAGCGCTTTTGCGAATTTCCTCTATCGAAGAGATTCCTTTTTGCTCCATACATTCGATAAGTTCTTGCAAAATAAGGGCGACGGCAGCAGGTCCTCGATAAACCAAAGCGGTAAATATCTGACAGGCATTCGCTCCGTCACGCAGGCGTTCGAAGAGGTCCATCCCAGTGAAAATCCCCCCCACACCGATGATCTCCATTTCTTCTCCCGCATACATTCGAAGTTTTTTGCATACTTCCGATGCACGAGAGCGCAAAGGTTTTCCCGAAAGCCCCCCCTCCTCGTTTTGCAAAGGAGAATTCAAACCCTCTCGCGCTGTTGTCGTATTCGTTGCAACGAAACCGGAGATTTCCAGTTTTCGCGCAATTTCGGAGATTTCTTTCAATTCCTGGTCGCTCGAATCGGGAGAGATTTTGAGAAAGATGCGCTCGTTCGGTGCGATTTTTTTCAAGGAAGCGAGAAGATTTTCCAAATGGGATTTTTTTTGCAGTTCGCGCAACCCGGGAGTGTTCGGAGAACTCACGTTGATGACCACATAATCGCAAACACCACGAATTTT
This sequence comes from Fimbriimonadales bacterium, assembly GCA_035559795.1. Classification (NCBI taxonomy): domain Bacteria; kingdom Bacillati; phylum Armatimonadota; class Fimbriimonadia; order Fimbriimonadales; species Fimbriimonadales bacterium. The sequence continues at coordinate 90,819 of DATMAR010000003.1, read as the reverse complement.
TTTTAGACAAATTTCATAATCCTCGAAAGCCTTTTCGATAGGAGTCTCCCTGTTTTTCCCTATGTTGACGCCGACGGGAATCGTGACGGTCCTTTCTTCGAGTTTTCCGAGCAAAGCGTCTATGCCTTCGTTATTGAATCCCATTCGGTTGATCAATGCTTCGTCTTCGACGAGACGAAAAAGACGGGGGGGTGCATTGCCTTTTTGCGGCAAGGGAGTTACCGTCCCGACTTCAACGAAAGAAAAGCCGAGATTCTCCCAAGCCTCTAATGCGATTCCGTCTTTGTCGAATCCCGCAGCCAATCCAAGGGGATGTTTTAATGTTTTTCCGAACACTTTGCATCGTAAACGTTCGTCGTCTACTTTCGGAACCTTCGGGATTTCCAAAGATATTGCAGTCAACCCCAACTGATGTGCCGTTTCAGGGGGTAATGCGAAAAGTAGCGGTTTTATGAATTTCTCGTAAATTATAAGTACGCTCCTCGACTTCCCAAGTTGTTTACGATTTCGTTGTCTTCAGCGTCGTCCAAACGCAAATTCGCTTCCACGTTTTTGTTGAGAATATTTCCTTTAATAATATTGCGGCTAGTTCGATAAAGTTCGATACCTATTCCGTTGTCTTGAATATCGTTTTCTATGATACGGTGAGAGTGCGGATAGAGGTGGGGGGGAGCACTCGCTTCCTCGGGAAGATTTCGAATTCCGTGGTCTTGATTCGCTGCAATGCGAATGCCGATTCCATTGCGATAAAATTTGTTTTTTACGATTTCCCAATCGCGGCTCGTGTCTCTGTCGGGATAGGATTTGAGAAATTCCTCGTGATACCGACTCCAGAGTAAAATTCCGTGTCCGTTGGATTGAAAAGTATTTCCTCGAACGATAAACCCCACACCGTTTTCCACGGCGATTCCCGCCTGACGATTGAAAAGCATTCGATTTTCTTCGATGACGAAATCTCTCGAATATCCGCACCAAAAACCATAGTTGCATCTATCGGCATAGTTCTTTCGATAAATGTTTCCTTTGCTGAACGTGCCTTCGAAGGCGATGTTCGGGCTGAGAGAGGCGTCGTTTTCTTCGAAGAGATTTTCGTCACAACCGCATGGCTCGAAATTCGGGGAAAGACCAGCCAAGAAAAACCCGTCCCCCCCCATACGAGCGGTATTCCGAAGGAATTTGTTTCGACAAGAATTGTAAACGATCAGAAAACCCGTAGAATCCGCTCCCATATGTCCGTAATGCAACCCCCCCTCTCGAGGTTCGAAACGGCAACAATAGTCGCAGGAATTTTCCGAAAACACGGAATCGCAGGTCGCGTATAAATGGATACCGAAGCCGCTATTGTAATTGCACTGGTTTCGACGGACACTCAAGTTCTTACAATAGTAGGTGAGCAAACCGCACATTTGATGCTGTAAATCGTTCTCTCGAATTTCGCAATCTTCGCAGTTGATTAACCTTATCCCTCCCCCATAGGCTCTTTCCGCAGGAAGCCAGATGTCTAAAAACTCCGTATTCGGGGGTAATTCCGCAGTCGAGGTAATACTGCACCTCTCGATTGTGAGCGAATGGCAGCTCTCGGCAGAGACGCCGTAGTAATACTCCCGGAGCGAGAGACCGCGTAGGACAACGCCTTCGAGGTCTTTTAGGCTGACTCCAACCCCTTTACGAGAATCGCCGATGAGCGTAACCCCTTCCGCACCTATCTCGATGCCTGATTTTGCGATACGAATGCCGGACGGCAGCACATACGTTCCCGGCTCGAGTTGAACGCTTTTATCGAGGAGCATTCCGTCTTTAGGCTTCAAACGCATAAAGTCAAGTTACCCAAACTCGTAAAGGCTATACTTGAAGACTCAAATGCGATTCAAGAAGCGGACGCACTTTTGCGGAGAATTACGCAAATCCGATGTAGGAAAAACAATCACGCTGAATGGCTGGTGTCATCGCGTGCGAGATTTGGGAGGTTTGTTTTTCGTAGACTTGCGCGACCGTAGCGGCATCTGCCAGTTGAACTTCGACGTCTCTCGTTTTCCGAACCTCCGAGAATTGCGCAACGAGTTTTGTCTCAGCGTCACCGGAAAAGTCGTTCCTCGAAGTCCGGAAACTGTGAATCCGAAAATCCCCACGGGCGAAATCGAAGTCATTGTCGAAGATTACGAAGTTCTGAACGAGTGCGATGTGCTTCCTTTTCCGATTTCGGACGAGGAGCAAATGAAAAAAGTGAGCGAGGAGTTGCGAATCAAGTATCGCTACCTCGACCTCCGCAGACCGACGATGCTTCGCAATCTCGTCGTGCGCGCCGAATGCGTTCGCCTCATTCGCGAGTATCTCGACGAACGAGGATTTATAGAAATAGAAACGCCGATTTTTACGAAAAGCACGCCGGAGGGGGCGCGCGATTATCTCGTGCCTTATCGTTTAGAGCCAGGAAAATTTTATGCTTTGCCGCAAAGCCCTCAACAATATAAACAACTCCTCATGGTCGCTGGCATCGAACGCTATTACCAAATCGCGAAATGCTTCCGCGATGAAGCACAGCGCGCAGACAGACAACCGGAATTCACACAACTGGATTTAGAGATGAGTTTCGTCGAGCAAGAGGACGTTTTGCAAATTGCAGAAGGGGTTACGCGAACGGTTTGCAATCGAGTCATCGAAAAATTCGGGTTGGATTTAGAGCCTGTCGGTGCTTTTCCTCGTTTGACCTACGATGAATCCATGCGGCGTTTCGGAACGGATAAACCGGATTTACGCTTCGCTTTGGAACTTTTCGATATCAGCGAGATTGCAAAAGAAAGTGAATTCAATGTGTTCCGCTCAGTAGTGGAATCGGGTGGAATCGTGAAAGGAGTTTGCTATCCAGGGGGGGCTCGGCTTTCGAGGAGCCAAGTTTCCGAACTCGAAACCTTCGCGAAGAACTTCGGAGCGAAGGGTTTAGCCAATCTGCCTTTCACTTACGAGTCCGGAGAGAAGAAGGGAATCGCAAAATATTTCACACAACCTCAATTAGAAAAAATCTTCGAACTTTCTAAAGGAAACGAAGGAGATCTTTTGCTGTTCGTAGCGGATAAGCCGGAAATCGTATGTGAATCGTTAGCGAGACTGCGTGTAGAAATCGGCGAACGATGCGGATTGCGAGACAAAAGAAAATTGCTGTTTTGCTGGATTTTAGATTTTCCGCTCGTCGTTTGGGATGAAGAGACGAAGTCTTGGCAACCCAGCCATCATCCTTTCACAGCACCTAAAACGGAAGATTTGGAATTTCTCGAAACGAATCCTGGAAAAGTTCGAGCGGATTGTTACGATATCGTTTGCAACGGAGTGGAATGGGCAAGCGGAAGTATTCGTATTCATCGTTCCGACATCCAAGCACGCGTCTTTCGGTTGCTGGGAATCGACGAGGAGCGACAGCGAAAACGTTTCGGGCATATGTTGGATGCGTTCCGTTTCGGTGCCCCCCCTCATGGCGGAATCGCACCCGGGATAGACAGGCTCGTGATGCTTCTATTGGGCGAGGAAAATATACGCGAAGTCATCGCCTTTCCGAAAATCGCCGCGGGATACGACCCGATGATGCGCGCTCCCGATACCATCGAACCCGAACAATGGGAAGAACTCGGGCTCATGTTAAGACCGCGTAAAGAATAGTCTCATATGTCCTCCTTAGAAAGGGGGGATGCGCATTGCCTTGAAATCATTCTTTTGAAATCAGTTTTCTATCAACCTCCCGTCTTGCATCCGAAAGACGCGGTCCGCCGAACTGAGTATCCCCGAGTCGTGGGTCGCGACAATCAAAGTTCCTTGTCGTTTTTTCGCCAGAATCTGCATGACTTGTCGTGCCGTTATAGAATCCAACGATGCAGTGGGCTCGTCCGCGAATATCACATCGGGAGACGAATACAACGCCCTTGCAACACAAACGCGTTGTCTTTCCCCCACCGATAATTCGTTCGGCAATCTGTGCATTTTTTCCTTCAAACACAGTTGCTCTAAAAGATGTTCGGCGTGTGTTCGTGCATTCGGTAAGGACGGATTAACGAGAACTACATTCTCTAATGCCGTAAGATAACCAATCAGATAGGGTAACTGGAAAAGAAATCCGAATTCTTTTAGCCGAATTCGCGCTCGTTCTGTTTCGCGATATTCTCGATATGGAATTCCTCGAAAAAGTACCTCTCCGAGAGTCGGATCTTTAAGACCGCTCAGCAAATAAAGCAACGACGATTTTCCACTGCCGCTGGGTCCTAATATTCCGATGAATTCTTTGTCGCGAATATGCAAATTGAGATTGCGGCATGCGTAAATTTCGGTTCCACGATCTTTATAAACCAAAGACGCATCGCGCACGAGGATCATGCAATCCTCCGTTCGATGATGGTTATCGGATCGAAACGACGAAACCAATTCCAAACGGTAAAGAAAGACGCTAAAAATATCGCCAAGGGGATGGGAGCCGTGTAAAGAAACGCGGGAACGTCGAAAGGATTGAGATAATACCCTCGTGGTTCGAAATAGATATTCTTTACGGTTAGAAAAATGAGAAGCGCAAAAATCGCCCCGGAAATCCAACCGACAATGGTAATCCAAAAAGATTCTGCAAGCACCCTGCGCATCAATTGCTTTTTCGTAAACCCGATGGCTTGCAACAAGCCGAACTCGGTGGAACGCTGGGAAAGAAAAATTTGAATCAACATGCTCATCATCAACGTAACGAGAATCACGAGCATCCCGATTACGAGATTGAGAATCGCAAAAAGTGTCGCAAAAGTCTGCCTCGTTTCTTTTTCGAGTTGAATATAAGTGTATGCTCGAGCGTGTTTTCCCAACAGGCTCTTTTCCGCCCAAACATCCAGTTGCCGCTGCATGTTTCCGTCTTTTGCAAATACGAGCAGAGCATCCAATGGCGGAAAATGATTGTGAAAAAGATATTCGTAGGACGTTATAGCGAACCACTCCTCGCTATTCCAAATGCCGACGACTCGAACAGGTTGCGGTGAATAACGTTTCTCTCGATCAGGAGCGAGGAGAACATCCCCAATCGAAAGTCGGAGATTGCGTGCAACGGGGAGAGTGATTGCCGCTTCCGGCTCTCCGGGACGAGGCAGTCGACCTTCTAAAACACGAAGTCCTAATTTCTTAGTAACGTACTCCACGTCTTTCGATTTCAATCCGTAAACCAGAAATGGCCAAGGACCGACGAGGCTTTTGATTTCGAATGTCGCTGTTTGGCATACGACTTTTCTTTCGATAGGCACTGGGGATTTTTCGAAATGTGTCAAAAGTTCCGGGAAGAAACGCATATCCCCTCGTGAGGTCGCTCCAGTAAAGAAACGTCCGTGTCCGTAAATTTTTCGAATGGAAAGTGGGACGGAGTTCATTACGGCGACGACACCCGCAATCAGAGTAATTGCGAGAAGTATCGCAAGAATAATCGGCACGGATTTTCCCGGATTTCTCGAATAAAAAACCCATGCAGCCAGCGGTTTGCGGAGCATCCTTTTTCGGGAAAGTAACGGCATCGAATTTAATTATGCTTTCCCATTGCAGGGTTAATCCTGCGGCTTGCATTATTATGATTTTTTTCTTCCTCGAAGTTCTTGCTCGGGAACTCGTATACTGAGAAAAAGTGCAGAAGGACTTCGCGAAAGAGAGCAAAGAGTTTTCCGAATAAAGGTAAAAAGAAACTATGAATATCGAACTCCTGAAAACGCTTACGGAGGCTGCTGGAGTCTCCGGTCAAGAGGATGCTATTCGAGATATCGTAAAAAACGAACTCAAAGGGATTTGTCAATTCGAAGTGGATGTGATGGGCAATCTCATCTGCAAAAAGAAAGCGACCGTGAAGCCTCGCAGCGGCAAACCGAAGCGTCTGATGATAGCCGCGCATATGGATGAAATTGGATTCATCGTAAAACATATAGACGATAAGGGTTTTTTACGCGTGCAGCCACTCGGAGGATGGGACCCACGACAAATGTTTAGCCAAAGGGTTTTTGTCCATACGAGAAACGGGATGCTCAACGGCGTTTTGTTTTATTCGACGAAACCGGTTCATATGCAAACGCCAGAGGAACAAAAAAAACCTCCCGAGATGGAAAATTTCGTAGTAGACATCGGGATGAGCGCAGACGAAGCGAAAGCGACGGTGCGTTTAGGCGATATGGTCACAATGAATCGAACATTGATGCAAATGGGCAAGTTGCTTACTTGTAAAAGCATGGATGACCGCGTTGCGATCTATGTGATGATTGAAGCCCTAAAAGCGGTCAAAAAACATCAAGTAGATGTGTTTGCGGTGGCGACGGTACAGGAAGAGGTGGGGCTTCGCGGCGCGAGCGCGAGCGGATGGAGCATCAAGCCCGATATCGCTGTAGCAATAGATATTACACTCGCAAACGATATACCGGGAATACCGGAACAAGAAACGGTCACTCGTTTAGGAGCAGGCGCTGCGATTAAAATCATGGACAGTTCTCTAATTTGTCATCCTAAAATGGTGGAACATTTTCGCTCTCTTGCAGAAAAGTACGAAATCAAGCATCAAATCGAAATTCTTCCTCGTGGAGGAACCGATGCAGGAGGTATCCAAAGATTGCACGGAGGGATTCCTTCGTTTACTCTTTCCATTCCGACGCGTTATGTCCATACTGTAAACGAGACGGTGCATTCGGACGATGTGGACGCTTGCGTGCAGCTTCTCACGCGATACATCGAGGATGCACATCGAGGAAATTATCGCTATTAAAACCAGGAGGCTTACGAATGAGAGATGTTCGCAGTGTGAATCTATCGGAAAGCGAATTAAAAAGTTATCATGAAAACGGTTATCTCGTGATTCGCGGATTGTTTTCGACCGATGAGATTTTGGAAATGATCGAACACTATATGAAAATAAATCAGCAAGGAGCCCATCCGGGAGATTTTGCAGGAGTACCGAGAAAAACACAAACCGATGCATACGACCCTCTTCAGCAGTATCCCCGTCTCATTCAAATGCACTATTACGATGACAAAACGAAAGAATGGATGCTCGATTCTCGTTTGACAACTCCGATTAGCGCGTTTTTGGGTCAAAAAGCAGTGCTGACACAAACGATGTTATATTTCAAACCGCCAGGTGCGCGAGGTCAATCTTTTCATCAGGATAATCTCTATCTTCGAACGACACCATTAGCAGCTGCATGGGTCGCTCTCGATCCTGCAGATGAAGAAAACGGCACGATGTTGATGGCACCTGGTTCGCATAAATTAGGATTACTACCACGCGTCGAAGCGGATACAGACCTCTCTTTTACAGCAGAGGGTAGTTACGTTCCAGAAGGCATTCGCTTCGTCCCTGTGATTTTAGAACCTGGCGATGTTTTGTTTTTTTCAGGGCTTACTCTGCACGGAAGTTTGCCGAATAAAACTTCGGACCGTTTTCGAAGAGCGTTTATATGCCATTACGAGGGAGAAGCGAGTACGAAACTCGAAGGCGAATCACAATTGCATTGAAGATTGTTACACATGCCGCCGTTACTGTTAAATGTGGTTATAGTCATCAGAATATGAAAAAATAGTGCTGGTTAGAAAACCAGCACTATAGCGATAACGAAGTTATTTTATGGGCTTTAGCCGTCTTTCGGAACTCTATCCCGCCAAGTGAGTTGTTTCACGGTGACATAGATTTCTCCACCCGGCATTCCTGGCGGTAGGTGATCTTTTAACTTAGGTACTTGATAAATGTTCGGTACGTTCGTTCCCATGTCGTAATAGTTCGCGACGAAAGTTCCGGCGATTTGATTTTGTTTCGCGCTACGAATCGTACCTTGCGCATAAAATGCGCCCATCATCATGAGTTGAGAATCTCCTGAACCCGTTGCAAGATTAATATCTTTCAAAGCAACGAGTCCAATGACCGCACCGGTGGGGAATAGTTTCCCGCTCTTCGGCAGAAGATTTGCGTGAATGTCAATCGTTCCCGTGCTGTAAAACGTTCCGTTCCCATCGAAGTTAATGGTTTGTTTTTTCTGTCCGAGTGTGAAATTACCATTGATTTTGATAATCCCTTTGATGGTGAGCGTGTTCGTGCTGGGATCCCATGAGAGATAATTCCCTTGAGCATCAGGACCATAAGTGAATGCACTCATGCTCGTGCTGAACGACGATAAATTTACGGTCATGCTGTTATCGTCTAAGTAATCTTTGAATGTCGAATACGTAGTCCCCGTAACAGCATCGTAATAAGGCTCTGCGCCGATTCCGTCTATGAGAGGAAATTCCACTTTGTCACCCAAGTCATACTGCTCACCAGTGCCGTTATCCGAATAAACGCCTCCGGCTCCGGGACTACCTGTCCATCCATCACTGACATACGTCCCGTCCACAGGTCCCTTCGCACCGTTGTAGTTGTATTGTGTGCCTACGGTCGCAGACCCTTGTATCTTAATTTGACCGTGTTTCACGCGTACTTCCGTGGAAAGGGACTTCTTGCCATCCACTTCAGGAATGGGGGGGATTTTGGAGATCAAATCGGCAGGAGCGCCGTTGTAATTGTTCCCGATATACGCAGTCCCGGAAAACGACGAATTCAATTCCGTAACGGTCATGGGGGGGTCGTATTTCCCGTTCCAGTTCGAGTCGTTGTAAGGCTCTGCTGGATTCCACACGCCATCCCCGTTAGAATCGGTGAAATTTTCACCAGCATCCCACATTCCATTACCGTTTTTGTCTTCAAAAGGCTCAGCATCGTCGCGCTTGCCGTTTCCGTTCAAATCGCTGAACGCTTCGCCGTTTCCCAACAAATGAACGGAGCCGCGAATATCCACATTTCCATTGATAGCTTGTCCACTCGCTCCGCTTCCGGCGAAAATTGCGTTGTTCCAAATGCTGACGTCTCGGGCTTTGACGAGAACACGCACGCTCCTCGAGACACCTTTGAGTTGCGCTTCACAAGTTATCCAAGCGCGGTCTCCTTCGAAAGGCATCACGGTGATTTTTCCCGTAACACCTTCGGGAAGCGTGATGGGCAAGTCCTCCAATTTTCTTTCTTGATAGGAAAGTTTCAGCCCGTGCTGTTCGAGATAATTGATTAACTCTTGCCGCTGATAATCCACGCCAGCCTGAGCAGCCTGGAATGTTTGAGCGGCATAGTATTCTCTGCGTGCTCGCGACATTCCTGAACCCGCGATACCGCTTACCGCTAATGCTCCCAAAAGAAGCACGGTTAAAACCAAAAGCATGACTACGGATGTGATTCCTCGATTGCGATAAAGTTTTGTTTTGCGATCCTTCATTTTATGTTCCTCAGTTCAACGACAGAAGACATACGCGAATATTCCAATCTGCGGGGCGTCTTCTGTTCGGAGATTAATGTAATTCGAACTCCCTTCAACGAACCTAAACTCGTAAAACTAAATACAGGATATGGAGAACTATATGAAGAACCTTTTTCAGGGTCTTTCAACGAAATACCTGACATCAAGGGTATTGGGGCACTGCTTCCTACTTGACTATATAGCGTGTCTTCTTTTACGTAATATGACCTTTCGATACCATCACTCACGATGGGAGTGACGAATTCGTATTCACCTGTTAAAGGGTCGGGCACCGTGTTTCGCAACGGAAGTTCGTAATACAAAGTGCGTCCATCGGGTGAAATTTCTACGGAACACGCTTCGCGAAGAGATTCTGTAATTCTTCGCATGGTTAGTGCGCCATCTTGTGTTAGAACCAAACGCGTGTCCGTTCGATTGAGCGAACTCAAACCTTCCGTGAACAGCGTAAGCGCAGAAAGAATGAGAAGCGCAGTGAGAGAAACCCCCACCATGAGTTCTATTAAAGTTGCACCTCGTTTTTTCATCAGTATTTTCCTATGATGGCGGAGAGTTCCACCGAGCGAGTCTTTCCTGAGGGCGCTTCCCATTTCACGCGAACGATGACCTCGCGTACGGTGTCGCTCACGTCATTGATCTCTACTTCACCGATTCCTTTTTTCAGGGAATGCGAAACAGAGAATTTCACCGCTTCTTCGCCGGGAAGTTTCGAGAACGTCAACGGTCCAGAGCCGTCCCAAGGGTCAATCAAACCTAAGGAGGACAACTTCTCGGGCTCGAGGTTCTCGTATTTCACAATCCGGAGTTGCTCCAATTGACGCGAGGCGATCTGCACTGCCCTCGACATCTCGTCGGACATATAGTGACTGCGACCGAGGGTGCTCATTAAAGCCATGAGAGAGAGAGAACCTATTCCGAGCACGAGAAAGGCAAACAGGCAGTCTACGACGCTGAAACCCTTCTCATGTCTGCCCGTCTTACGCGCGAACAAAGAAGCTGGCACTCGGCAGAAAACGCTTGGCACAAAAGATTTCTTCCGTAGATTGCGCTATATTTGGAGAAATCCCCCGAAAAAACTGGCACTTTTTCTGTCCTTCCCCTCGAATCCTCGCGCCGTCTGGGAAAAGCGCTTTGCTTATCAGAAAAGTGTATTGACTACCGCGCCACCTCGTTTTTTGTTTTAAAATTCGTGGTCTCTAAGTTGGGGGAGGAAAGAGTGAACGATGCACGGTGTTTTTACTTGGGTATTTTCAGAAAGTAAACTAATGTTTGCTTTGCCGGCGTAGCTCAGTGGTAGAGCAGCGGTTTTGTAAACCGCGGGTCGCGGGTTCGAATCCTGTCGCCGGCTCCAGACTATTCATTAGTTGACGGCTCCTTTTTAAGGAGCGATAGAGCCCAAGTGGATGTGTATCGAAGGGATTTCTCTTTAGTTTCCGGGCAAAAAACTTGCTATGCGACAAAAGCGGAACGATGTTCCGGCGCGTTTTAGGAACGTGAATAGACAAGTGTTTTTTATATTACAACTTTAGCCTTCGGAAACTATCCGCCTCTTGGGGGGGCTGGTTTCGGATCTGTCGGAGAATATGTGTGCACGATCGAAAAGGGTTTCGAAGTAGTCGTGCGAATTGTGCCATTCGAAGTCGTCAGCGTAAAGCGCAAATAGCAATTTTTCGAAGAAGGGAGAGTGCGAGGAATTTGCCATTGGAAGCGGCCATTGTTCGGAGCTCCACTGACTATGGTTTGCCAAGGTCCCGAAGCACCTTTGGTGGAAATTTCGATGCTCATGGTTGCAGGCATGACTTCTTGTGGGACGGCAGCATGCCATTCGATGAATCGCACGGAGCCTGCCACGAGAGTCTCGCCCCCCCTCGGGGTTTTCGGAAAAATCCACGGGGATTGAGGAGTCGAGGCTTCTTTATATGCTCGAGGTCGGTTCTGCCCCCCCGACCATGAACAGTTTTCTTCTGCGATTCGAACGACGTCCGGATAACCGTTATGGTCGAAGTCGTAACCAGCGCGCCAAGCCGCGAGGTCGCACGAGTTGGGAGTCGTGATCGTAGCCATGAGCGTCCAATTCCCGTTCCCGTCACCGGTGAAAATTTTGATGCTTCCCAGTGCAAAACCGACGATGTCACCATGACCGTCCAAGTTCATGTCCGCGATTTGCGTCCCGTAAAAACCGGAAGTGGGAAGTGAGCCGGTGAGATTCGTCCAACTTCCATCGGAAGCCCAACTGTAGACTTTGATGGCTCCGCTGCCGGTTACATATGCCAGATCGTCTTTTCCGTCGTCGTTTATATCTCCGAGAGAAATTCCGTAACGTCCGTAATTGCCAGCGGGGGGGAGATTGCCATCGCCGGGTTTGAATCCACCTTTGCCGTCGCCTAAATACACAGAACCAGCACCTTGGCCATGTCCGCAAGCAAAATCAACAAATCCATCTCCGTTGATTTCGCCGAAGACGAAAACCAGTGTCGAATTCCCCCCCGTGAATCCGAACGTTTGCGTCCACGTTCCATCGCCATTGTTTCGATACACATGAACTCCAGCACAGCATCCGAAAGAAATAGAGCCGAAATCCAAATCCCCGTCGTTGTCGATGTCGGCAAAATCGCATCCGAACATTCCGTATGTCTCACCGTTCGTCGCTAACCCATCGTCCCATGGAATCCAACTCGTTCCCGTTCCGTCTCCGAGCGCGACTTCCATAAGTTGATTTCCGAAATCCGTCGAAGAGTAATTGTGATGCATTGCATATCCGATGTCCATCAAACCGTCGTTATTGATATCACCGAGAGCGACCCCCCCGTATCCGAAATTCCCGACTTGAAGGACCGACCAATTTCCCAACCCGTCTCCGAACCATACCATGACACCGTGTTCGCCTGAGCCGATATAGGGAGAGCCGTGGTCACCGATGCAAACGATATCAAGATTGCCATCTGCATTTACGTCGGCGAATTCGATTTCAGTCGGTCCCGCTTCCATGGCGGGAGCTTGGAGTCCCGTCGAGGATTCGACGTAATTGAGTTGGGCGAAACTAATTTGCGCAATACACGCGAGCAGAAATAGAATCAACGTTTTCATTTATTGCAGAGCCTCTAATGTAGAGTTTCCGAGAATGATAATTTTTTTCGCAAGCGAAGCCTGCTGCTCTCGAAAAGTATTGATTATATTATATAGGCGTTCGCGGTAAGATGGACTGCTTTTCCAAAAATTCGAAGAGTTCCGCCAATCCTGGCTCGGTGTGGCGAAGGGCGAAAAGGGCAGAGAACTCGGGGAATTCACCATTCAGGTGCTCGCGCACCAAGTCCAGGTAATCGCGATACGGGCGTTTTCCGAGACCCCAAAGCGAGAGGGTCGCGCCGCTTTCTGCGACGAAAGGCCACAGGCGGGTTTCTGTCCCTTCGAAAAATCCGATATGAGTAACGCCTTTACTTTCCAAGAACTTGATCATTTCGAGAAATTTTTTTCCTCGCTCCGGAATAAGTTTGTCGGTCACTCCGCATTCGGAAATGATTTTCGGTGTAGGTCCGTACCATTGCACGGGGGGGGTTTGAATGCGACCCTCGGGCATTTGTTCCGTCTCTCTCGGTCCGGTAAGCGTTATAACACCGTCTTTGCCCATATAAGCAAAGCCTGAGGCGGGATCTATGGGCAATCCTCCCGAGTGGAATGTGAATAAATCTCCGAGTTCCGCTTCGAAATCCAAAACTTCTTTGAAAGAATAAATTTCACGCACGCCTAGTTTTTCTTGCACGAACGCTCGCCATGCAGGATTGAGAAACGACCAAGGACCCCATTTGTGCCAGCGTTGATTATCGGAACCGTTGCCGATTTCGGCGCGAACGTTGCGAAATCCACGAAAATAGGCTCCCGCGAAGATGACCCAATGCCTCATCGCGTCGCGCAGTTCGTCGCATGCGGAATGCTTTCCGAAAAAACCGAGCGTAACGAGCGCAGGAGCGATATGCCAGGGGGGGATTTGCGTCCCATCCGGGTGGCGATAGTCGCGCATCGCTTGCACCCATTCTGGGGGGGCAGCATCGATGACCCAAGGTGTTGAATGAACGAGGACGATGCGAAATTCGATGCGCGCCTTTTCCAAGGCGCGAATAACTCGATGTTCATGCTCCGGATGAAAAAGGATGTTTCGTTTGCGATGAAATACTGCATCTGCAGCAGCACCTTGGTCTCGGACGAATTTCGTGTTGACTTTCTTCAGGAATTCGATTTCTTTTTCTAACGCCTCCGAATCAGTGTCGAAGGTGGTGGTGCGTATGTTCCAACCGAATTGCATTTAGTTTCCTTTTTTATGCTTTTTTCAATCGCGTGGATTCAATCTTTTTCCAGAACGTCTTCGACCCAAGAAAGAGCCGCCATCATGTTCGGAAAGCCAATCGTCGTAAGGGAAAGCAAAACGGTGTGCCGGATTTCGTCCTTCGTAGCTCCTGCTTCGAGTGCCCTACGAGTATGACTGTGCACACCTCCCTCCTGGCGGTTACCGATTGCGAGAGCCAATTTGATGAGTTCCTTCGTTTTAGTATCCAGCGGTCCCACTGAGGAGACTGCGTCACCTAAAGCACGATATGTCTCGGCAATTTTCGGATACTTTTCTAAAAACTCCGTGTAATGTTTCGGCAGTTTGCTCATTTTTTTCCTCCTGATGTTTTATTTACGGCTCGACGCCGCTACTATTCCCTTCAATAATAGCAGAGGGATTCGGATTACGACTCCTCATTACGTTTGTTTTTTGATCGCGACTTTAAGTGCTCTGCAAGAATCGCGCCTTACGACGTTCCTACAAGATGTACCTCTGATCATGCGCCTTACGGCGGTTATGCAGGAAGGTTGTGTGTTTAGACGAACGAATTCGAAAACGAGTCGTCTATCACACCCCCTAAAAAGGCATTATAAAGGACATGATTTAGACATAAGGCAACCATTTTAGAAAGGTAATCTTATTTTGTAAAGGTAATCTTATTGCTGTGGAAATCGAGGCTGTTCTTCTTACAGGAGGCGCGAGCCTTCGCATGGGCTGTGATAAGGGAGAGATAAAAATAAGAGACAAGACCATCGCCGAACGAATCGTCCAAGAGCTTCGCGGATTGGGCATTCCAATTACGGTATTAGGGAATCGTCCTATCGAAGGCTGCAGGTTTTTGAAAGACGAAGAGGCATATGCAGGACCTGCTCGTGCGCTCTCGAAGTTCGTGCCCGAAAAAGATTACGTGTTCGTAGTCTCTTGCGATATTCCGAACTTCGATGCAAAGTTGGTTCCCTTTCTTTATGAACGTTCTATGGGGGGGGATGTCGCGATACCGAGGGTGGATGGCGAACTACAGCCCCTTTGCGCTTTGTATAAGAGGGAAGCATTCGGAATTTTAAAAGATTTAGTCGAGTCGGGAGAAAAACGAGTGATGGGTTGGATAAAACGTCTCAGGGTAAAAGTGGTTGAGGAGGATGAACTTTTCGAGAATTTCGACCCTTGGGCGATACGAAATATAAATACTCCGGAAGAATTAGAGCACTTTCTTTCCTCGTCATCTCGGAAGAGATGAAAGATCAAAGAATATCTACATTTTCTTCTAAATTTTCGAGTCCCCCTCTTTTTGTTTCATTGCAAAGTCGTTTCTGTGGAAGGCGGAATCGAGATTTGGGCTACTATTTCACCGAGTGCCTCTTGGTTTTGGATGAGAATATTGCGATGGTCGATATGTAAAATATTGCGCTTTTTCCAAATATCTAAGATTTGCTCTGTATTTTCATACGAGACCCCCGCGATATTTGCTAAATCTTTTATAGGTAAACGAATTTTAAGTTTTAAGCCTTTTGGAGTGTTTTCGCCATATTGACTACTTAGAATCAGCAATGTTGCCGCTAATCGTTCCTCGAGATTTCCCGAGGATAAACGAGCCATCATTTCGTGAGCGCGTCGAAGTCGTTCCCCTAACTCTCTCAATGCGCTGTCTTTCAATTTCGTATTCTTTGTATAAACACTCATAAATGCTGAAGTGGGAATTTTCAAGTACCAAACGCGAGTTCCTGCTACGGCATGACAAGGATGTCCTAAGCCTTCGACTGCCGTAACTAATCCCACCCAATGCTCCGGTCCTAAAATGTCTACGACGACTTCTTGCCCTGAAACGGATAATTTCGTAAGTTTTACGAAACCTTTCACGATCAAAGTTACGTAATCCGCGGGCATGCCGGCGAGCCAAAGGATTTCTCCACGCTCAGCGGACGCAAGGTAGGATTGCTCCGACATAAGAGCGATTTCTTTCGGTGTTAGAATTTCACTTAAGTGGCTCGCTTCGAAAATCTTTTGTGGAGATGCGTGCAGAAGTTCTTTCTTTAGAATGTGGAAATTGTTCCAAAGTTTGGAATAGAGTTTCTTAGCTTTTGTTAGGTTCGATTTAGTTTGCATAACTCACCATCTGTTTGCGCAACATGATTCGCGATATACTCCATGCCCAAATACCCAGGGCAGAGAGTTCGATGAATCCGGTTAGACCCATCGGGAGAAAAGCGTAAGATGAATAATCCGTGCCGATTTCTAAAAAGACTCTCGCAGCATTTCCTAAATTCAAAAGCCAAAAAACAGACCACAGTTCGCCTTGTTTCGTAGGGTCTACGTCGTTCATTCGCGAGACGACCAATAACGATACGCCTACGATCATTTGTGAAATGAAACCGACGGTGACAGCATGGCGTATAGCGCCTACGTAGGCATGGGAAAACGGTGCGCCTATCGCTTGTAGATGAAACGGTTCGAGAACCATTAGCACCCCCCCAATCAATAACCAAGAAAACGCAGCGCGTAAAAATTTATGCGAGGGAAGAGAGACTTCCGGTGTGGAGAACACTTTCGTATTCCAAACGAGAAGAATCGCACCTAAAAGCAGAAGCCAATTGCCAGCATTGAAAATGATTTTGCTCCCCCCCGAAAAACCAGCGTCGAAACCGCTCAACCATCCGAAGATTCGCATGAGTAATCCTATCGTCCATAGCGATAACCCGATATGTCCCCATTTGCGTTCTGCCGCTTCGAATCCGAAGCAGGAATGGAGTTTCGAAAAAGCCACCCCGAAAATCATCATGGAAACGAAACCGAGGAATTGCACATCACGATACGGCGGAAACCATTTCGCGATGAACATGATGCTCGCCGTAGAATCCGATTGGTGAGAATTCAAGAAATAAAAAGGTTCGGAAAAAGCGACAATGAGCCACCAAAAGAGGGAAAGGAATACGAACTTCGTTTGCCATGTAGAAGTGCTGTCAGGCGCGACAAAACGCGTTATTCTAATATTGATTATGAAAAGCGCAACAGCGATGGCTTGCATCACTGTGGATAGAACTCCGATGGGTATCCAAATTTCGGGTTCTACGCTCGATAGAGGTTCAGCCGCGAAACGCAGTGCGATTCCTAAACCCATCAAAACCAGAGAAATGAAAGCCAACCGATAAAATAAAACGACCTTCGATAGGGAGGGCGAGTGTTGTTGCAGAGCGAAGCCCATGATGAAAAAACCGACCCATCCATAGACTTGGGAATTGGCGTGGGCGAGAATGTAAGGGCTCCATGCGCTTAAAGTGTAGTTTTGGTTGAAAGAGATACCTAACAAAGCCACTGCTCCGAGCAAGCATCCGGCGGTTAGTACGCTGAGAATGCCTGCGAGGAAAAATGGGCGGTATATAGAGGTTTGGGCTGCCACTTCACTCGAATTTGCATTCTTGGCAGGTGCCGCACGAAGGGGGATGCGCCGAAGTGTTCGTTTTTCGGAAATCACACGAACATCATAGGGTCAAAAATGAATACTTTCCATGATGTACATCATATTTTTGCGAATTCGAAGAATATGATTTTTATCATGGTTTTGCGAGGGAGAAAAGGCAAAAATATTTTATCTCTGTGAGAAAATGTAAAGATTCGCTCCATTCGATTAGCGCTTGGTTTTCGGGTTCTAAAGCGGAACATGGTGAGGAATTCGCTTCTTTAATTCGAAGAATCGTAGACGATTACCATCACTGGTGCCGTAATTATTTTCCCGAAGATGGGTTTATCGTGGATTCGAGCATGCGTCGCATGCAGGAGGAATTTAACGACCGGTTCGAAGACCGATTGATGGAACTTCTGGCGAGGCTCAAGGCTGATTTTCCGTTTCACAGTCCTCGCTATGCAGCCCACATGGTTTCTGCGCAAACCATGCCGAGCATCGCTGGATATTTCGCAACCATGCTTTATAATCCGAACAACGTAACTTCAGAAGCAGCCCCCGTTACGGTTCGTCTCGAATTAGAAGCCGCCCAAATGATTGCGAAAATGCTGGGATACGACGAGAATTCTTGGGCGCATCTCACGAGTTGCGGCACTATAGCGAATTTAGAAGGATTGTGGGTTGCACGTTCCGTAAAGTATTTGCCTTTCGTTTTGCGCGATGTAGTAAAGGAACTTGGTATCGAATCGCCTTTGTCGGAGATGTCGCAAACGAAACTTCTCGGTATGTCTCCTCAGCGCGCATTGGGTTTCCTCGAGGAGTGTTGGAGTGCCTTTCTTGCGAAATTCGGTAATGAACCCGATGAATTTGCACGATTTTTGGAGTCGTATCGGAATTCACCTTATAATGTCGCGGAGTATGGGTTAGTGTCGGTCTGTAATATGTTGCAATCCGAGCCCGTGTTATTGATGCCCGAAACGCACCACTATAGTTTCTCAAAAATTGCAGACATATTGGGATTAGGGCGTCATTCGTTGATTCGAGTCAAAGTAGACAGACATTTTCGGATGAAGGTAAAAGACTTGGAAGAGAAGATCCACGAAATCGAGAAGGAAGGAAAACATGTTTTAGCAGTCGTGCCCGTGGTTGGAACGACCGAAGAGGGAGCGATAGACCCAGTGGATGCCATAACTTCGCTTCGAGAAGAACGCGAATCAGGGGGGGCATCTTCTTTTTGGATTCATGCTGACTCCGCTTATGGTGGTTATCTTCGCACGGTAACGGTTCCGAAGCGTATAGGGTTGGGAGAACCGACTGCGGAAGTGCTTTTAGGGGGGGAAGTTCGGAAAATCGATCTGCATCTTCCGGAAAAGTCGGTTTGTGATGCACTCGAAGATTTGGGGAAATGCGACTCGAACAGCGTAGACCCCCACAAATTAGGATACTGCCCTTATCCTGCCGGAGCGATATGCTTTAAATCCAAACTTGTCAAATGGGTCGTACGACAATACGCTCCGTATATCGAAAAGTTGCCGATAAGCGTTGCACCGGAATTTACGGATGGCATCGGCTCTTACATCTTGGAAGGGAGCAAACCGGGAGCCGCAGCCGCCTCGGTTTGGTTGAGCCACACGCTTATTCCTCTCGATAACGAAGGACATGGACTATTGATTCGAGAAACCGTTCGAAACGCGAGCGAATTCGCCGCGCTTTTGGAACGGCGGAACGAATTTGCAGAAAACTCAACTTGCGAAGGATTATTGCTTTGCCCCCCCGATTCGAATGTTGTTTGCTTTCTTTTCCGCCCTGTGAATCGTGTCTCGTCATTAGCGGAAATCAACGAATTGAATTCGCGGATTTTCCAAAAATTCAGCATATCCCCTGATGCCCGCTCTTCTGTCTATACTCAGAAATTCTTCATCAGCCGCACGTTGATTACCACAGAACGTTATTCCGAAGAAACGCTTGCGGATTTTTTGAAACGTCTTGGTGTGTCTATCGAGGAGTACCGAAAGGAAGGCGTTTTCCTCCTACGCGTCGTTTTGATGAATCCTTGGTACACGCTCGCAAAGGAAAAAGGAAGATACTTCTTGAGCGAATTCGTAGAAGAATTGTATCGAGAAGCGAATAGTATCTGGGAATCTATGACGAGAGAAAAGATTGAAGCAAAAACTTTATATCACTAAGTTTTTAAGAAGCGTAAAATTTGGGTAAATACTGTAAGACGAGAACCTTTTATGCTATATTGTCAGTTGTTTCATTATCTCTTAAATCACGTGAACATGTTTTCTCACAGAAATACTTAAATGATTTATTTTTACGCTTTGCTATCTCTATAGAAAAAAGGTTAAGAATTTCAATCATGAAATCCACTCTTGAATTAAATTTACGAGGGATAACATTGTTGAATTGCTCTTTAGTAGTATCATCAGTAACGTTAAAACATTTCATTCCAAGTCTTTTATAGGAGTCGTCGTCTAGTCCAGCAAGATACCAGCTCTCTACTTCTTTTACTATCACCACTATTTTATCCATATCTAGATTATTTATTTTTTTTGTATTATTTGTTTCTTATCCGCTATGCATGGCGCTAGATTAATATCTGCTACGAAGATATAATCAGCTTTCATGGATTTTACACTCTTAAGAAAATTTTCGATTTTTTTATTTTTTTGATGTGCATATTTCCATAGCTTTACATCATATTTTTCTTCGTATATAGGCTTTATTATCCTTCCGAAGAAACGTTCATCGTCGTTGCCTTCAATAAAAAGAAATAACCTCTTATAATTCATACCTTACATCTCCAGTAAATTCTGCACATAAAGTTCTTCCACCCCTATTTCATTTTTCAAGAATGTTTTTACATCCTCTTTTTCACCAGGCTTCGAGATAGTAGAAAAACCCTCTTTATTCCGGGAGATAAGTAAGATATCTTTCAAATCTGCATGCTTAACTATTTCGGGATTATGAGTGGTAACAATAATCTGTTTTTCCCGCGATGCATCTTTCATCAAATTTAATTATCTCGGAGATGAGGTAAGGGTGTATATTCCGCTCAGGTTCTTCAATTATTATTAATGATTTTCTTCCAAAATATAAAGCGATAATTAGAGCCGTTATGTTTATTGTCCCATCAGAAATCAATGATGCTGGCAAGTACCGATTTTTAGCGTATATTTCTCGCAAGGTAAAGAGCAAAGATTTATCTGCAAACCTTTCCACATCTAAAGTATCCACAAATGGTAAAAGGTCCCTCACCAAATTGGAGAGTTTTCTTTTTTTATCCTTGCTTTTTATGATATCTTTGAGTACGATGGCTAAGTTACTTCCGTCTTCTTCCAAATCGGCTTTTCCAGTTATGGGAATGGCTTTCTTTGGCAACTTGGGATCAAAATCATATATTTCGATAGCATCAGTGAAAAAATCAAAAAGAGGTGAGAAAATGAAGGGATGTCCTATAAGCAAGGTTTTTGTGCCCAAATTTAAAGTCTCTCAAAAAACGTGGGATAATATCATCCTTTTCTATTGGCAGCCCTTCCTGCAGTTTTAAGTCAGTATTAAGTCTTCCTTTTATATTTGAAAAAACCATTTCTCCTTGACCAATTTTCTTTCTTTCTTCTATTTTTTTCTTATGAATTTTAAATTTAACAATGTTAATTCTTTGTGTTAATTTATCTTCGTTAATTTCATATCCACTTCCTCTTTTGTTAAATTTAATGGCAAATTTATAAATCGTTTCATAAACTTCCATTCCCATCGGCTCTTTCGCTTTTGTTTTTAACACTCGTCCATATCGTGCAAATTTATTGTCGGATACTATTTCTAATGAAAGACATTTTGATGAACCGATGTTTATATTCCTGAGATATTCAACGCCTCCCTGCATAGATATTGCATTATCCAATTTATGGGTTGGTATATCCATTAAAAATCTAAATACCTGTATAAAATTAGATTTCCCAGAAGCGTTAGCTCCAATCAATATATTGAAGTCACCAAGCTCTACTTCTATATTCTCAAAACTCTTGAAGTTCGATATTCTGATTTTCCTTATGGCCATGGTTTGACCTCCTTTATATTTCTATTTTTAGTCATAGTTTCTTTCTTGGCAAGGGCAGATAACTCGTTTCTTAACAAAATTCGAATATTACTCAACAATTTCTGTTGTTATATGTTTTTCTTTACCAC
The DNA here is from genome assembly GCA_035559795.1 of Fimbriimonadales bacterium. NCBI lineage: Bacteria > Bacillati > Armatimonadota > Fimbriimonadia > Fimbriimonadales > Fimbriimonadales bacterium. The sequence continues at coordinate 69,590 of DATMAR010000003.1, read as the reverse complement.
TTCCGGTACTTTCTTGATACTCCTAATGCAGTCTCCGAAAGTAAGTATTGTATACCTGTCCTTTGTTCCATACACCCCTTCAGATGAACCAGCGACCTATTGTTGTAATTTTTACCCCCTTCGGCAGCGTTGTCAATCCCTCCGATAGGGGGAACGAAGAAAACCAGCGGAGGGTTCGTGCCCCTCATGATAATCTAAAAATCCCGCTAATCCCTGGGCTTACTATGAACGTAACCAATCGAAATGTCGGAGTCACTTGTGATGTTAGTGAAGGCAAAATAACACCGTTAAACGAATTCAAACTGTTAAAAACGATTCTAAGGCGTGCTCGTCGAGAATCGTGATGTAGTGTTTCGATGTAGATATAATTTTGTCTTTTTGCCAACGGCTCAATATTCGTATTGTCGTCTCGACGGTCGTACCCGCCATATCGCTGATATCTTGACGCGTCAAAGGTACTTGCACTTCAATGCTGTCGTTTATTCTCTCACCGTAGGATTGCGCGAGCAAAAGTAAAATAGAAGCGATTCGCTCTTCGACTCGCCCTCTCGTCATGTGCGCCAAGACTTCATGTGTGTTGTGGAGTCTTGTCGTGATTCGACGAATCAACTGTTCTTTCAGTGCCATGCTTTGTTCGTAAATCGGCAAAAGCGCTCGCTTGGGAATTTTGAGATAGGAGACATCCGTAATAGCGACTGCACTCAGTGGACAACCGCTCCCCTCGATAAGGCCGAGCATTCCGAAAATTTGACCGGGACCCATAAGTTCGAGTACTGTTTCTGTCCCCCCCGTATCCGCTCGTACCATCTTTACGAAACCCGACCTCACGAGCCCGAAATATTCCTGATTGGTTCCGGCCACCCAAATTACCTCTCCCTTCGAGGCTTGTGCTGGAATGGCAGACGCCGCGAGCGATGCTTTCTGGTCGGGGCGAAGGGCGTTGAGTAGGGAACTCATTTCAAGAGCCTCCATGACAGGCACGCGCCCTTTCGCTTTTTCTTGTTCCCCGGGCATCGTTGACACTATTGTACCAGTTTAGGCTTCGGTATGATGAAAATCAGGTTTATATGTGAACCTAGACCTGGAACTATAGCCTCTCCTACGGGAAGGTAATGCAGGTCGCGCCTTATGGCGCTCCTACGAGAAGATGTGAGGTGTCATATGAAGTTTTATGTTTTTGCTTTATGCAGTGTTTCTCTATGCCTGCTAACGAGTTGGACCGGAAGCCAATCCACACCCGACAAGAGAAGCCAATTCGAACCGAAACTCATGTCGGTAGACTCCATACTCGAGCATATAAAACCGCAAGAGAATTCCCCTGTACGAATTTTTACGCAAGGAGAGCATTGCACGGTTAATGTAATCCAAGCGAAATCGCAAATAAAATCGCATTATCATGCCAAACACGAAGAGGTAGTGTATGTGGTATCGGGCACGGGAACGATGCGTTTGGGAAATCGCACATACACGGTAAAGTCAGGCGATTTGATGTATATTCCTAAAAATACTGTTCACGGGTTTACATTGCAAAGTCAGGAGTGTGTGGTCGTTTCTGTTTTCTCTCCGACTTTCGATGGAAAAGACCGTATTTTCGTGGACGATAAATAAATTAAATTGACCCTAAAAGGAGGGAATTCGATGCGTTTTCATTTTCTTATCGCTCTATTCATTTTATTCTTTTCGATACCCTGTTTTGCAGATACACTGAAGTTGAAAGACGGTCGAGTGAAAACAGGAGTCTACATTCGAGACGAAGGGATTCGAATTCAAGTTTGGCAGTTGCTTCAAGAAGTAGGTTCTCCCGGCTTTCTTACCTATCCTCGCAGTACAGTAGAGAGCTATACAATCGAACGCGGAGAGGAGTGGGATAAAAAACCGAATCTTCCCGACCTTTCCGTTACCTTCATCGAAATCAATCCGAAATTAGCAGGTCTTCATGGTCGAGTGTCTTACGACATTTTCGGACGACCGAAAATGCAGGGAAGTGCTCTAATCGAAGACCTCGGCGAAGATAGTTATCTTTTTCCAGAAAGAGCGGCTCGCAAATTAAAACTGAAATACAAAGAAGGAGAACTTCTCACGCTCACTGCGCATGTAAAAAATGTCGGATTCGCCTCGTCGAAGCCGTTCCGTTTTCAATGGATTCTCGATGGAAAGGTAATGAAAGAAGAACAATTCAATCGTTCTTTGAAAGAGATGGAGGAGACGACATTCAGTTATAAGACTCCATGGAGAGAGGGGGAGCACTATATCACTGCGCGTGTCGTTCCACAGCAAGCCGAAATCGCGACGATCAATAATTCAGTAACCGACCCGATGTGGGGTTTCGCTTTAGTTTATGTCGTGCACAAAGGACGTGTGAATGCATGGCATCAGAATCGAACGGCATACGGAACGTTTTCTTTCGAGGATTTTTATCGCTGGCATATCGAAATTATGAATTTACTTTTCGAAAACAGCATTTATCCATCCGCACCGAATGGAATTAAAGCGAGAGTGCGATTGGACAGAATCGTGTATGCAGACGATGTCGAAAAAGAAGTCGAGAAACTCGTTGCGCCAGACGGAATTCGATACGACCAAGGGCTGTGGATTTGGATAGACGACCAAGACCGTCAAAAGAATTGGCAGCCCCCCACGAAGGAATGGCGCAATCAAACGGAATGGTCTCTCCCTCATGAATTAGGACATCAATTAGGATTAACCGATTTATATGCGTTAGATTACGATGGAGACGATTATCACACGATGCCGGATACAGGCGAAAAAGTTACGCATTTCATGACGCGCCCACTCACGATGATGCATTGGCACGGACCGCATTTGTGGTCCGAAGTATGCGCAGGATATCTCAACACTTCTTGGGACAAACCTCGTGGGCATTTCGGTGATTTCTATTTCGCAATTCCCGAAGAGAATTTTTTGCGCATCGTGGATATCAACGGCAAAGGAGTTCCAGACGCTCGAATTGAGATTTTCCAGAGGGGGGCGGAAGTAGATAAAAATGCAAAACCGATAGAGCGAAATGGCGCTGTCTTTTATCCGGTTATAGAAGACGGAAATTTCGGAAAGAGGGTTTCGAAAGACCCCGTGATTACCGGAAAAACGGACAAAAATGGAGTTTTCCGTTTGCTGAATCGTCCTGTGAAAGAAGTTCGAACTCTCAATGGTTTTCATCGCAAACCGAATCCGTTCGGAAATATCAACGTAGTAGGCGAACGAGGTTTGATGCTCGTGAAAGTCACGAAAGACGAAAAACCGTGTTACTTTTGGTTGGAGATTTTCGATTTCAACGTCGCGTATTTCAGAGGGCATCGAAATCGTTTCGAAATGCTTTTGAAGACCTCCTACGGCTCTGAAGATTCACCTCTCGCGCCTATAGATGTCGCCGTTACGAAGTTGGATGACAACCATGTAAAAGTTACATGGGACCTACCTCCTCAAAAGCGTTCGCAACACTATCTCGACCGCGTGATTGGATTTCGTGTGTATCGGCGGATTTCCAACGATGGGCTGAACGACCATCCGTGGTTTCCTGTGGCGACTCTCGGCCCGAACGCTCGGGAAGTCGTTTTAGATTTGCGCAGCGCTCCTGATGAACTCTATTGGTTTTCGAAAGTGAATCGTTTCGCCGTGGCGTCCGTCGGTGAACATGGATTGGAAAGTGGGTTAGTCGAGGTGGTGCTGAAATAATTTCTGCCGTGCTGAGATGATGATTAGCGACAACCTTTCCCGAATCTACGTTACAAATAAATAGGGAATTTTCAATTTGGGTATAAAGCAAAAAAGAACTTTAAAGGAGGTTCGATTATGGCTGCGACTTCGACGATGCTACCTTTAGGGTCGGAAGCACCCTCGTTTCGATTGAAAGATACCGAAGGAAGAATAGTCTCCCTGGACGATGTTAAAGACGCAAAGGCGTATTTGATTATGTTCGTTTGCAACCACTGCCCCTATGTCATGCATGTAGCGAAAGAATTGGGGGAAATCGGAAGGGAATATTCCGAAAAAGGAGTTGCCATTTTTGCAATCAATTCGAACGACCCAGAGCAATATCCCGAAGATTCCGTCGTGAATATGAAGATCAAGGCGGAAGAATGGGGCTGGACGTTTCCGTATCTCGTAGACGAAACCCAGGAAGTTGCTAAAGCCTATCGTGCGGCTTGCACTCCTGATTTTTACGTGTTCGATGAAAACAAGAAATTGGTTTATCGTGGGCAACTCGATGACAGCCGCCCCGGAAATAACATTCCCGTTACTGGCTCCGATTTACGCCACGCTTTGGATGCGGTCCTCGCAGGAGAAAAACCCAGCGAAAACCAAAAGCCGAGTGTCGGATGCAGCATAAAGTGGAAACCCGGAAACGAACCCGAGTACATGAAATTGGTTATGAGGTAATTGATTTCTAAAATTAGGAATCGTAGTACTTCCAAGCGTTTCCTAATATTGACGCATAACAAAAAATAATTTCTCGTTTCTCGTGTTTCTCGTTCCCAAACTCCGTTTGGGAACGCTTTCTTTTCGTTACTGTTTCTCGTTTCCAAACTCTATAAACTCTGTTTTCTCGCTCCGAAACTCTGTTTGAAGCACTTAAGATCACTTTAACATCCCGGTTCCCTTCGAGCGAAGCGAAGAGGGGGAACCTTTAAGGAGGGGGTGAAATAATTTTTCTCGTTCCCAAACTCCGCTTGGGAACGCATTTATTTTCCAATAACTATTTCCCGTACGTAATCCATAACCTCTTTGATATATCGTTCCGTTTCTATCCAGCGCATCTCAGCATGCCCAGCGGATTCAGACCATATCAATCGAGAGTTACTACATACTTCGTGATTTTTCACGGCATGGAAAGGCGGAATCATGACATCTCGCTTACCGTGCAGTATCAGAATTTTTTTATCGATTTTCTTTAAAGCATCGCCAACGTTCACGCGATAAGGATTAATTCCAGTGAGAAGCCAACCTATGAACATCACAGGAAATAAAACGACCGACGCGGTCTTCCCCCCCAAAAAATTCCACCATCCCGATGTTGCAGAAGGCAAATCATGATAGGAACTGTCTAAAACGAGTCCATCCGCTAAAGACGGCTCTTCGGCGAGAGCGAAAGCACATGCCGCCGCTCCCATGCTGGAGCCGAGAAGAATTTTCGGAAGATTCGGTGCCTTTGCAGCAGCGAAACGCAATGCATTCAAAACGTCGATTCTCTCGAGCCAACCGAATCCGACGTTTGTTCCCTCGCTCTTGCCACATCCGCGTGAATCGAACAGTAAAGAGGAAAAACCCGAATCGTAGAATCGAGCGGCTAACGCGGCATTTTCTGAGCGATTCATCACATAACCATGCGCGAGGACGAACACACCACGTGGGTCGGGGTGGGGCACCCACCAACCACGCAATTTCAATCCATCGCTTTCGAATTCGATTTCTTCGGTGGGAGCACCCAATGCAGAAGGAGATAAAAATATCGGAGAACGTGGAGGATGAATCGCAATCCATGCGACCAGGAACAAAAAAAGCAGATACACTCCCCCCCCTACCGCAAGTGCGATAAGAAGAGTCGTCATCTTAGAGGCTCGCTTTCCCTTTGCCAGCGTCTGTCATTCGAGATGCGCCGTCGCCGTTCGTTTCCATTGTAAACGCAAAAGCCAAAGCAACCCGAAAGCGACCATGAAAATCGCAGCGAGTTGTGCGCTTGTTACCGATGCACCTTGAACAACCGGTTCTGAACTCGCACCAATCCGAAAGATTTCGTAAATGAAACGGCTAACTCCGAAAAATACGAACCCTAACGCGGCGAGCATCCCTGCACTCAACGAGACCAAACCATTTACGAGGCTTCTTCTTTCAATCCACAAAAGGATAGCTGCTCCTATCCAATTCATCGCCGTGTCATAAAGTTGCGCTGGATGAGCGGCGTAAGGAACGTTCGGAAAATGCACAGCGATCGGCAACTCGCAAGGTCCCCCATGACAACAACCGTTGAGAAAACATCCGATTCTTCCTATTCCGAATGCGACTAAAACTGGTGCAGCTGCAAGGTCCAACACTCGTACGAAAGAAATCTTCGCCCTCCTCGACCATATCGCCATCGTGAGCAACCCGAATAAAATCCCTCCGAAACTCGTTATTCCGCCTTCATAAAATTTAAAAATTGCCCAAGGGTTTTGGGAGTAAGACTTCCATTCGAGTGCAACGTACACCAGTCGCGCGCCGATGATGCCGATCAACACCATCCAAAAGGCTAACTCGACTAATCCTTCTCCAGGAATTCGAAATCGTTTCGCCCTGCGTATCCCCATCCAAAGGGCGGCGAGTGTCCCGAGAACGACCATCAAACCGAAACTGCGGATGGGAATGGGACCTAAACGGAAGAGCTCCGGAAGCATTATTACTAAAGAGTTTACCGGGACTTGACAAAAGTTCCCGAGACGGGTATAATTAGCACTCTAAACCAGAGAGTGCTAATTCAAAAACGGAGGTTTTTGTAGATGGATATTCGACCCCTGTACGACAAAGTCGTTATAGAACCTCTCGAAGAAGAGGACAAATCTACAGGAGGGCTCTACCTCCCCGACACGGCAAAAAAGAAACCGCAAATCGGAAAGGTCGTTGCCGTCGGTGATGGAAAAATTTTAGAAGACGGTACCCGAGTAGATTTGACGGTGAAGGTCGGCGACAAGGTGTTGTTTTCGAAATACGGTGGCAACGAAGTCACTGTGAATGGAAAGGAGTACATGATTCTCGACGAAGACCAAATCTTCGCAATCATCAAATAAAGCAGTAAAGCAATTACAAATAAAGGAGGTTTCTAAATAATGGCAGCAAAGCAAATTTTATACGATGAAAATGCGCGACGCGCGTTGGAGCGCGGTGTCAATAAAGTCGCAAACGCAGTAAAAGTCACTTTAGGTCCCAAAGGGCGAAACGTCGTCTTGGATAAGAAATGGGGAAGCCCCACGATTACCAAAGACGGCGTTACCGTCGCTAAGGAAGTAGAGTTGGAAGACCCCTTCGAAAACATGGGTGCGCAACTCTGCAAAGAAGTCGCAAGCAAAACGAGCGATGTAGCCGGTGACGGAACGACCACGGCGACGATTCTTGCGCAGGCACTTGTAACGGAAGGTTTGCGTTATGTCGCTGCAGGAGGAAATCCAGTCGCTTTGCGTCGAGGGATTGACAAGGCAGTCGAAGCCGTCGTCGGTCAAATTCAAAAAATGGCGCAAAAGGTGCAAAACCAAGAGCAAATCGCGTTCGTGGCGAGCATTGCTGGCAACGACCCTGAAATCGGCAAACATGTCGCCGAAGCGATGGACAAAGTGGGAAAAGACGGTGTGATTACCGTCGAAGAAAGTAAAGGCAGAGAAACGACCCTCGAAGTGGTGGAGGGAATGCAATTCGATCGCGGATATATCAGTCCCTATTTCGTTACAGACCCGGAACGAATGGAGGCAGTATTAGAAAATCCGCTCATTCTTTTGCATGAAAAGAAAATCAGCAATGCACAGGAATTTCTGCCGTTTTTGGAAAGAATTGCCGCTTCGCGCAGGCCTTTATTGGTGATTGCGGAAGATGTCGAAGGCGACGCACTTGCAACATTAGTCCTCAACAAAATTCGCGGCGTTCTTCAAGTATGTGCCGTGAAGGCTCCAGGTTTCGGTGAGAGAAGAAAAGCGATGCTCGAAGACATCGCGATTCTCACCGGCGGCAAATTCATTTCTGAAGACCTCGGCATAAAACTCGAAAACGTTACGCTCGAAATGTTAGGCACGGCGAAGAAAGTCGTCGTAACACGCGAAGACACGACGATTATCGAAGGCGCCGGAAAGAAAGAAGACGTCCTCGGTCGCATCAACGTGATTAAAAAGCAAATCGAAACGACCGAATCGAGTTACGACAAAGAAAAATTGCAGGAACGACTTGCCAAATTGAGCGGCGGTGTTGCCGTTATTAAAGTCGGTGCGAGCACCGAAACAGAACTCAAAGAAAAGAAAGCACGCTATGAAGACGCGCTTTCCGCGACGCGCGCCGCTGTCGAAGAAGGCATCGTTCCGGGTGGCGGCGTAACTTTGCTCTCGTGCATCGAAGGGCTCGAGAAAGTAAAAAGCGATGACCCGGACGAACAAACCGGTATCAACATCGTCAAACGCGCGTTAGAAGAGCCGATTCGCACGATTGCCGAAAATGCGGGTTATGAAGGCAGCGTGGTTGTCGAGAAGGTTCGCGCGAGCAAAAGCGGAATCGGGCTCGATGCCCGCACCGGGCAATATGTAGATATGGTGAAAACTGGCATCATTGACCCGGCGAAAGTAACTCGCTTCGCTTTGCAAAATGCCGCTTCCATCGCTGGATTAGTTCTCACGACGGAGGCGTTGGTCGTAGAGAAACCAGAACCGAAGAAAACAACGCCCCCCCATCCGGGTGGAATGGAAGACTACGATATGTAAGTCGTTCGTGATTGGAAACAAAACGAGGCAACCTCTAACGGTTGCCTCGTTTTTATTCGTTACTTCGACGTATTCTTACGAACTCTCTTGAATAAGATAATCGTAAAAGCAGTAATAAAAAGCAAAGACGATGGTTCTGGAACTGCAACGATTTGAAAACCGTTGATGTGCCCCTTAGGGAAAGTAGCGTTAAAAGCAACTTCGAGACGCCCCCCCACGACGTCTATCGTATGGACTGCATGGGTAATTCCCAATTCGAAGTCGTTTCCGGGCATCGGACCCGTTACGATTTGAGGGTTAGGAGGAAACGCTCCGGGAACCGTTACCTCGACGGGAGCTTCGTATCCTATGGCATTCACTGCATACGAATACAGCAAGTATCTTCCATCCGAGAGTCCTTCGAAACGATAAATACTACCGGTTTCACTTACTCTCGCAATATCATTCAACAACAAAGCATAATCACCCGTATTTCCGTTATAAATATAAGACCATCCTCCGGCTGACCCCGAACCTTTGACGACGGTTAAGGTGACGTGGGTGGAGTTTCCTTTCAAATCTTTTAGCCGAAAAGCTCCTATCCATGTAGCGTCGAGGGCATTCCACTTACCGGGCTGTCCTGCGGCGCCAGGGAAAGAATCGCTCGGAGGTCCGCCTCCGAGCGGTGGGTCTGTGGGTAAATCGAGGTCTATATTGAAACTTTGTCCCCATCCCGGGCAGGAAAGGATAAGGGTACTGAACCCGATTGCCACTCGGACGGATATAGGGCTCCAACGGTTCATTTTTCTTGCTCTGTTGTAGCGCTTCTATTCTTATAATACAATGAAAAGTATATGTTGAGGGCTGACTCGATGAAACTCGAATTCTTTTCGAGCAACAAGTAAAAAGACACATTCTCTTCCACCAAGTAAAATCTGCCTATGGACACCAGCGCAAAAATCGTTTTCGTGGGTTCGGGGAGTCTACGTTGCTGTGCGCCCGTATTCGCGGGGATTTTCAATTGTTGGTGGCAGCCCGATTCCATGCTTTATTTGGTAGACACGAACGAGGAACGCCTCGATTTATCGGAGCGTCTTGCGCGTTGTTTCGCTGCGGAAAGCCGTTCTAATTTGCGGGTCACGACCGATTCTATGGAGGCATCACTGAAAGATGCAACTCATGTCGTACTCGCCTTCGGGCTGGGTCATTATGGAGAAGAAGACGAAGAAATCGACCTTTTGCAAGCATGGTGCGTTTTGAACGGCATACAATTGCCCGAACGCGAGCATGCGGAAACTTCGAAGGAAGAACGACTCGATTTTATGCGCGCGATTTTGTTGAATCCGATTTTCGAGGAAGTGAATCAACTTCTTCCGAACCTCGCGCGGAATGCGCTCGTGGTGAATCTCGTTCGCCCCGTCGAGTTGACGGCGCCGCTTCTCGCCGTAGAGGCGATTCATTTGGATTGGCCTGAAGCGCTGTCGCAAGAGGAACGCCTTCCTCTTGCGCATCAAATTTTGAGATGGATTCGCTCCGAGGAATATTTGGGGGGGGAACTTTTGAAAAATACACAGAATCCGATTGTGAACGCACTGAAATACGGCGAGCCCAAACCCGAAAACCGCTTCAATCCGAAGGCTTTGGCAGGATATTTAGCGAGACTTACTTGATAAGAAATCGGGATTTTTATTATTTTTAAGGAAACTGCCCAAGCGCATACCCAACCTTTATTGAAGAATTTGCTCGAGCACGTACCATACTAAGGAATTCTTGAAGGAATCATTCTGCAAAAACGGTTTTCGATGCCTCAACTGCTCCTGCAGTTGAGGCTTATAAGCGAGAGCATAAGCATCTGATTCTCGTTCCCAAAATCTGTTTGGGAACGTATATGTTGGTTTGCCATTCTTAGTGGTTGGTTTGTTTATAAATAATTATCTTATCGCGCCTTACGGCGCTCCTACTTTCGATGCCTCAACTGCTCCTGCAGTTGAGGCTTATAAGCGAAAGCGTAGCTACCTCTGTATTTGTTCGTAAATCTTCAGCCAGTCTCTGGCGAAGCGAATGTCGTACATGAAGGAAGTCATGCAGAATATCACCGTAACCCAAGAGGTGATATAAGCGAGCCGAAATGCGGATTCGGCGTAATACGTTTCCGGAATGTCATCTACGAGTTTGATGACAATTTTATTCGTGAAAAGAATCTCTAATATTGCGAGAATCGAAAAACCCAAAAGAGCGAGAGACATCCAAAGGGCGTAACGTCCTTGCTCGTCGAAGAAAAACAATCCGCCGAATCTATCTATGCGCGTGCTCAAATCGAAAGGAAGATAGATCGCCCATGCGACTCCGAAAAGGTTCACCAAAGTCAATATCCAACCGATTGTAAAAAAGAAGTAAGCCTTTCTTTTCGATGCACTGTAATCCTTAGTCATTTGTTCCATCGAGCAATCCCGCCTTAGCGAATATCAAAGTTGCGTTGTGACCTCCGAAACCGAAAGAATTCTTCATTGCGAAACGCATCTCCGTTTGTCGAGCCTTGTTCGGAACATAATCCAGGTCGCATTCAGGATCTGGAAATTCATAATTGATTGTCGGCGGAATCCAGTTTTCTTGCAAGGCTTTGATGCACACGATGGATTCCAAAGCCCCAGCCGCACCGAGGGAATGCCCAATCATGGATTTCGTACTGCTAATGGGTACTTTGTACGCATGTTCGCCGAATACTTTTTTGATTGCGAGCGTTTCCAATCGGTCGTTGTAAGGCGTGCTAGTGCCATGAGCGTTGATATACGTGATGTCTTCTGGATTCAAAGAAGCATACTTCATTGCCAATGCCATAGAACGAGCCGCTCCGTCTGCGCTCGGTTCGGGTTGCGTGATGTGAAACGCGTCGGCAGTTTGTGCATAGCCTACGACTTCTGCGAAAATTTTTGCATTTCTTTCTCGTGCATGGCTTAATGATTCCAATACCAGAATCCCTGCACCTTCACTCATCACGAAACCATCGCGTTTTGCATCGAAAGGTCTACTTGCGTGTTCCGGGTCATCGTTTCTCGTGCTCAATGCGCGAGCAGCGGAGAACCCCCCCAATGAAATTTCCACGATAGGCGCTTCAACCCCCCCTGCAATCATCACGTCCGCTTCCCCGCGTTTGATAATTGCCGCAGCATCGCCGATTGCGTTCGCCCCTGTGCTGCACGCCGTTACGACACAACTGTTCGGACCTTTCAAATTGTAACGAATCGAAACGTAACCACTCGCCATATCGGGAATCATATAAGGAACTAAAAACGGAGAGACTTTATCGGGTCCATCGGAAAAAAGCCTTCTCAGATTTTCGGTAAGTATATCCAACCCTCCGATTCCCGACCCGATAAGCACGCCGATTCGGTTTCTGTCTTCGCTTTCCAGATCCAAGCATGCGTTACGAATCGCCATATCGCTTGCGGCGACTGCGAATTGAATGAAACGCGTCAATCTGCGCGCCTCCTTTGCATCGAGAAAAACAGATGGATCGAAATCTTTGACTTCACCTGCAATTTTGCATGCGAAACGAGACGCATCGAAAAATGTTATTTTTCCGATGCCGTTTTTCCCGGAAAGAGCATTTCTCCAAAATGTTTCGACGTCGTTTCCGATAGGCGAAATCGCGCCAAGACCCGTTACAACGACCCGTTCTGCAGGGTCTCTTTCTCGCATCATGGAGAAGAAATTCCTATTCTTGAAGATATTCCTATTTTTATTTTAGGCTTCGACCCCGACTTTTTGTTGAATGTAGTTAACGACGTCGTCCACTGTACGCAAACGTTCGACGTCTTCGTCGGGGATGTCGATTTGAAATTTATCCTCTAAAACCATGACTAGTTGGACGACATCCAATGAATCTGCGCCTAAATCTTCCACGAAACGCGCATCCGGAGTTACATCCTCCTCCTTGCACGCCAATTCGGCAACGATGACTTCTTTTACACGCTCGAAAATATTATCCATTGAAACTCACCTCTCTTTTTTTATTTTTGTTTTTGGTGACTTCGAAAACGGTGCTTAGTATCCTCAAAGGGTTAAGCCTCCATCGACTATTAAAACCTGTCCTGTGATATACCTGGCGCTGTCTCCTGAAAGAAAGACCACTGCGCCAGTGACATCTTCGGCTGTTCCAAGCCTACCTAATGGCGTCCGTTTAATGATTTCTTCTCGCATTTCCTGACCCAACCCACGAGTCATGTCGCTCTCGATGAACCCGGGGGCGACTGCGTTACAAGTGATACCACGTCCACCTAATTCTTTCGCAACTGCCTTTGTCAATCCGATAAGACCTGCTTTGCTTGCCGCATAGTTCGCTTGCCCGACTTGTCCACTGATACCTACGATGCTCGTGATATTCACGATTCGTCCATATCTTGCCTTTAACATCGGCTTCGCTACCTCGCGAATCATGTGAAAAGCGCCTTTGAGGTTGACACGTATTACTTCGTCCCAATCTTCGTCCTTCATACGAAGAATCAAATTGTCACGGGTGATGCCAGCGTTGTTTATCAAAATATCGATTCGACCGAAAGACTGAAGAACCTGCTCGACTGACTTGGCAGTCTCTTCGCTTACCCCGACGTCGCAAGCGAGCGCTAAAGCTTTCTTGTTCAGGCTCGTGATTTCATTGATAGTTTTTTCCAGTGCCTCGACGGTTTTCGCGATGCAGGCGACATCAGCTCCTTCTCTCGCTAAGGCTATAGCAATTTCCTTCCCGATTCCTCTGCTGGCACCAGTAATGATTGCAACTTTTCCTTCTAAACTCAATTACGCACCTCGGAAATGGCATTCAAAGTATTTTGGATGTCCTCGTATTTAGAAAGCGAAAAGCATTTAGCAGAAGAAAGCGTTCTTCTCAAAAGGCCGCACAGCACTTTGCCAGGTCCACATTCGATGAAAATCTCGGCTCCCATTCTTTCCATCGTTCGCATGGATTCTGCCCAAAGAACAGGAGAAACGAGTTGTTGTTCTAAGAGTTCTTTCCACGCCTCTGGATCGTCTACCGGTGTTGCAGTAACGTTGCTCACCACGGGGATCTCACGGTGAGGCTTTAGAAAGTGAACACCTTCTAAAGCTGTCCGGAATGCCTCCTGGGCTTCTTTCATCAATGGGGAATGGAATGCACCACTCACATTCAAAGGGACACATCGACCACCCAACTCGATGAGTTTATCCATCGCCTCTACTACGGCGGGTCTATCCCCGGAAATCACGACCTGCCCAGGACAATTGTAATTCGCTGGCACGACTTCTCTCCCTGGGACTGAGATTCTTTGACAAACTTTTTCGACCGCGTCATCGGGCAGACCGATTACCGCAGCCATCGCTCCGACCCTAAGTGCACCCGCGCGCGCCATTAAATCACCCCGTTTTTGCACCAAACGAGCCCCATCTTCGATAGATAAATATCCAGCGCACGTGAGCGCGGAGAATTCCCCCACACTGTGCCCTGCCATACAGATTGGGGCGAAAATTTGTTTTCGTTCCTTTTGGGCTTCCTCCCAGGTCTTGTATGTAGCAACGGAGGTCGTAAATAAGGCAATTTGCGCGTTTTGGGTTTCTCGCAACTTTTCTTCATCACTTTGAAAACAAAGACTTGCAACGGTTATGCCTGTTGCTTCCTTTACGATTTCGAAAATCTCTCTGGCTATTTCGCTATTTTCATAAAAATCACGACCCATCCCTGGAGTTTGAGAGCCTTGGCCAGGGAAAAGTACGGCAAGAAAATCCTTTTCCATTCGAGAAAAGGATATACCCGCTTTTTGCTTATGCGCTGTACAATCAAGAGCGTGGGCTCGAAGCGCTCTCACGCAGAAGAAAAACTCGAACTCGCAAGCGTTCTTGCGCAAGTGGCTGAATTTTGCCGCACGGGGTTAGGCTCGGAAAAAATTCTCGATATAAGACCCACTTTTGATGCCTCTTTAATTTCGCTTCGAATCGAACAGACGCGAGAGGCGTTGGAGTTACTACGCGCTTCGGAGATTCCCGAATACGGCATGGCTCGGGATGTACGCCGTTCTGTTTCTGACGCAGCGAAAGGAGCAGTAGTGCCTGCGGAAGAGTTATTTCGCATCGGCGAAACGCTCGAGGCGATGGGGAATGTATCACGGTTTTTCGCGAAATTAGATTCCGCACCGAATCTTAAAAAACTCGCCATCGGCTTACCGTATTTGCCCGATTTGCAAAAAAGAATTCAGCGAAGCGTTACTCCGGAAGGGGAAGTGCTCGATGATGCAAGTCCGACTTTGAAAAAAATTCGTTCGGAACGCAATTCTCAGCAGCGGAAGCTGATGTCTCGTTTGCAGTCTATGATTTCGGGTTCGTACCGCACTTATTTGCAAGAACCGATTTACACGGTTCGGGACGGGCGATACGTGATTCCCGTAAAAGCGCAATACAAAAGCAAAGTACCGGGAATCGTGCATGATGCGAGTGCATCGGGTCAGACTCTTTTTATCGAACCGCAATCCATCGTAGAAGAGGGAAACCGATTGAGGGAATTGGAGGCACTGGAAAGAGAGGAGACGGAGAGAATTCTTTCGGAACTTTCGAGCGCAGTGGGGGGGCATTCCGAAGAGATTTTATCGGGAATGGATGTTTTAGGAGACTTAGATGGTATTTTTGCGAAGGCGCGCTATGCCGATGACCGCAACGCAGCCCCCCCTAACCTTTCCGATGGACATTTGCTCGTGGTTCGGGAGGGGCATCATCCGCTTATCCCTCGAGAAAAATCCGTTCCGCTAACGATTTCTGTGGGGGAGCACTCGAAGTCTCTTCTTCTAAGCGGTCCGAATACGGGGGGGAAGACCGTAACATTGAAACTATTAGGTCTCTATGCGCTCATGATCGGTTGTGGAATCTTTCCACCTGCTCGAGAAATCAAATACGGACCCTTTCACAATGTATGGGCGGATATCGGAGACGAACAAAGTTTACAGCAGTCCCTTTCGACCTTTAGCGCGCATCTCAAAAACATCGCCGAGATATTCCATGGCGTACAAAAAGGGGATTTGGTGATTCTCGATGAAATCGGAGCAGGCACCGACCCTCGCGAAGGGGGGGCGCTCGCGAAAGCCTTTCTCGATTCTTTGCACAACAGAGGGGCAATCGTCGCCGCATCCACGCATTACGGTGAAGTTAAAAACTTCGCGCAGGCGAGCGAACGTTTCGCTTGCGCCGCAATGGAATTCGATGTCGAAACTCTTCAACCGACCTTTAGAATCATCCCCGGAGCCTCCGGTGCGAGTCATGCGATGGAGATTTCGCTAAGATACGGAATCCCCGAAGAGGTGATAGCGAGCGCAGAGCGATTTGCAGGAGAAGAGTTTTTACAAGAACGTGAAACTTCTTATGCGCTCGATAACCTCGTTCGAGAAACGAGAGAGGAAAAGCAGCGCATCGAAAATTTGCGAAAAGAATTGGAGGAGAAAGAACGTCGTTTCGAAACGGAAAGGCAAAAATGGCTAGAAAAAATGCAGAAAACGCGAGCGCAGATGGAAGAGTCTTTGGCACAGATAATCCGAGAAGCCCGCGAACGTTATCGTGAACTGCTCGAGCGCCTCAAAACTGTTACAAATAGCCAAACGCGAGAAGAAATCATCGCAGAAGCGAAAACAGTCGAGAAAGAACTCCAAGATTTCCGCAACCGACTCGAAGATGCAGAAGCAGAGCTCGAGCCAGATACGAAAGACATCTCGAAAATAGAACCAGGAACCCTCGTGGGAGTTCGCGGTTATTCACAGCCGGGTACGGTCGTCGAGATTAAAAAGGGGGGGGAAGTCGTCGTACAAATTGGTATCGCTCGGGTTCATGCAAAAATGTCGGATTTGAAAACTTATGAGAAAGAGGCTCGCCCCTCGCAAGCCACTCACGAAAGGGGAAGTACCCCTGGTGCAGGGAAGTGGGTTAGAGGGGAAGCGCCCATGGAAATATCGCTCCGAAAAATGCGGTTCGAAGATGCGCGAGAGGCTTTGGAAAGGTTTTTCGACGAAGCGATTCTCGCAGGAGTGCCGAGAATACGTATCGTTCATGGAAAAGGAACGGGAACGCTCAAAAAGATGGTGCATGATTTCCTGAAATCGCGCAATGAAGTGGCAAAATTCCGAGAAGGAGATATATACGAAGGGGGGGTCGGAGTTACGATCGTGGATTTGAAATGACAAAACGAGAAGAAACTGTCCATGCCGCGATTCAGGTGAGGGATTTAGCATATTGTCCCTATTCGAAGCATGCCGTCGGCGCAGCGGTTTTGGGCGAGGATGATAAAATTTATTCGGCGTGTAATGTGGAAAACGCTTCGTATGGCTTGACGATTTGCGCAGAACGAAACGCAATCGGAACGATGCTCTCGAACGGTTGTAAAAAATGGAAGATGATCGCTGTCGCGTCGCCGAAAGGCGCTTTCCCTTGCGGGGCTTGCTTACAGGTTTTGCAAGAGTTCGCAAGCGAAAATGCAGCGGTGATTCTCGTGGATTCTGATAGAAAAATCTCGACATTTTCTTTGTCGGAACTCTTACCGCATCCATTTTCCCCATGAATTTTTTGACTCGATATATAAACTTGTAATCTCGATGTATCGCATAAGCCATTTCGAGCATATGAAGTTCAAAGGAAAATTGCATCCCATTACGCTGCTTTTTCTTTCGTATCCTTGTAGTTCCGATGCTTTATATCTATTTTAGTCTCGAAGCTTCTCTGCGTAATCGGTTCCCCTTGCGAAGCAGGGGGAACCTTTAAGGGAGTGGTCAAAAAAACCGTCCAGCTATTCACTGTAAACTTCGCGAACGAACCTCGCTACTGCATCCCGCCAATGCGGAAGAGGTTCGAATCCTAAAGATTGATACTTCGATGTGTCGAGAACGCTATAAGCAGGCCTTCGCGCAGCGTCATGTCGCTCTTCGCTCGAAATAGGCTCCAAGGAAATGGAAATGCCGGCAGAGTCGAGTGTTGCCTTCGCTAAATCGAACCAACTCGCTTGTCCTTGATTGACCACATGATAAATCCCCCCCTCAGGCGAAAGTTCGATGATTTTCGTTATCACATCGGCAAGATCCACCGTATAGGTGGGGCTTCCGATTTGGTCATTCACCACTTTCAAACTCTTCTCCTTCTTCGCAGCGTTCAAAATCCTTTTAGGAAAACAATCCCCGTTTTTTCCGAATAACCACGCTGTGCGAATGATGAGCGCCTCTGGATTTTCTTCTTGTACCATGCGCTCTCCGTGCCATTTGCTTAATCCATAAAGATTAATGGGATTGCATGCGTCAGTTTCACGATACGGTCGGTCGCTTTTTCCATCGAAAACGTAATCCGTGCTCATGTGCAGAAATCGCGCATTGAAATCACGCGCAAAGCGTGCGAGCATAAGCGCTCCGAACGCATTGACCATAATGACTCGATATCCTTCGGACTCCGCTTCGTTTACCGCGGTAAATCCCGCCGCATTCACAATCCAATTCGGCTGTTCGAATAAAGAAAAACTTTCGACGGAGCGAGTATCGGTGATGTCCAACTCCTCATGAGAAGGCGCGATAACATTCCAACCTTTTTTTCGGAATGCCTCGAGCAAATCACTGCCTAAAAGCCCCGAACCTCCGACTAAAAGAATTTTCAATTCCATATAATAGTTTATAACTTTGTCGCTTTCTTCAAAACAGTAACCGCTTCGATAAGTTTCTTTGCGCCTTTCCCGTCATTCCATTCTTTATGAAGTAAATCCACGATATAACTCCCTACGACAGCGCCATCTGCCACGTTACATACCATTTCGACATGTTCAGGTTTCGAAATTCCGAAGCCGACGCAAACGGGAAGAGAAGTGTGTTTTCGTATTTTTTCGACAGTAACTTTCACTTCTTCTGGCACTGCGCGCTCCGCTCCGGTAACTCCTGTGCGCGAAACACAATACACGAAGCCGCTCGAAAGTTTGGATGCTAATTCGATTCTTTCATCGGTGCTCGTCGGTGCAACCAAAAACACGATGTCTAAACCTGCCTCCGCCGCTGATTCTCGCCATTCCTTCGATTCTTCGGGCGTCAAATCGCTGAGAAGAACACCGTCCACACCCGATTCCTTTACGGCTTTTGCGAATTCTCGGAAACCTTTGCGCAAAGCGATATTCGTGTAGCCCATATAAATCGAAGGGATTTGCAGATTTGCTTTTTTGACGGATTCGAAAATGTCTTTCAATCGCGTGTGCCTATCGAGAGCGCGTTGACTGCTCGCTTGAATCGTAGGACCATCGGCAATAGGGTCGCTGAAAGGGATTCCGATTTCGATGAGGTCAGCACCACCTTCGACGAGCGCATCGAGAATGTCAGGGAGAAACTGTATAGGAGGGTCTCCCGCAGTTACGAAAACCACCAGCGCCTTTTCTCCACGCGCCTTCAACACCTCGAAACGTTCCCGAATTCTTGACATGCGTGACTATCGTAGCATGCTCTTCTATGTAGAGATATAGCGCTTAAAGAATAGCAACTAAAGAATAGCAACCGTTTTCGTATCGGACTGTTTACAATTGGCTAATGTACTGACACATACTTACAAATCGTATCGCGCTTGCCATTCGCATTGCGTTTGCTTTTTAAAAACGCGTGTCAATAAAATCTATGAAAAAATCTCAATCACTCTTTTGAGACACATCAAAAATGGGCTTTCCCACATGTTCATTCATCCTTTTCTTCCACTATCGTAGCGTCAATCTGCCGAAGGGTTTCCCTCACTTTGTGCTCAATTGTGTTATCCTTGAACCCATTTTCCGCTTTGGCTTCCAGAATCACCTCAACTGCTATCTCCGCGCCGTCCTGCCTAAGAGGCGTCACAACACCGCGGACGAAGTCGGAGAGCCTCTCCCACGGAATAGATGCGTGGAGTCTATAAACTTTTATAGTCTTCTCGGTAGGCGGAGGTGGCGTAATCTCAACAGGTGGTTCACGAACACCCGTCGGTGGAGGTGCTACACCTGCCCCCGGTACTGGTCCCGATGGCGTTAACATTTCCGCTTTTTCGCGAACCAGCACAGCATCCATTCCGATTTGCGATGAAGAGATGGACTCTTGGAAGAAGACTCTGTCGCCGACTCTAACCCCAAAGATTCCCTCCCGCACGCCTTGCACGATTGCCTCTAGCAGGACATGCTTGCTCTCTAGCATAGGAAGGTTCGGGTATTTCAAAAACGCCTCGTAGATCTCCTCCAGAGGCTTTTCCCCTTCATCTTCTCGCATGGTTTTTTCTAAAATTTTTCGGGGCGAGAGTTTCAAAAGCAGCCTATCTTCGCCTTGTAAATACTCGCGCACCCGGTTGGCAATCGATGGTTTCACCCCAACAATGGGTATCCCAAGATCCATCCAAAGCGGTTGCTGCTCGTCTGCCTTCGCAAGGTGACGATAGGTGCTCATTAGAGAATGAGCGAGACTACTTTCGACATCTTTGAGCTTTGGCGTTTGGCTTGCAGTGTCTCTTCGACGGTGCGGTAAGCGGCAAGGTCGGCCTCGGTGGGCAGGCGATAGGTCTTGCCGGTACGCTGGGGATGGTGCAACACCACCGCCATCATCCGTTGTCCCGCTATGCCGTCGCGGAAAAGCCACCGCGTCGTTTTGTCGTCAATAGTCCCGCCGCACAGCGGGCAACGCACATGAGCGAGGTTCACCGTGCCTTTATCAGGGTCGAAGTCAATCCGTTTACCGTTCTGCCCCACGATTTCGACGTCCAGGCGCCAGGCAGGGCGGTTGGGGATGAGGCGCAGAGCCACTTTCTTCTTGTCCTTTTTCGCTAGCCAGGTCTGGCGCATGAGCGGGATTTCAGCGCCGCAGGATGGGTTCTGGCAGGGCAAGGTGCGCGCCCAGATGTAACCGACAGGGATAGAACCATCTTTGTCGTGCGGGTAGAACTGCGCCAACTCCCGGCGCGCCTCCTCCAGCACCCAGGTGCCCCAGGCTTCCACCGCCTCAAGCAATGGATTTTGCGTACCGCCCGGTTCCGTATTGGCGAGAACGCTCTGCCTGACCTCTTCGCGTTTGCCTTGCACAGGCGGCAGCGGCACTGCAGGGACTGCGCCTGGTTTGCCGAACCTCGGCGGCAGTTCCAGCACCGCTTTGTTGAGCAAAACAGCCACAGGGTTGTAGTCCAACGCATAGGTCTCACAACCGAGTCGCAGCGCCTCTAAGGGGATGGCGCCGCCGCCTGCAAAGGGGTCGAGGACACGCGGTGGGTGACCGCCAAAAGCATCGCGGATGAGGGCGCGAGCCTTCTCGAGGGCTGGGTTTTCCTTTTGCACCGCCTCCCAAGGGGAAATCTCGCGCACCAGGCGGAGGAACTGCTCACCCCGGACAGGGTCATCGGGCAGCAGGGCAGCCAGCGCGGTAGCGCGGGAGGCAGCGAGCGGCCTTCGCGCCCACCAGATGTGCAACGTCGAAATATGCCCGTGGCGGATGTTCTTCTCTCGCACGGATTCTTCCGAGACCTTACGTAGAGGAAAGTCGGCTTCGATCAACCTACGAGCGCTCTCTTTTTCCTCTCTTTTCTCCTTTTTCATTTATCCAGCCTTTCAACTAAAGATTCGGGTTTCTCTGGGAAGAATCCTCTTGCCGGTGGAACATACCATACTTCATTGGGTTTTACGAGAAAGACGTGAATGCCGAGCGCACATAGTCCAGGCATGATGGAGCGCATCAGTTTGTCATAGGTGTCTGTATAAGGGACGGCGAGTCCGCAGACGACG
This sequence comes from Fimbriimonadales bacterium, assembly GCA_035559795.1. Lineage (NCBI taxonomy): Bacteria > Bacillati > Armatimonadota > Fimbriimonadia > Fimbriimonadales > Fimbriimonadales bacterium. Next base: position 48,419 of record DATMAR010000003.1, on the reverse strand, counting down.
TCGTGGTCGTAGTAACGCAGAATCTGCAGCAGCGCTTCACCCATAGCGATATCCGCGTTTCCGCTGGGGCGGACTCCTTTGGCTTCGATAAAGAGCCGCCGGTTAGAACGCGGTAGTGCGCCTTCAATATCGGCTCCGCGCTGGTTGCCATGGCGTACTATAAGGTTCTTCACTCCTTCTCCCCGCAAACGTTCTGCCAAGGTATTGACCAGTTCACTCTCCTTCATGCTGTACATGCTCTTTCCAGTCCTTTACAACAAAACGCAGGATTTCTACGACCTCGTCCGGTTTCAGTTTGCTCGCTGGGTCTGAAATGGCATAGAGCATTGGTTTATTCGCGGCATCTTCCACAATATAAAGCCAGTACTCTTCACCCAAACGCTGTGCCATCATCCACTCATTAGGGGTCAGAACGATGTTGCCTGTGGTGGCTCGGGCTTTGACTTCAATATATCGCAATGCTCCATTCGCATCTTCAGAACGGATGTCGTAGCCCAGATTTTGGGCTGAGACGTCATAAGGGGTTCTGCCTTGCTGCCGCTCGTATTCCATGGACACTTGCATGCCAATAGCCTCGATGGCAGCATCGGAGTGCATCTCCGTGTCCTTGTTCGGCTGGGGAACTACCCGCGCAACGCCAAGGATTTCCGGAGCAGCGGGTAGGAGGCTTGTCTGGCGTCGGAGTTCCTCTTCCAGGGCACGTTTTCGGGCTTCGTACTCCTCTTTGCGGCGTTGTTCATTGATTATTTCAACATCAGGCACATATTCACCCTTGGCGCGCCGGGTTTCGTACTCGATGAGTTTGGCTTCCGAATCCAGAATCATTTGTTCCAGCGAACGAATGCCATATTTTTGTTTGATAAGGGCTTCCCGTTCCCGCTCATTACGGATTTCTGCTCGAAAGTTTTCCATAACCTCATACACCACGAAGGACACGATTCTTTCTTTATTAGGAAGTTCTTCAGAAGGGCTATTTTCTGTAGTCTCCAACTGAGAAAAAGGCTTGAGATCCCACAGGATAGAGCTATTTACCAGTTGCAGTTCCGAACCGTATGCTGGATGAAAAACCACGAAAAGCCTTTTACCGGCGACATGGTCGTTGCCGTCGCGTAACTCTCCCTGCACGAACCAAAGCCAGCCATCCAGTCGTCCGTCTGGGTCAGCAAAGATCGCTCCGCTTTGGATATCTTGCTTGCACCGGTCCAAAATACTCTCAATAACGGTTTCCAGTAGGGGATGACCCGGAGCAACGAAGACGGCTTCCCGACTCATTGCCTTCTTTTTGTCAAATGCAACTTTGTTGTATTCTCGAAAGACTTCGCCGTACGTATGTTTAAACCTTTGTGAGACGTTGCGCAGTTCATATGGCACAGATGGCACGCGCCAGAGTTCATCTTTGCGTTTCTCCAATGGGACGTCAAGAAAGGCGCAGCAGCGCTCAAAAAATCGCTCGATGTATTCCGGCACAAGGCGGTTTTCCCGAGCGCGACGTTCCTCACCGAGAACGCGCTGCAGGTCAATGTGGCGAGTAGCCAGGGCTTCAAGAGCTGCTTCCCTTGTTTTTTGAAGCGCTACTGAGTCTGGGATAGCCTGGATTTCTGCCACGATTTCCTCCAAAGTCCGGCGTTGCGCGATGGCTTCGACAATAAGGTCTTTGAGACTGCGGCCGGGAATCACCTCGCCTATGACGTCAAACACGCGGTCGCTACCCATCGCCTGTCGGATGCGTTCTAATTTCTCGAATAAGGCACGCAAGACCATGCCCTCACGCGTGTCGCTAGCCACGAGGTTGTAAATGTGGACTTCTTTTTGTTGACCGTAACGGTGGACGCGTCCCATGCGCTGCTCCAGGCGGTTCGGGTTCCAAGGGATGTCATAATTGACCATTAGCGAGCAGAACTGCAAGTTGATGCCTTCGCCGCCGGCTTCTGTAGAAACCATGACCTGTGCATGTTCGCGGAAATCGTGCTCGGCGCGAATGCGGGCATCTAGGTTCATGCCACCATGCAATGTGACAACAGCATAGCCCCAGGCGCGCAGTTTTTCAGCTAAATAGTCGAGAGTCTCACGCGATTCGGTAAAGATCAATAGTTTTTCGCGACGCTGCTTGATTTTCTCATCTTCCATCACCTTGCGCAACTCGGTGAGCTTAGTCTCGATTTCGTGACGCTCGGCGTTGCGAGCCAAATCCACTAAACCGGACAGGGTGCGGATCTCCTGCTCCAGTTCTTCTCGGGTTTCTGCAGCGGTGAGCCTTTCAATGAGTTCCTCCTCCTGGCGAAGCCGTTCTTCATCGGGTGCGTCTTCTAGTGCGTCATCATCTACCCGTTTACCTTCGGCTAGCCATTGACCAAGCTTCAAAAGTTCTTCCAAGCGTGCTTTTCGCCTTTCAAGTGAGCGGCATACCGCCCTTACGCTGGAGGCTAAGCGCCGCTGGAGGATGAGCAGGGCAAAGGCGACATTGCGCTTGTCGCCAGCGAGCGCCTGATTGTAAGACCTTTCCACATACTCGGTGACGGCGTTGTAAAGGCGTTTTTCCTCATCGTTTAGCCGATAGGGTCGGGTGTATACATGTCGCGGCGGAAACAGCGGTCTTCGTTCAAAATCGCGGAGATCCTCCTTCAGCCGGCGCAAAAACAATGGATTATCTTGACTCTGCACCGACTCCAAGAGGAGTTCTTTATTGGCAAACAAATCTGGCTCTAGCAAGTCAAGAAGAAGGCGGAAATTTTCAGGATCCCCGCGGTGAGGGGTGGCAGTCAGAAACAGTAAGAACTGACTGATGCGGGAGAGAAGCTCACCAAAGCGATACCGTTCGGTCTTGTCAGTCTTATCACCATAGCGGTATGCCGCCATTTTGTGGGCTTCGTCAACAATTACTAAATCCCAGTGGGTTTCAGCTAAGGAAGCCAAGACATCATCTTGCTTGGCAAAATCCATGGAGGTAAGGACCTGAGCTTGTTCCTGCCAAACGTTGCGTCCCCAGGTGGCATTCATCACTGCGCGGTCAACCACGGTGAAAGGTTCAGAAAAGCGCTCCTTCATTTCTCTTACCCACTGGTCCTTTAGATGCCCTGGCACGACGATCAATGTGCGCCAGACAAGTCTTCTGTATTTGAGTTCTTTCAAAAGAAGCCCTGCCATAATGGTCTTTCCTGCCCCCGGATCGTCAGCCAAAAGGAAACGAATTCGTGGGTTTCGCAAGAGATAGTGGTAAACCGCTTCAATCTGGTGAGGTAAGGGATCAACCTGGGAGACGTTAACGGCAAACAGTGGGTCGAACTGGTAGGCAAAGCGGATGCGATGTGCTTCCATTGCCAGAAAGAAACCCTCGGCGTTACCCGAGAACGCCTGTGTGTTGGCTGTGGTGATGCGTATTTGAGATAGATCTTCCTCAGCAAGGATGCGAGAGTAAAATTGCTTTGTGTTTATCCCAACGGCTTCAATCTTGACGCTACTGCCAAGTTGGAAAAGAGTAAGCACACGAACCGGCTCAGGCCAAAAGTTTGCCTCCAAGACATCATCAGTTTTTATCTTGCATTCTGCCATAGGTATTTTCGCGATACGCTTGCGTAAAAAAGTTCTATATTCTGCACAGAAATTACCGTATCAAAAGCCATGTCTCTCAGTGAAGAAAGCGGTGTCTTATGGTCCTGCTTCCATGTTTAGTGGATTCTTCGCGGCTTTGGGATGTTTGGAATCAAGACAATGTCTGGAATCAAGACTTCTGCTATGCGGAAGTTTCCCGTAGAAGTCACTAGAGAGGGAGTTTCATCATGACCACGCTGGCCTCAAGATAGTACGCTTCTTTCGGTTGCTTATCAAGTTTTCCACTTTTTTCACGACGATTCGACAGATGTTATTTTCTATATTTGCTTCCCCTCGTTCACAGTGATTCGCATGGCTTCCACTGTCTTTGCAGTTTAGGACTGTGGCTTAAGGTGCTGATGGTGCGCAGTCGATGCGTGGATGGGGCGGCGGACGGGACTTGAACCCGTGGCCTCCTGGTCCACAGCCAGGCGCTCTAACCACTGAGCTACCGCCGCCACTGTGTAAATAAAAAGAATACCTATTTTATGAAAGAGTTGGAGAAACTTTTATAAAAGAGTTGAAGAAACGGCTGGCTGACACGAGGTTTCCATCGTTTTTGATGTTTCCTTTTCATGATGTCTCGGCCGTTCGTGGAGTTTCCACTTTTTCCACGAGGTTTCCGCGGTTCATGGGGTTCCAACTCGTTCATGAGGTTTTCCACTGCCTTAGAAAAGAAGTTAAGAACCGCTTTATAACGAGTTTGATGGAGAGTTGGCACTTTCTTGCGTTGCCGCTCTGCAGCGTTAAACGCATATAATCACTGGTAACTCGCTGTTATATCAGTATAAAAATGTATCAAAGGCTTCTAAACTTCATCCAGCGACATAACCTTCTTCGAGAAGGGGAGAGGGTTATCGTGGGTTATTCCGGTGGGGCGGATTCTACTTGTCTTCTTCATTTGCTTCATCGAGCGGGATATGAGGTTATTGCGGCGCATTTGAATCATATGCAAAGACCCGAGGCGGAAAAAGAAGAACGCTTTTGCGAAGAGCAAGCGAAAAAACTCGGCGTTCGTTTCGTTTCGGAGCGCGCAGACGTACCTAAAATCGCAAAGGAAAAGAAAATCGGCATCGAGGAGGCGGGTCGCTTTGCGCGATACGATTTTTTCTGCAGACTCCATAAAAGTTTCGATGCAAAAGTCGCCACCGCTCATACGTTGGACGACCACATCGAAACGATTTTCCTGCATCTCGCGCGAGGTTCGGGGTTGACCGGTGTTTCGGGAATCAGCGTACAAAGAGATTTCATCGTGCGGCCACTGCTTTGGGCGCGTAGGAAAGAGACGCATGCGTTTTGCGAAAAAGAAAATTTGCCAATCCTTAGCGACCCTGCGAATGTAGATGAAAACTTTACTCGTGTGCGAGTTCGCAAAGTTCTCATTCCCGCTTGGGAATCGTTGCATCCGTCCGCCGTCGAAAACCTTGCGCGTTTTGCGAGCATTGCACGAGAAGAGGACATCTTTTTAGATGCGCAAGCAAGGAACCTGCTTTCGGAGTGCGAAATCGAACCTCATCCAGAACTTTCGTTTTTACATAGAGACGTCGAACGAACATTCGATGTAGGTTGTTTACAGTCGCATCCTAAAGTGCTACTCCGTCGCGCGATTCGGTCTCTCGTTCATCAATTTAAAAGAGAAATCTCTTACGAACTCACGGAGCAAATTTTAGAGGCGATTCTTCAAAAGCATAAAAATAGTGTTACATTAGAGGGGGGGGATGTGGTGCTCGAAACCTCTCAACGGCAATTTCGGATTCGCAGTTTAGAAAATCCACCCGACTTTTGCATCCCGCTTTCCATTCCTGGGGAAGTAGCGTTCGATGGGTGGAAAATCGTTGCCCAAAAACCACAACTCGAAAACGCAGGATTAAAGGCGATTATTTCTATGGCAAACGTTCGCGGCTCATTAGTCGTTCGGCCGTTTCGTCCTGGTGACCGTATCCAGCCAGCGAAATCTCGATATGAGCGCAAGCTTCAGGACGTCCTTACCGATGCAAAGGTCAGCAGTGCTTTGAAAAGACGCCTTCCATTGGTCTGCGATGACGAGGGTCCTTTATGGGTTCCGGGGGTTTGCATTGCCTCAAGAGCCGCTCCCGATGCGTCCTCTGAGAGCGTCTCCCTACAGTTACTACCGATGACCCCCGAGTAAAAAGGTATAATGACTTACAAAACCCCTCTTGGCGGAAACGCTTCTTAGGCAACATCCGTAAGATAATCAGAAAAAAAATTTAATGCTCCCGGAGACATGTTGAATAACCGAATCAGAGCCCTAGTATTCGTTCTCATCGTTCTATTTGGTTTGATATGGCTGCTTAGTTCGACAGGAACGAACACCATTCTGCAATCTCGAACGTCGAGAATCGAGCTTACGCAACTCCTCAAAGATGCTGAGGCGAAGTTGGTTTCCAGTGTGAAGTGGCAAGGCGATACGATTACCGCTGAATACACAGACGGAACGACAAAAATCGCATCAGCCGTTCCTTTGGATTCTCAAACCGGAGGGCAGATTTTTAACGACCTCAAACAGTCAGGTGTCCAAATAACACCTACGCGACCATTGATTAGCGAAGGCGTAATGAATTGGATATTTATGCTCCTCGCCCCCCTCGCACTCTTTGCACTTTTATGGTTTATGCTGATTCGCCAAGCGCAAGCAGGGAGCAATCAAGCATTGATGTTCGGGCGAAGCCGAGCAAGAAGAGTCAATGAAAATATTCCCAAAGTGACTTTCGAAGATGTCGCCGGGGTTGACGAAGCAAAAGCAGAACTCGCTGAAATCGTAGACTTTTTGAAGAACACGAAAAAATACATCGCGCTCGGAGCGAAGATTCCGAAAGGTGTGCTTTTGACAGGACCGCCGGGATGTGGGAAAACGCATTTGGCAAGAGCGATTGCCGGTGAAGCCGGAGTTCCGTTTTTCCATATCAGCGGTTCTGACTTCGTGGAAATGTTCGTCGGTGTGGGGGCTGCGCGTGTGCGCGACCTTTTCGAGACTGCAAAAGCGCATCGTCCCAGTCTGATTTTCGTGGATGAAATCGATGCTGTCGGACGCCAGCGCGGTGCTGGTCTCGGTGGTGGACACGACGAAAGAGAACAAACGCTCAATCAACTTCTCGTTGAAATGGATGGCTTCGATCCGAATCAAGGGGTTATCGTCATCGCCGCAACTAACCGACCCGATGTACTCGACCCAGCCCTTTTACGACCAGGACGATTCGACCGTCACGTCGTCGTAGATGCTCCTGATGCAAAAGGGCGCGAAGCGATTTTGAAAATTCACGCGCGTGGTAAACCACTCGCGGATGATGTTGACTTATCCGTAATTGCGAAAAGAACTGTCGGTTTCACAGGTGCCGACCTCGCGAACGCTCTCAATGAAGCGGCGCTATTAGCAGCGCGAAACAATCGCACGCAAATCACAATGGAAGAACTCAACGAGGCTTTGGAGCGCGTAATCGCTGGTCCTCAAAGAAAAAGTAGAGTCGTATCGCGCAAGGAACGTGAAGTGATCGCTGTTCACGAAGCAGGACACGCGATTGTAGGTGAATTGTTAGAGCATACCGACCCTGTGCATAAGGTTACGATACTTCCGAGAGGTCATACACTCGGTAGCACTTGGCAGTTGCCAGAAGACGATAAGTATCTCGTTACGAAAGCAGAACTTCTCGATGACATTACATCGCTTTTAGGCGGAAGAGTCGCTGAAGAAATGGTTTTCGGAGAAGTTACGACAGGCGCGAGCAATGATTTGGAACGTGTAACACATATCGCTCGTGCAATGGTTTGTCAATATGGCATGAGCGATAAATTCGGGGCGCTCGCATTGGGACGTCGCCACGAAAATCCGTTCATCGGACGTGATTATCTCGATGACAGGGATTACAGCGAAGAGGTTGCAAAAATCATTGATGAAGAGGTTCGCAACATCGTAGACAATTGCTACATGCGAGCAAAAGAAATCATCACGGAAAACCGCCGCAAGTTAGACAAACTGGTAAAAGCCTTGCTCGAAAAAGAGACTCTCGAAAGGGAAGAATTTTTGGCTATCATGAACGAGGAAGTGGAGGCAGCCCCAGATACGCCTGCGAACCCACCGACGCAGGAGTTAGAGAGTGAAAAGCCAGAGGCTAAGCCAACACAGGAGGCGAAAAAGAAGGGAGAAGGAATTATCCCGCCGAAATTAAAGCCCGGTACTGCAGAATCAGGGTAAACCTGTAATTAGTCTCAGTCTTTCTTACTCGAGTTAGATTGTGGTACTGTGTCAGATACTCAGGCGGAAGGCAGGCATGGCGAGCGTGCAAGACCCGGAACATACTCTCAACGCACAAACAGAGGCGCTCTATGAAAAAGGATTCGCTTCTCGTTGTGAAGGCGATTACGCGTCGGCAAGGAAATATTTCCAAGAGGTTATGGAGCGCGTGCCCGGGCACATCAAAGCACGATGGCAGTTAGCTTTGATCAAAGGTTTCGAAGGAGATTTCGATGGTAGCCTCGCCGATTTAGCGCAATTGGTACAAGATGCTCCCAATGACCCCGAGGTGCGTTACGATTACGCGATGACGCTGATGATGTTAGGCTTTTTCGACGAAGGTTGTGAGCAACTCCGTGAAGTGCTTCGTTTGAAACCCGACCACGAAAAAGCAAAACAGCAACTCCAATATTGCGGCGGATAGAAAATAAAAATTTTGTGTAACAGCAAGACGCTGTAACCACAATTGGCGATCGGAGTAGAATAAGACATGGCATCGAAAACTCTCATCTTAGGCGGCGGTTTCGGGGGATTGGTAACTGCGACCACACTTAGAAACTTGCTTCCCAGCGATCATGAAATTATTCTTCTCGAGAAATCACAAACGTTCACGATGGGCACGACGAAAACTTGGCTCATGCTGGGCAAACAAACGCGAAAACAAATCGAGCATCCTCGCCGCGGTTTAGAAAAACGAGGCGTTCGACTGCATCTTGCGCAAATCCAGAAAATAGACGCTGAAAAAAGAGAAGTAGACACGGACAAAGGAAAATTTGCAGCGGATTATCTCGTAATTGCGTTGGGTGCGGATTACGATATGAATCGTATTCCCGGTCTCGCGCAAGCGTCGGAGGAGTTTTATAGCGTGAACGGGGCGGAACGCTTGAATTCCGTAGTAAAAGATTTCAGCGAAGGAGAACTCGTTCTTCTCATCCCTGCAATCCCGTTCAAATGCCCCCCCGCGCCTTATGAAGGAGTGTTTTTATTGCACGATTATTTCGTAAGAAATAACAAAAGGGTCAGGATGAATATTTCTGTCTATACGGTAGAAGGCGCTCCGATGGCCACTGCCGGTCCTGAAATAGGAAATTTCATAAAAAGTGAACTCGCGAAACGAAATATCGCATATCATACACAAAAGAAAACATTGCGGGTCGATCCGGATACGAAAAAAATTGTTTTCGAAGATGGGGAAGTGAAATACGATTTGTTGATTACCATCCCCCCCCATAAAGCTCCCGATGCCGTGAAAGAAAGCGGATTGCTCGACCAGCGCGGGTGGATTCCTGCCGATCCGAAGACGCTTCGCATGAAGGATCTCAATAAAGCATTCGCCATCGGAGATGTAGCAGTCGTCCCTTTGCCGGGTCGTTTCAAATCCGATATGCCTCTCGTTCTTCCCAAAGCGGGAGTTTTTGCGGAAAGCGAGGGCAAAGTCGTGGCTACGCAAATCGCTTCCGAGATTTTAGGTAAAGAGCCGAGCGAATTCGATGGGAAAGGTTTTTGTTATGTAGAGATGGGGGATATGCATGCTTTCAGAGGAGACGGCTCCTTTTTCGACCTTCCCCACCCAACGATGAAACCCAAGGTTCCGGATATGACACAGTACCAAGAGAAAATTAAATGGGTGGAGGATTGGGTGAAGAAATATGTAGAGTGACGAAGAAGTCCGTCATTGATCGCATCGTAACGTCTTTTGCGCGCATTCGTCCATCTTAGGAGGAGATAGGAATGAAGCAAAGTATTCATATTCTAACAATCATTACGTGTTGCGTCGTTAACGCTGTTGCTTTCGGACAAGAAGGAGGTGCTTACGGTGCAGGAGGTGGAGGCGGCATTCTGCAAGAAGTATACGAGCAGTCTGCTAATAAGATAGAAGAAAGGCTTAGATTGTATTTGACTGGAAATGAAATTAAAAATCTCCTCACGCCGGGGGAATACAGCGAATGGAAAATGACGATGAAAGAAGGTCAAGTCGTGATTGCAGAGGCACGCAGCGATGCATTCGATCCGATTCTCGAAGTCGTTGACGCAGGAGGAAAGGTATTGGCTACGAATGACGACCGTTATCCTGGCGACCAGCGTCCATTGTTGCTTTGGAGATGCGAAAAAGAAGGCAATTATGCGCTACGCGCGCGATGCTTCAACGACAAATTCGGAGGACAGTTCTTCTTGCGTTTCAAGATATATGATTCCATTTCCCTCGATTCAGAAAAAATGGTGGAAGCAAAAATAGAGACTTCTACACCTTTTTTATTCAGAATCTCTATGAAACGCGGGCAAATTAAAAAATTTCTTTTCGAAATGCCAGACAATACGTATACATTTCCGAGCATTTCGTTTGTGATATCTCCGACAGGGCTTCCGGATATCAATCTTGCACAACCTCTTCGTCCAGTGATTGGCGATGCTATCGTTGCTCCCGTGGATGGAGATTACTATATGCTTGCGCAAGTCTATACGGTGAACAAAACAATACGAGTTGGTACGAAAGAATTAATTCCGACGAAGTTGTCACGAAAAGACGGAACGATTACGACTGTTTCTCAGTCCAATGTTCCCGTCATCTGGTCGCTTCCTGTAAAAGCAGGTGAATTTCTCGAAGTGTCTCTCCCTGAACTCGACTGGAGCTCGAGGCTCGTCGTTATGGAACAGCCAGACTTTTCTAAATACGACTTGAAAAATCCTGAGTCGAATCCGTTTTTTCCGAAAACGAAACAAGAAGGCGAAACGCAAACCAAAGCATTTATCACTTTGCCCGCTCGTGCGAGAGATAGTAGGTTTTCTGTCTTTCTAATGAAGCGAGATGCAAATCTTTGGATTGCATCGAATGCGTATAGCGCCGAGAGAAAAGAATTTACACTTTATATAAAACCTGCTGCGAAAGATTTCATCGCAAATACGAACCTCGAAAGCAAGCTTATTATCGGAAAAACGGATTATTGGTCCTTCGAAGCGAATATGGGCGATGTGATGACCTTCTCCTCGACGGCGGATGCCTTCGCTGAAAAAGCGATAGTTTATGACCCAGATCTTCGAGAAATATGGAGTGCGGAAGCTCCGCCTGACCAAACTTGGTTGAGAGGAAACATCGTTTTCAAAAAACCCGGTCGCTATTTATTGGCAATTTCATCGATCGGGAATGGAGGGGGGGGACGCTATACTGTCTTTCGTGAAGTATTTCATGCCAAGGAATTCAAAAAGGGCGCTCCGGCGCAGGGAAGGTTAGAAGGGAACCAAGTTCATGTATGGAAATTCACAGCAAAGCCGGATGAGCCGCTTCTCGTGAGATGGAAGTCATCGAACTGGATGTATGCCTATTCCATTCACGATGAGATGGGTGAAACTACGAATTTGCCATTGCTTTTCATTGACGAAAAAAATAAATACGGGATATTGAAAGTCGAAAAGCCAAAAACTTTCATCATCGTCATGAGCGCGTTAAAAGAACCGATAGAGTATTTCATCGAACTCAATGATTTGCCCGGATATAAAGATAAGTAAATCGCTCGTTTTGAAGATGGGACAAAAATGTAGGAGCGGCGTAAGGCGCGAATCGCTATATGGTGCGCGGGAGAGGACTTGAACCTCCACGCCCTTTCGGGCACATGCACCTCAAGCATGCGTGTCTACCATTCCACCACCCGCGCTAACCAGCTCTTTAGAAGGATTATTCTACCTATAAGGCATAATAGGATAAGAAGGTTCCTTCGGGAAGTTCCAAACCAAGCAATCTTTAGGGGTAAAGAAAGCTGCTGGGTTAGCCGAAAATCCGAATGGGGTAACCCTTCCCCGAATTGGAATTCAGACAGAAAAAGGCAATCCCCCGGCGGGGGAGCGCAAAGCCAGAGGGACTGTGAAGTCAGCCGGTTGCCTGTCCGGAATCGAGCCAGAGTTACCAGCAAGAGGATGGACAGTCATGAGAATAACAAAAGAACAAGTACTTAAGGTTTTAGAAGAGAAGAAAAGAACTTCGGAGCCCAATGTGCCCACTTTACTTAGCCATCAAATGAACGTCTCTGAGGACGCCCGATTCATTCGTCAATTGCGTGATGAAATTCTCGCAATGCCGGATGTTCGTGCCGAACTCGTCGAAGAGATTCGTGCACGAATCGAGCGTGGAGAATATAAAGTAAGTGCTGAAGATATCGTCGAAGCGATGATTCGCCGCATGATCGCGGATCAAGCAGATTAAATCGAAAATTAGATCGAAAAGCGCTTGCGCATCCGCAGGTTTTACCTGCTCGTGAGAATAGGGGATTTTTTCGAGTTTTGGCTTCGTTCCAAACTCTAAATAATGATCTCTCGTTCTCGAATTACATGTTGGAGTGTTATTGCGCAGAAGTTAGGACGATTTAGAAAAATAATTCGCTTATTTTTTCGCGCGTCTTAGTAAATATCCGCCTACGAATGTTGCAAGGACTAAAATCGTAGCGGGTTCGGGAACGATTGCCGCACATTTTTCTTGAATCCACTTCACTTCTGTGTCCGTAAAAGAAACTCCACCTGCTGCAGCGCCCCAGAGAATGAGTCCTTGTCGTTCTTGACCCCATGCATGGACGCCGATGATCTTGTCCGTAAAAGGTTTGCCTTCTGCGTCACGCCCTGAGGAAAAATAAGGCGCACCGGAATCACCTTTACCGCTGTATCCTTCTCCTGCAACCCAATCCCCTTTATTTAGACCTTCTGAAGGGTTTAGCTGCCATTCCATATTGTTGAAAACGTATTTGATTTTGTTGTATTTGTAATTCGGAGTGAAATCCGCAGTTATAGAAACGCGTTTGTTGTTCATCCAACGCTGTGTTCCGCTCGACTTCGCTTCCATATCGTAGGCTCCTCTCGGGTCACCGACGTATTTCTCTCCCGTCAATCCGAATCCGACCAAAGTGAATTCAGCCTTATCGTTTTTCTCTATTGCCAATTCGCGAACCAAAGCTTTGTCGAAGTCTTCTTTGCTTACTTTTGCACCTGCAACTGCTAAATCCCATGGCTTTTTCTTATCAGGTCCCCATCTGAAAATAAGTTTAGTATCGAGGAGAGTCCCATCACTGTTTCCGGGTGGTTTCGCATTACCGAAAGCAAACGCCAATCCCTTATCCAAGTCTCCCCAATCATCGGTAAGCACGTGGTCGGCTGTGAGAAGGCACAGCATGTAGTTTCCGTTGACTATTCCTTTGCCGATAATGCTTCCTGTTCCGGAAAAGAGACCATTCTTTCCATCTTTATCCGCGGCGTAAAGGATTCTCACGACGGAATTCAGGACCTTGTCATCCGCGAAAGCCTGTTCTTTGGGCACGCTTGCTTTACTTGTCGTAAATAAGAAAGCGACTTGTAAGGTCGCCAATACGGTCAAAAATCTTTTCATACCTCTCTCCTCGATTTTTTTTCATTATATATCTAAATCTCCTCGTTTATGAAAATCCATTTTTCGATTTGTTCGATATCCGGTGTTATGCCAAGAGATAGTTCCAAGTAAACTCTTTTGTTATGGCAGAAAAAATAACGGCTCCGAAGATACGCTCTATGAAGGGAGGGAGGATTGTCTGTGTTACTGCATACGATGCCCCCAGCGCGCGTATAGCGGATGCAGCAGGGGTGGATTTGATTCTGGTAGGCGATTCGTTGGGAAATGTCGTGTTAGGGTACGAAAACACACTGCCCGTTACTTTGGAGGATATGGTTCATCATGTAAAAGCAGCGAGGCAGGGTTGTTCTCGTGCTCTTTTCGCCGCGGATATGCCGTTCGGTTCTTTTCAAGTCTCCAAAGAAGAAGCGATTCGTTCGGGAATAGAATTGATCAAGGCTGGCGCCGAAGCGGTCAAATTGGAAGGGGCGTATACAGAAGCGATCGAAGGTTTGGTGCGTGCTGGGATTCCTGTGATGGGACATATCGGCATGACACCGCAGAGCGTGAACGTGTTCGGAGGGTTTCGCGTGCAAGGTAAAGGGGAGAAAGCGGATTGCCTTTTGAAAGAAGCGCATTCTATTGCAGAAGCGGGGGCATTTTGCATCGTTTTAGAGATGGTTCCTATGGGCGTTGCAGAGCGAATTACGAAAGAGATTCCCGTCCCAACGATTGGCATCGGAGCAGGGCCGCATTGCGACGGCGAGATTCAGGTCTTTCACGACCTTTTAGGTTTTTCACCGGAAGAGCCTTACAAACACACGCGTCGGTACTTGGAGAGTTGGAATTTGTGCACAGAGGCTTTGAAGCAATATACAGCAGATGTTCGGGCGAAACGTTTCCCTACGGAAGAGAATAGTTTTTAATTTCGAGCGAGATTTTCTCTGCGTCTAACTCGAAGAGTAAATCCAAATTAGCCCCCACCTGTAATGGTGGGGGCTAAATGTAATCTAAAAAGGGATGGGGTTAGCGGTAATAAGTGAAAATGCGCGGTGAAAGGACTAATAGGGGTTGCTGATAAGTTTTACCGAAGAGAATCGGTCCGCCTGAAGTTTGTATAATCGTACCGTCGCCCCAAACGCGCATGGCGTTTCCATACTGGTATGAGTCGGAAGCGTTCCATTGCATCCATGTGCGTATTTCTTCTATACCCATAATCCATCCCGTGTTTTCATCGGACCATGGGCTCGGCCAATATGGGGGGGCTGGCTCTTCTTTCGACGCTCCGGGCCAGAACCCGCGTCCTCGAGCATCGCGCACTTCTATAGTTTCTTGCGAGGTAGTGATTCTTTGCGCGAATATCACATTCTTCACCAAGAACCCTTCGACAGTTACTTTTTCGTTTGTTTTGAAAACAAAATTGCGTTCTCGCAAATAACTTGTAGGGGCTACCCGAACGAGAAACGTAGAACCACCGTTAATTTTCACGAGCAATCGGACGTCTTCTTCCGTCATCACGCCGACGACTTTTCCATTCACTACGACGGAATCGAGTTGCCCATTTGCCTGCTGCGTAGTCGAGAACATCAACAGGAAGACAGCCATCATCAATAAACTTTTCATGTTCTTCTCCTTATGTCTCTTACTTTAAACGCTCGGGAAAGATGTTTGTTCTCTCGAAGAGAAGATTCGTACAAGAAGATGACCTCAATTTGGCGGGAGATGGTGGGCGAAGAGGGACTCGAACCCCCGGCATCCTCCTTGTAAGGGAGGCGCTCTACCGCTGAGCTATTCGCCCAATTGGTAGCCCGGACGGGATTCGAACCCGTGACCTTCGCCTTGAAAGAGCGATGTCCTAACCGCTAGACGACCGGGCCATTTTTTTTCAACGTAATTTTAGAGTTTTATGTTGGCAAGTCGTCGGTCAACTTCCAACCTTGAAGAACAACAGAAATTATGACCGAAAATTATCCTTTTCTTTTGTCGAAATCGTGCCTTACAGCACTCTTATGAGATCAGAAAATCATTGCTCTTTTCTCTCATAACGGGTTCCCTGAGAAGCTGGCGGAAACCTTTTAGGGAGGGGTGAGAAATCGCGCCTTACAGCACTCCTACTCTTTGTCTTTTTTCGTTGGTTCGGCTTTCGCTTCGCCATCTTTGGAGGTTTCTTTCGTTTCGGGCTTAGGCGTTGCAGCCGTTAAATTTTCTTTTTTCGGCAAGGAAGTAGGCTTGGGTTTTTCTTCTGATTTCGATGCTATTTTTGGAGATGGTTTCGAAGCGGATTTCTTTTCACCTTTCGTGACTAAGCGCCTCGCAGCCACCAACCTTCCTTTGTAATATCCGGAATCGAGGCTGTCTATTTTCACCTGCCCGCGCGCACTACTCGAGTGAACGAACTTCCCATTCCCGATGTATACGCCCGCGTGATTGATTTTTCGGCTTCTTCCCGTGCGGAATAAAACGATGTCCCCGGGTTTCAATTCGCTCCTTTTCACTGGCGTTCCGACGGATACTTGGTCTCTGGAACGCCTGGGAAGAGTCACACCCTTCGTGGTTTTATATAAGTAATAAACGAATCCTGAACAATCGAATCCCCTCGTGGTTGTGCCCCCATACCGATAGCGAGTCCCTAAAAGAGACATGGCGCGGTCTACGATGCTGAGTGAAGAGGAATCCCATTTCGCAGACCGTTTAGAGCCTTTGCTGTTGGTTGCTAAAAATTTTGTGTTTCTGCTTCCGGATGCTCGGTTGTAATATGGGTTTAGAAAATCGCCACGCACGTAACCGATGGTTCCTTTCGGAAACTTTACTTTGTACCAAGCTCCAGAACGACCGAGGATGGTTGCAACCGTTCCGATATTGACCTTGGTCACACGCGAAGTGCTTGTGCTAGGACCTTTTCGTATGCTTACATCAGGGCGATTGATTTTTGCTAAGCGTGTAGGAATGTAGTTGATCTTTTCACCGGATGCACTGAATGATGGTTTTCCAACTTTGGAAGGGATTTTTAATGTCTGTCCAATTTGCAGGCGAGACCATTTCACTCCCGGATTTGCGCTGTGGAGTGCGGAAACCGTAACTCCGAGGCGTTTTGCAATCTTGTAATCGTTATCGCCTTTGTGGACGACAAGAGTTCGATAACTCGTATTCTGCTTGATATTCGCTTTTTGATTAATATTCGCTGTGGCTCTTGCGATGAAATCTCTCCGCACGTAACCTGTTTTTCCTGTAGCGAATTTGACTTTAGCCCATGAACCTCGAGTTCCCAATAGATAACATGGCTGTCCCTTTTGAACGACAGCAATGGACTTAGCGTTCATAGAAGGAGATTGACGGAGTCGGACATTCGTAGCTTTGATAAATACTTTCCCACTTGCCGGAGTTACTTTATTTTCTGGCGCGGTTGTCTTGGAGGAAGACTGAGTCGACGGGGGCTTCGTCCCGAGAAATTCCCTTTTGATAAAGCCGAGAGTGCCTCCGGGAAACTGCACCTTCGCCCATTTCCCAGCGACTGCCAACACCTTCGCCTTTCTCCCCGCATCTACTTGCGCGAGAACAGGGGAATCGAGCGAGGGGCTTTTCCTCACGCGAACCGCAGGCTTTTTGACATAAACGGTTGTAGCTGAGGAGTTTTTAGGGGAATTTATCGAGGATTTTGGGTTCCCTTTGGGGGATGCCAAGGCTAGGCTTCCCACTACTAGGGTCAGTATGCTGCTCAATACTATCTTTCGCAGTTTTTCCCTCCTTCGTAGCCTACCTGCCTAGATTCTCGTACACCTTAGCCCATCTAGGATGGGCATGTCAACCCCTAAGGCGCCCCTTTTCGAAGGTTTTTTCGCCTCCGTGCGGTCCTGAGAGGTCGCGCCTTACGGCGCTACCACGGAGAATGCAATGAAACAAATAACCGCGGCGGAGGTACGCTTGATGGAACTCTCCGGCTCGTCATGCTGAGCATCATCATCGTGAATTGGAACACCAAGGATTATCTCCAACGATGTTTGGCGTCTATTTTCAAACATCCTCCAGATGGAGACTGGGAAGTTCTCGTGATTGACAATGGTAGTAAGGATAGTTCTGCCGAAATGTGTTCGCTCGAGTTTCCCGAGGTGCGTCTTTTTGCACTTCCAGGAAACATAGGATATGCGGCGGCGAACAATTTGGGTTTTCGAGAATCTCGAGGTGAATTTCTTTTGACACTCAATCCCGATACGGAATTTTTCGATGATAGTTTATCGAAGGCAGTGAGGCTCATGAAGGAGGCAATGGAGGTGGGGGCATTGGCTGGAAGACTTCTCAACCCCGATGGAACTACGCAACGAAGCATTCGGAGTTTCCCGACTCCATTAGCGCTCTTTTGGCAAGTGACCGGTTTTTCGAATCTTTTTCCGAGAAGCCGATTCTTCAACGCCTACCGAATGCCGGATTTCGATTACTCGAAAGAAGCGGATGTCGAACAACCGATGGGTTCGTTTTTGATGTTCCGGAAAAAAGCGATCGAGGAAGTAGGGCTGATGGACGAGCAGTTTCCGATTTTTTTTAATGAAGTGGATTTGCTTTATCGAATGAGGTTGCGAGGATGGAAAATTCGTTATTCGCCAGAGGTTCGAGTTATTCATCACGGTGGGGCGAGCACTCGTCGAGTTCGCAAGGCGATGATATGGGAATCCCATCGAAGCCTGATTCGTTATTATCGAAAGTGGTATTTTCACGGATGGAATATCGTTCTATTTCCTTTTTTCGTAGCGGCGGTATATATCGCCGCTTTTATTCGAGCGCGAGGTTTTCATGCAGGATTTCGACCTGACCCTATCAATTTGTAGTTGGAATACTTTAGAAGACCTTCGCGCATGTCTGCAGAGTCTCGAGAAAGTAAGGGACGAAGCACGTTTCGAGGTCATCGTCGCGGATAACGCGAGCATAGACGGGAGTGCGGAGATGGTTCAAAAGGAATTCCCCTGGGTGCGTTTGATTCGTCTTTGCTACAACATCGGTTTTGCGGGGGGGCATAATTTGAATTTTCATTATTCTAAAGGCAAATTGTTCATGCCTTTGAATTCCGATACAATCGTTCATCCTCATGCGATTCGAAACATCGTAGAATTTATGAAAGAGAACCCTCCGGTGGGGGTTTTGGGTCCGAAGTTGCTCAATCCGGACGGTTCTTTGCAGTTTAGTTGCAGAAGATTTCCGACTCCTCAAGCGGCGCTTTTCCGTAATACGATTTTAGGGAAATTGTTTCCTAAGAACCGTTATACACGGGAGTATTTAATGCAGGATTGGGCGCATGACGAAGCGAAGGATGTAGATTGGGTGAGCGGCGCTGCGATTTGCGTGAGGCGGGAAGTTTTCGAAAGATTGGGGGGGTTCGACGAACGTTTTTTTATGTACTTGGAAGACGTAGATTTGTGCTACCGTACACATCAATCGAATTATCGCGTGGTGTATCTTCCGACTGCGGTAATCACTCACGCAATCGGGCGAAGCACGGATAAGGCTGCGAACCGAATGATACGTCAGTTTCATCGCAGTATGCTTTTATTTTATAAAAAACATTATATGAAGAACGTTCCTTTCGTGTTTCGTCCGTTCGTTCTCCTCGCGGCATGGGATTTTCTCTTTCTCCGGCAGAATAGTTTGATTTTAAGGAATGTTTTTCACGCAGTGGTGCGGGGGTTGAAACGCGCTTGAAATCCGAACGTCGGTCTACGATTTTTTTCTTATCTGCGCTCGCACTCTCTCCATGGTTGGGGGGGCGAATACCGTTAGGCGCGGACCCCATAGCGCCGGACGAATGGTTCTATCGAATCTTCGTCGAGCGCATGGTTCCCTCTATCGGTCAAGCGCTTATTGCTTTTCTCGTTCTATGCGGGATTTTCTCTGCGGTTTATAAAAGACGCGTTCTCCCTTTGCCTGCGCCGTTTCTTACGGTAAGTTTGTTCGCTTTGTGGGGACTTTTAGGCTTGTCGTTGTTCTTCACTTCTTTTCCGCATGAATCCCTTTTAGAATTCCCCCGCTGGACGATTTATGTTTTTGTGCTTTTCTTGAGCATTTTTTGTTTGGGAAGAGGAGAGGGAACAACGTTGGCGCTGCAAGTGCTTGGAATCTCGATTTTTATAGTAAGTGTAGACGGGGTTCGCGAATACATCACATCGGGCGTCAGTAATTGGAGAATTTTCGCAGGATGGCAGAACCCGAATGCATTGGCTTCGGTATTGGCGTTGAGTTTGCCCGCACTTCTTGCGCTTTCGATCATTCGAACCGGCGAGTCTCTTTCGAAAATCGTCGCTTATTCTTTCGGACTCGCCGTGATTCTTTGTGCGCTTTGGTTAACCCAATCTAAGGGGGGGCTTTTGAGTGCATTAGTTGGCTTAATCGTTTTTGGAATTTTCGCGATAGGAGAGGCATTTCGAACACGAAAATTCCCGTGGGGTAATTTTGCGAGAGTCTCTGTCGTGAGCGGGGTGATCTTAGGTGTTTTACTTTTTTTAGTGTACATCCCGGTAGGCGAAGGGAAAGAGCCGACTATGAGGATTGCGACAGCATCGCAAGAAGGAGAACAATCCGTAGGCTATCGTATAAAATTATGGCAGGAAACTTTCGATATGATCAAACAATTACCTTTTGCAGGGGGGGGAATCGGGACGTTTGCCGAAATGAATCCACGATATTTCTCCATTCCCGGCTCTCGTCTCGCTCATAACGCTTATTTGCAGATGGCAGCGGAGGCAGGGTTTTTCGCTTTAGCGATGATGTTGCTTTTCGGGTTAGGATGGTTAACATATGTAGGTCAGCCCCATCGCGCTGTTTCATGGGAAAACAACTTCTTACGTTGCGGAATATTGGGTTCTATAGCCGCTGGGGGGGCGAATGGTTTGGTCGAATCCAGTTTCAGTTATTTCGGTTTTTCGGTCATCTTCTTCACACTGCTGGGCCTCGGACTTCTGCTTTCTGCGGATGGAGTTCGTCCAGAACAGTGGAGCAAACTCGTTCAGATGTTCGTTTTCGTCTTAATTCCATTGGGTGCTTTTCTGTATCTATTAACATCTGCGACTGCGGAGGGTTTCGTCGCGGATGGTTTATATCGTTTCGCGAATGATAGAGACTCCGCTTATTCGCGTTTCGAATTCGCATCGAAAATATCTCCTTTAAATCCCATTCCACTGTTGACAGCAGGAAAATCTCTATTATTCGAAGCGCACGAAACCGGTTCTCGCAGTAAGGCGAAACAGGCATTGTCGTATTTCGAGCGTTTGGTGAAATTGCGTCCCAGTTCTGCTTCTTTCTCATGGCTTGCAGAAGCGCAAATCCTCGCGGGCGAAAAGACAAAGGCTATGGAAAGTTTTCGTCGCGCAATCGAACTCTCTCCTCATAACCCTCGCTATCGAGCCGATTTTTTCCTGTTTCTAAAAAACGAAGGATATACAGCGAACGCGCGCAAAGAAGCAGAAGAGATTGTGAAAATGGAGAACTCGGAGTATTTTCGTTACAATGCTTTGCCGTGGCTCGTGAATACGGATACTCTACCTGCGCGTTTATACTTGGCTGAGATTGCGAGAGAACAAGGTGATGCGCGAAGAGAGATCGAGATGCTGGAGGGGGCATTTCGGATTCTTGCCGATTATCGAAAGAAAACGTACACGGAGTTGATGAGGATTACGGGGGGGGATTTATCCTTAGCACCTCGTATCCTCGCAAGCGAAACGCCGGAAAAGATACAGGAATTGTATGCGGAATTGCTCTCGGTTTCCGAGAGATTGATAGAACTCTATCGAAGCGAAGGGAACGATAAAAAAGCGGATGAGATTCGGTCAGAAGTGGAAAAGTTGAAATAAGAATTTCGTAAAAAGCACATTTCGCTGAAAAGCCTTTTACAAAGCGCCGATTTTTTGCAAATAGAACCTCACGACTTTTCCGGCTATGGGTGCGGCGACTTGCCCCCCCTGTCCTGCTCCCTCGAGAACGACTGCGATAGCGATTTCGGGGTCGTCTGCAGGCGCAAACCCAATAAAAAGAGCATGAGGTGTAGCACCGCGTTTTTGCTGTGCCGTGCCTGTTTTACCTGCAAAACGAACACCCTCGATGTGCGCTGCGCGTCCTGTTCCCGTGTCTACCACACGCACCATTGCATTCGTAATTCTATCCCACCACAAAGAGTCTATATTCAGTTTAGAAAAGACAACGGGTTCGATTTCTTGGGGGGGCTGATCGGGGGTAGATGGGACGATGCTCCGCACGAGGTGAGGTTTGTATGCGATTCCCTTATTTGCGATTGTCGAAGCGTAATTCGCGAGTTGGAGAGGTGTCCCCCCCAAATAACCTTGCCCTATGGAAAGGTTCACACTGTCACCTAAATACCATCGGATTCCGTTTTTCTCGAGCCATGCAGAACTCGGTAGTGTCCCTGTGCTTTCTCCCAGAATGTCGATTCCCAATTTAGTTCCGAAACCGAATTCTTTCGCGACCTCGACGATATCATGACGCTGCACACGCGTTGCGATTTCCGCAAAAAATACATTACAAGATTTTTCGATGGCGCGTTCGAAATTCACGCTCCCATGAACTCCCAAACAGCGAAAATATCGGTTTCCGACCTTCAATCCCCCCCTGCATACGAATGTGGTCGAAGGAGTGATTACGCCTGTTTTGATTCCGGCAATCAATGTAACGAGTTTGAAAGTCGAGCCGGGAGCATAAGCACTGGCAATCGCGCGATTGTGCAAAGGAAGGCGAGGGTCTTTGGAAAGTTGTTCCCATTGCGCCGCGGTGATTCCTTTCACGAATAAGTTGGGGTCGTAGGAAGCGTTGCTATAAAGACAAAGGATTTCTCCGTTTTTCGGATTCAAAGCGACTATCGCCCCCCTTTTGTTCTGAAGCACGCTTGCGGCGAATTCTTGAAGGTCTAAATCTAAAGTTAATACGAGTTTTGAACCGGGGATGGGAGGTTCGCTCGTGCGAGGTCGTAAAGGTTTGCCTCTACTATCTACTTCCACTGCTTCTATGCCGGGAGTTCCCATGAGTTTGTCGTCGTAAGCGCGCTCGATACCGATTTTTCCGGTGAAAGGCGGGAGCATTTTGCTTATTGCCAAGATGCGTTCGATGTCTTTTTCGTCCAAACCTCCGACATAACCAATCACGTGCGCTAATGCTTTGCCATGATGATATTTTCTCACGGGCAAAGAACGCACGAACACACCGGGCAAAAACGCGCGTTGCTCTTCGATTGCGATGGCTTGATTTTCTCGCAGACCGACTTTTTCGACGAAAGGCAGAAAGCGTCTATGCATGTGATTTCGAATTGCGTTTTGCAATTCTTTCGGGTCTTCTTGGATGATTTTAGCGAGGTGAGAAATTGCATCCGGTTTCTGGATGATTTCGTGCGGTGTAATCATCACCGCGAGGGCGGGTTCGACCGTGGCGAGGGGGCGATTTTCACGGTCCACAATTTGACCGCGTGGGGGGGGAATCGCTTCTTCTATCGTCCGGCTTCGTATCGCGAGCCTGCTGAGTTCTTCTCCCTTCACGACCTGAAGATACCAAAGCCTCAAAAACAGAACTACAAAGCCGAGAATGACGAAACCGGGAACGATTTGCGCAGTGAAATCCGCACGATGCCTAACCTTCGCATCGAGCAGATAGGGTCCACTGGGTTTCCGATTCGGCTTCATGGTTTTTTATTGCCCATGGATTGTACAAGAGAGTTTGGGTTCCTCGCCTGCACGGAATTTCGTTTGTCTCTTTACGGGACAATATATCGTTGCGCGCAAACCGGATTCAGGGCAAATCTCGAGGGTTACAAACTTTTCGTCGGACGCTTGTGGAGGGGGGGATTCTGGAGGAGGTTCCAAAGGCATTTCGTCTTCTACCCGAATTTCGTCTTTCGGGGAAGCTTCTCGAATTTCGCGGTGGATGCTGCAAACCGGAATTTTCTTCGCTTCTGCAGCGGACATCCGTTTCGTTTCTGTCTCGTCGCAAACACCCGGTATCGCTCGCTCACCACTAAGTGTGCATATCGAAACGGAAATTTCGCCAGCTTCGCTTCCTCCGTAAAATTTCGGAGTTTTGTTGTTTCCCTTTTCACCGATTATTTTTTGGATCGGTTTCAAGGCGTCCGCCCAAAGTCGAGTTGCGACTTGGCCCCCGAAAACTCCTGCCATCGGCTCGTATTTCCAGGGGGGGTTTCGTTTCGGATCGTAGGTTGCGTTTGCAACCCATGCGATAGCAATCAATTCATCGGTAAATCCGCAAAACCAAGCATCCATATGCAATTGTGTCGTGCCAGTTTTCCCAGCAGCATTGAGCACACCCGAAGCGTTTCTCCCCGTTCCAGAAAGCACGACACGGCGAAGAATGTCGCGCATCGGTTCAGCAGTCGCCGGGCTAAGCACATTCGGAATGATTCGAGGGGCATATTCCCGTAATACTTGTCCGTTAGGTCCTAACACTCTTTTGATTCCGTAAGGTGTAACACGGTTCCCCCCCGTTGCGAAAACACTGTAACCTTCGGCCATTTCCAGAGGACTCACTGCGCTCGCCCCTAGCGCAAGCGGCAAAACCGGGTCTAACGGTGAGCGGAAACCGAAAACGTCTTTAGCGAATTTTGCGACTTGTTCTGCGCCGACCATACGCATCACGTGAACAGCCGGTACGTTTATCGAGCGCACGATGGCGGTTTGTATGCTCACCCAACCTCCGCTACCCCCCCCTCTCGGCTTCCACACTTTTCCCGTATAGGGGTCGCGCCAGACGAACGGAGCGTTCGAGACGACAGAACGGGGGTGGATGATTCCGTATTCCATCGCCGCCGCATAAACGAAGGGTTTGAAGGCGGAACCAGGTTGCCTGTGTCCGTGAGTAATGATGTTGTACTGCGATTTTTTAAAATCGCTCCCCCCCACCATGGCGAGAATCTCACCGCGATAGTTCATGACGACGATCGCACCTTCTCTCACTCGTCTCCTTCTCTCTCGCTTGAGAGTATCCGCGACTGCTTTTTCTGCGGCTTGCTGCGCTTTTATATTCAGCGTCGTCTCGATAACATATCCCCCCCTTGCGAAGTCTTCGTTCGGAAATTCCTTGCGCATCTCTTCTAAAACGTAAGTCACGAAATAAGGCGCGCGCAGAATTCCCATTTGCGTGGCGGGGCGAGGGGACAGGCGAATCGGTGACGATATCGCTTTTTCGTATTCCTCTTGTGTAATTTTTCCTTCCTCCAGCATGATTTTCAGTACGAGGTCACGATTGGTTTTCGCCACCTTGGGATTTACGAAGGGATTTTCCTCGGAAGGTCGCCTCGGAATTCGCGCAAGAAGCGCCGCCTCGGATAAGGTGAGTTTGCTGACGTCTTTTCCGAAATAAATGTCAGCCGCTGCTTTGATTCCGTATGCGCCAGAGCCGTAGAAAACTTGATTAAGATAAAGAGTGAGAATCTGTTCTTTGGTGTACTGTCTTTCGATGAGCAAAGCCAAACATGCGTCTTCGAGTTTGCGTCGCAAAGTGCGTTCGCTTGTCGTCAATAGTCTTTTTGCAACTTGTTGCGTGATTGTGCTCCCCCCCTGGCGCACGCTTCCCGAGCGCAAGTTCACGATCATCGCTCGAAGAATCGCCAAAAAATCTATCCCTCTGTGCTCCCAATAACGTTTGTCTTCCGCTGCAACCGTTGCATCGATAACGACTTTCGGTAAATTGTTCCAACTAATAGGCTCACGATATTCCGCAGCCATCGTGTAAAGCACTGTCCCATCGTCGGCAAGAATCACAGTAGGGTTGCGCCTCAGTTCCGCCTCGATTTGTGAGAGTTGCGATACCCGCCCTTCCAAAGAGCGCATGAGAGCATAAACGTAAACCGACCCTGAAATAAATGTAAGCAGGATAACTGCAGCGAATGTCCAGAGGGCTCGTTTCACCCAACGAATCCAGCGTCGTTTAGGCTTTTTCATGTAAAAGGGTGCGAGATTTTCTGATTATTGCAGAACTTGCTTCCGAAGATGCTTCCTATCGTAAAGACAAAATAATCCTGTCCAGGGTTTCAGGCTTTAGGTTCCCGATGGCAACCACCCAAAGGCTGTTTCTGTTCGTTCTGCGTATATTCACTCCTTGCCGCGAAGCCCCTGGCGGTAGCGGAGGAAGTTCTTTGCCCGGGGATTGGAAGAGGCTGACATGGTGGACGCCATCGGAAAAGTGAATCATCAAGATTTGCCTCTTCTCATGCATGCGAACACGACGCTCCACTTCTCGAAAACCCTCGGGAAGCCAGGTCGGAGCGAGTGCACGAAATTCAGGTCGAGGGTTTCGTGGCTCGATACGCGGGGCGTTTATTCTGAGTTGGAAATCGGATTCTTTGATAATGGGATTGTAGTTCACGTGAACAAATTCGAAACTTGCATGCTCCGCTCCACTTTTGTCGAAAAGAACGGCTTTGAGAATGAGCCCGGTCTCTTTGTCAATCCAGTATTTCTGTGCGATGTTTCCCTGTTTGTCTGCAATGAGCAAGCCATGCGTAGGACGGTTCGCGATAGGTTCCGAATCGAATACGCGAACAGTGATGCGCTTATTTTTTGCGGCTTCACGAAGATGACCTAAACGTTCTAAAAGTTCGAGTCTTTTCGGCACAGTGCGAAGGATTTGATTCGTATGGGGATTGTATTCTAAACGTTCCTTACCGTTTTGTATCACGACAAAGCCATGGCGAGGGGAATCCTCGGGATAGGTAATTCGCAATCTCATTCCTGATCGTAAGATGTATTCGTTTAATCGAATCCTTTCGCCTCGAACGATAGTTTCGATTTTTCGCGTACCACTGAAGCGCAACTTCGGTTGTGCGCGCAGGACTTTTTGAAGGAGCTCTTCTGGTGTGATGTCTTTTGCTGTTGCGGGAATTGCAACGAGAAGTAAACAATATGGTACGAGACATTTTGGGAAAGAAAATTTTCGAAAGCCTCTATAATCGCCGTGTTGAAAAGTAGGCATCGTTTTATTTATGATTAGTTCGCATTCCATTTTAAAGGGTAATCGAATCTTCACGAGTTCATCCCTCATAGTTCTAAATTCGAAGAGCCATAAAGTAATTCTTCGATGTCGTCTTCCTGCTTTGTGTTATTAGAGATATTTTCGTAAGCATTCGGTTGTGTTACACCGTCGGGGAGTATGCTCGAAGCGACCGCTTCCTCGTGCCATTCGAGTAGCGCTTTTCCTAATTCGTTCTGTAACGGCGTGTTCCTATTCGATAAAACAATGAAAAGAAGAATGCACGCTGTGGCGAGCGATGTAGATATTATCATCCAAGAGAAACTGCGATGAAATGGCTTGTTTTTTTTCGAAGACAATTGCAAGAGTCGTTCATTCAGTTTTGCGCGCCACTCCAGGCTCGGTTCTTCCCGAGTTAGATTTTGCACGCAACGAACGACGTTCGTATCTTCTTCTAAGAAAGTATCTAAGAACGCCATTTCCAAAGGCGTGAGCCGCTCGCCTTTTTCGAGTTTCGCTTGTAATTCTTTTCGTGTCATTTTTTATAAATCTCTTATAGATATTGTTTGATTGCATCCTGCAAGTGTTCCCTTGCGAGAAATAATCGCGATTTCACGGTGCCTACGGGAATGCGCAACACTTGCGCGATTTCTTCGTAACTCAATCCCTCTGCATCGTGCAGCAAAAGCACACTGCGGAGTTTCTCCGATAATTTTTGTATTGCTATTTCGACAATTTCTTTCATTTCTTCAGCAATCGCTCGAGTCTCAGGGTTCCACCGTTCGTCGGTAATTTCTTGCAAAAATGCCTCTTCATCACGTTCGATGGAGAGGGTCTCTCCTTTACGTTTTTCGTGCCTTGCTCTGTCTATGCATAAATTGTTTGCGATTTTGAAAAACCATGTTGCAAGAGAAGCGCGACCGTCGAAACGATGGATGTTTTTGAAGGCTCGGAGAAATACCTCTTGAGCCAGGTCTTCGGCTTCTTCGCGATGAGGAACCATACGGCGGATATAACCGAGTACCCTCGCTTGATACCGGTCAACGAGCAGCCCGAATGCCTCGACATCACGGGTTTTGCACCTTTTGAGCAGTGCAAAATCCACCCCTAAGGAATCGGGGTCGTTTCCCGTGATTCGCGACAAACCTATGGCTCCTGCATCACTGTTCACAGTTTCCGAAGCTCCATTTAGTTTGGACGCAGAGTCCCTCCTCGAGTTCACCGGTGTTTTAGCGGGTTATCAGCTCACTGTGGGAAGCCACAGCAATGCTTATGTCAACACTACCAGTATTATTCGGCGCTTACCGAAATTCCAGCATTACTTCGTTCCAAGTGATGGAATAGGTTGTGGAAACCAAGATACCATGCTCCTTGATTGAATTCAATGGGCGACACTCTAGACTCGTTACATCTTTTGATTATTGCTTCTCTTACATGTTTTAACGAATTTTTATTGCCTTTTTTTGCTTTATTTATTTCATTTTTCTGTGCGATGTGTAATTCTTCCAAAATATAGCTAACCCGCGTATCAATAGGCTGTAACAAAACTTGTTTATCATTATGTATATTTGAATCAAATATACAAGCAACGTCTCGTAAAAAGTAGGAGGCTATTTTATCACCTACCGCAATTAGGCTATCTAATTGGTTATAAATTATCTCTATTTGATTATTTTCAATTAGTTGCAACGAATAATTTATTATATTATTATCATCAAGATTTTGAATTAATTCAAGTGTAGATAAGACCATTCCTCTGTCATATCGATTAGTGACCTCGCCTTTTTGTAATTTGTTTTGTAAAGTAAATTTCCAATTTTCTTTTAGAATAGGCATACGCGCGCTATTTTTGAAATATTCATCTAATACTTTTATTGTTTTATGCAAAAACCTAAGTGAAATTTCATTTTTTCTGCCGCGTTTAAATGACTTATTAAAAAAGAAAATCAATGCTTCATACCAATTTTCTTTCAGTAATTTCTGTAAATCTTGTTTTCCTATTTTATTATACAAATACTCTTTTTGATATTTTTCCCCAAAGCTAGCAATAACTTTTAGTTGGTTATTCATCTTCAAACTTTCTAAGCTAAGAATCAGTTCGTTTGTCTACTTTATTTTCCCCCAACTCAAAATGTCATAAAATCATAAAATTCAAATTCGAACACCTAACGTAAAAGCGAATCCATCCAAGTCGCTCGAAACCCCTTCAACACCGAACCATCGGATTTCGAACAGAACCGGAGTGCCACCTGGAAACGTATATCCCGCCCCGACTTGGTATGCCGCTCGAGCTGCGGATTCGAATCCTGGACGTCGGACGAAAGAGATTCCAGCGCCTGCTGTCAAGTGGAAATCCCCCGAAAAGGCGGTGTAGTTGGCGAGAATCGGCACGCTCCCAAAACTCTCCTTGTTATATACATCAACAGAAACTCCTAAATAAGGTTTGCGCGGATTGCTAGGACCGGGAAGGTTCATTACGCGAAATTCCGCCCCTGCAACCACCCAATTGTCGCTCACTGCGCTTGCTTCGCTAGAGGACGGAGTGAAAATCCCGAATCGAAAAAGCAGCCCGAGTTCTCGGAACTCCTGAGCGTTTGCGGCTTGAGCGAATGCCCATAAAGAGAATAGCAAGGTGAGTTTGGCAGTGAATTTAAGAATGTGCTTCAAGTTTTGTCCCTCTTTTTGACAAGCAAGTTTCGACTTGCAACCTTACCCAATAGACGATTTGCTTTGTGTGAAAGAGGCAGTTTCAGCGCCGAGATAGCCGAAAATGAATAGGGTGCAAAAAAGTCTGCTTTTCAAGGAAGAAATCTGGGAACTATTTCAACTCGAACCGTTCGATAGCACGAACGATCAGCCATATTCCCTCAGAAAGGTCGTAGAGTTTTGCTCTCGCTGGTTCGAGGCAGATTCGGTTAGCCTCTTTCTACGAATTGATGGGTGCGATACTTTCGTACTTTCCGCTCAGGCAGGAGAACACAGTGCGTTGCCGGAGACTGCCACATTCGTTTTGGGTGCTGGGATTGCGGGAAAAGCCGCAGAGGAAAGCAAACCCCTCTTATTCGACGGTTCCCAAGATAGCGAATTTCTGATTAAAGGCTCTGCGATCGTCGTTCCGCTTCTCACGATGCAGAATGAATGCATAGGCGTTATCAACATGTCGCGCAATGAAAATCACTCTCCTTTTTCAAAAGAAGATTTGAAAAAGGTGATTGCACTCTCTCGCTATTTGGCGTTGGCAATTTCGAACGCGCGTTTGGTAGCAGCGTTGCATGCGGCAAAAGAGCAATATCGCGCAGTGGCGAACAAATCTTCCACTTTGATCGAGGCGTTGCATGCAGGAATCATCGTGATAGATTCTTTGCAAATCGTCATCGAAGCGAATTCTCGCGCACTGCATATGCTTAGGCGCACCCCGGAAAGTTTCATCGGTGAAATTTGGGAGAATGTTTTGCAGCGGTTCACTTCGGACACGCGTGAAGCGATAAACCATTGTTATGAAGAAGCATTATCAGGTCGAAGCACAAGCACCACGGGCAGCACGATTTTCGGAGAGCATTTTCGGGTGAGTGCCATACCCGGTTCTCAAAATAGAGTTACTTTCGTTTTTCAAGATATCACTGAACAAATCGAACGAGAGCGGGAATTCGAAAGAGCTCAAAGGTTCGTGGAAATCGGACAGATGAGCGCAGCTATTGCGCATGAATTTCGAAATCCTTTGACCAGTATTTCAGGAGCAGCCCAACTTATCAAGGCATCAGCGGATTTATCCGAAATTCGACAATGGGCAGATGTTATTCTGCATGAAAGTGCAGATTTGAATCATTTGTGCGACGATTTCTTGGATTTCGCTAAACCGCTCGCTTTGAAGTTGCGCGCGATAGATGTAAACGAACTCATGCAAAATATAGTTTCTTATTTCTCGAAAGAATGCCCAGAAGGGATAACTCTAAGGTTCGTTCCTTCGCCGAAAAGCCCGCACGTTCTTGCAGACCGCCTTCGCTTTACTCATGCGATTCGAAATTTACTGCAAAACGGAATCCAGGCGATGCCGAACGGAGGCCGTTTGCGAGTCGGTGTAGGGGTGCGCGATGACTGGGTATTGATTACGGTTTCTGACCAAGGAATAGGCATACCGTATGAAAATATGAATCGAATTTTCATTCCGTTTTTCACAACGAAAGCGGATGGTACGGGATTGGGACTAGCGAATGTGCGACGAGTTATCGAAGCGCACGGGGGGCGAGTGGAAGTGGTTTCCAAACCTGGTGTAGGAACGAGATTTCTCTTGAAATTACCAACGAGGAAAAGCGAATGAGCAAATCTAAAATTCTCATCGTTGACGACGAAAACAACATTCGAAAAATTTTGGTTGCCGCTTTCGAAAGGGCGGGATGGACGGCGGTTGCTGAAGAAAATGCCGAAGCTGCGCTGTCCAAACTCGAGGAAGGTTCTTATCATTTAATCCTCACCGATGTCCTCATGCCGGGTATGAACGGAATGGAATTTCTGAATGCTGTCAAGCAGAAACATCCGGAAATTCCCGTGATCGTCATGACGGCATACGGCACGATTCCTCAGGCAGTCGAAGCGATGCGCGCTGGCGCGGCGGATTACATTACGAAACCTTTCGATCTGGAGCAACTCAAAAAAACAATCGCTTTTTGGCTTCGCACTCAAAACAAACGAACCCCCACGCGACCGCGAGAAGAGAAAACATGTTTAGAAAATATCGTTGCAGTTTCTCAGCCGATGAAAAACGTTTTAGATTTCGTGCAGAGGGTGGCAGATTCACGCGCTACCGTTTTGATTACAGGCGAAAGTGGAACTGGCAAGGAAGTGATTGCTCGTGCGATTCATCGTTGCAGTGCGCGGGCGAATGCACCCTTTGTCGCAGTAAGTTGCGCTGCCATCCCGGAAACGCTATTAGAAAGCGAATTGTTCGGACATGAAAAGGGTGCTTTTACAGGTGCTGACCATGCTCGACCCGGACGTTTCGAAATGGCAGACGGCGGAACTTTATTTTTGGATGAAATCGGCGAAGTCCCTCCGTTAATTCAAGTTAAATTGCTACGTGTTTTGCAGGAACGCGAATTCGAGAGGTTGGGGGGGCGCAATCCCATTCGGGTGGATGTCCGTTTGATTTCTGCTACCAACCGCGATTTGCAGGAAGCAGTGGAAGAACGCACGTTTCGGCAAGACTTGTACTTTCGACTGCAGGTGCTCCAAATCGAGATTCCACCTTTGCGTGAACGAAGGGATGACATCGCTCCACTCGCCCTACATTTTTTGAACAAATACGCACCGGAAAACGGAAGTTCGATGCGAGAGTTAGACCCGGAAGCCCTGCGCTGCTTTTTAGACTATCCATGGCCAGGAAATGTGCGTGAATTAGAAAACGTAATCGAGAGAGCAGTAGTTTTGGCTCCCAAAAATATAGAGCGACTCACGCCCGAATTCCTGCCTATGGGAATACGTCAAGTGGCATAATTCGGTATCATAAGGCTTAGTCCATGAAACTGCATTTTTTCCTTATTACTCTTGTTCTTGCTTTTATCGCCTGCTCGCCATCGGTACAAGTTACCGCTTATAATGAAGGTTTAAAGGAAGCGAAATCGAAAAACACTTTGCTCCTCGTGGATTTTTATAGCGACACGTGAGGAGCTTGCAAAATGCTCCAAAACGAGACTTTCAAAGATAGTCGAGTGGAAGAGCAGTTAGCACAGTTAGTGCTATATCGAGCGAATGTGGGAAGTCTACAAGGGGGTTCGCTTGCGCGTGAATTCAAAGTAGATATGGTTCCCACTGTGGTTTTTCTGACAGGGGATGGAAAAGAAGTTCATCGCTTTGTTGGTTTCGTTCCTCCCGATGGTTTTCTTGGCGAACTGGAGACAGCAAAGAAAAACGCAGGTTTGTAATAGCACAAGGTAATCTCGAGATATGAAAGCGTGGAGAGAAGCAGAACCTTGGCAGAAAATTGCCTTTCTCGTTTTGATTATTTTGATCATTTTCCTCGTTTGGGTTTTTGCGAATCCTAGCTCTCCTTTTGAAGGTGCAAAAGGGACACTCATCAAGCAAAACACTAAAGAACCGCAACCGGTTCGCCCAACTCCGATGCCCCCTCAACGAAGCCCCGACCCCGGAAAGGCGCAAGAAAAAGAAGAAGAATAGCCGCCAGATTGCTCTGACGGCTGTCAAAAAAACGAATCTTTCTCGTTAGATCTCTGGGGCGTTCAGCTTTTTATAATCCGCTTCACTCACGAATTTATAGAGCTTCGTCCCGTTGTGTTCGGCAACGAATGCGTACCGAATCTGAGTCGTACCCGCTTTCGTTTTCCGAGGCATTTTCTTTTTCTTTACAGAACTGTCGGGAACTTCCACGAAAGACTTCGTCTTCACGTTATAAAACTTCAATTCACACCTCCGATTTCACTCCGTTGCCCGGAGCAGAGTTTTCAGGTCAAGTTCAAGTCTATCACGAATTGAGGGGAATTTCAGCCTTTTTTCGGGATTTTTTCTCACAAAAATAAAGGATTATAAAGGCGTGAAGTCGAGTGCTCCAACAGCGAAATGTTCAGTCTGGGGCATAATCAGATGGAGAGATAGCCAAAAATGAATAAGTTAGAACGCGAAACTTGTAATATCATAGAGGCTGAAGAGGCCGCAAGGTACGAAGAAATCGCACTTTCCCACCTAAAGAGTCTCGGCTTGCGAATTACTCGCCCCCGTAAGTTGGTATTGAAAGTTTTGGCCTCAACGAGAAAACCGCTGGGGGCATATCAGATTCGAGACTATGTTCTGAGCCAGGGACAGAAGATAGATGTGGTGAGTGTGTATCGCATTTTGGCTTCATTAGTAGAGGCAGGGCTTGCGCACCATGTCGGATTGGTGGACGGATATTTAGCATGTACGAGCGCGGAGCGCGGGAAACATCAAACGGAGCATCTCGTTTGTCGGAAATGCGGATGTGTCGAGGAGATTCCCGTTCCTAATCCCGCCTTTTCGGAGATTTCTGCATCAGCATCTCGACAAGGTTTTCTTTTAGAGAGTACTCGCATCGAAGTCGCCGGTACGTGTTCGCATTGCCGATAAATCTATTTCATCGCGGGGTGGGGATTATGAAATTTACTTCAAACTTTTTTTCGAAAATTGCTTTTTGTGTGTTAGAATGATTCTATGATTATATTTTCTCGGGGAGGTTTTCTCGCATTTGCTTTAGGTTGGTTGGTGCGCTTTGCGTGGTGCCAGCCTATTGTTAGCGACCTTAATTTTTATCAGGTGGATTGGGACTCGTGGGCAGGTGGGAGTCAAAGTAACTCGTTATGGGGTGGCTTTTCTTTTTCCTACATTCCGGATGAAGAAACTTATTATTTGAACCTTTCTCTTGCAAACTCGATGGATGATGAACCTGCTTGGGTTACACAGAACTTACCATTATTTGGAATTGAGGATGGATATGAAGGTGAACAATCGCTTTCGATCGACATAAATTTGGAGGAACTCGACTTTACAGTTGGCACTGACTGGCAGAGCACATTCTTTTACGTTTCCGTTACGCCAGATCCGCTGTCGGATACACCGACAGGGACTTTTGAGTTTGCAGACGTAGTGGATACGGTTTGGAAGTTCGATGATCCAGATATGACAGGAGCAGGTCATGCAGTGTTTAACCCTGGCGCACCAGCAGGCCACAAAGCGCAAGAAGAAGCGAGTCCTATTGGTCCCCCACGCAAAATGAACACGGTCGAAGAGAGACCGAAGCACTGCATGGCGGGAGCGTTTGCACGAAGCCTCGATTGGTTGAATCGTGAGTACAAACTCGGTGTAGATAAAGATGCGCAGAAGATATATAAAGACTTAGTCAAGGCAGGTGTAGCTGGCAGGTATTATCATGAGTCAGAAAATGAAAAGAACAATGCACAGCGAATCGTTAATAAGGCGGCATATTCGAAGCGCTTTCATAAAGGTATGACGACTAAAATTTGGGATTACCCAGGAAACGCCGTTGCAGAAATAAAGAAAGGAACATTGGACATTCAACCGGAAGAAGGGGGGGACGTTACGAAATGGCTTGCAAGGGAATTCGAAAACGGTGAGGATATAGAGCTCGGAATGTTTTACGACGACCGTGGCCATATGGTTACGGTTACGGGACTTTACATGCAAGACGGTAAAACCGTTGTTCAGTATATGGGTGACCCTAATCAGGAGGACAGTAAATCTGGCAATTTAATCCATGAAGGAATGATCGAAAAGGAAAAGTCTGGTAAGCACGAATTATATTATCTGAAGGGAAAGAAAGCGCGAGCGCTTATTACGATGGCTGTCTCGGAGTCAGTCCCCGAGCCTGCTACAGTCGTAATAATAGGGGGGGGAATTACGTATCTGGCATTGCGACAGAGAAAAGCGCGTAGAAGGCATGAGTGATAAAAATGACCGGGTTGACTTTGCTTTCAGGGTTCTACAATTCTACTCGTCTGTTCTGGTTTCCACGACCTTTTTTATAAGATATAATGTATTTTCAATCTCCACTCTTTCTGCTTCATCTTGAGTCTTCGCTATTTCTCTTTCTCCAACTCTTATTATAATTTGTCCCAGTTTTGTGGGAATGTAAATATGGAATTCGGACTTACCTTCGTTTAGAGCGTTTTCTATTGCTTCTTTCATTGTTACAATTTGCGCTATAGTATTTACAAAGGAATAAGGTGGATCCATCTGAGAAAGAAGATTATGAATTACCTCTGCGTTTTTTCTCGAAATTAGAGTCTTCTCGGACAAGGGACGGTCTTGGTCATTAAACAACACGATAACTATCCCTTCTTTCCATTTATAAGTTTTTTCCATGTGAATAACCAACAAACCCCACTTCAAGAAAAGTTCCCGATTTTTTGGTTTTTTAAGCCTCATTATCGTAGTCGCCTTTTTGGAGATCGACAGAATCTCGATGAAACCTTCATGATGGGAGAATGTGAGGCGCGAAAACTGAGAAGAATGCTAAAATATAACGCTCGTCCAGCAATAGGGGGAAAAAATGATTATGCTTCGAATCGTCGAGCGACCTGGGTCGAATTTGTTCCGTGTAATGAGCAAAGCGATGAAAACCGGCGAGTTACGTACCTTCGCTCTCGAAAGGGGGGGAAAGAGGGTCGTGCACAAAAGATATCCAGGATATATGAATTGGTCCTATAAAAGCGGTGTCATTACCGGCGAAATTCGAACTCCGAGGAAAGAAGGCGCCGAATGGCAATTTCTGAGTGCCTTGATAGGCATGCTCGCTCGAAAGTATGCGCCGGATGTAGAGGTTGTCGAAATCGAATTCGACGCATCGAAGTAGAAGTATATATAAATCCCCCCGGTTCCCCTTACGCAATCAGGGGGAACCTTACGGAGGGGGTCAAATAGAAGGACTAAATTTTTTCGTTGTATATGAAAAATAAAGCATTTTTTGAGGCAAAGAGATTTATTTCACCCCCTCCTTAGAGGTTCCCCCTCTTCGCTTCGCTCCAAGGGGAACCCGGATTGTTGATTTTTTCGACTCGTGGGAGCTCCGTAAGGTGCGATTTTCAACTTCTTACCCATTTCCTCGCTAAATTCTATGCAATCTTTCAATTAAAACCCAAGAATTCGATGCGAGCCTTTCAATAAAAAACCTGTTCCCCTTGCGTAAGCAGGGGGAACCTTACGGAGGGATCAAAAGAAAGCCTCAACAGCAGGAGCTGTTGAGGCATAAAAAGAGTAAATAAATTGAGAAATCGCTCGGCTAACCTTAATAATTTTCAAAGGAAACTATTCTCATAAAATCGAAAGAAAAGGCATGATGACCCGTAGAGCATTCTTGATGAGCGCGATGGGGATGGTCGCTTTTCGAAACGAAACACTGGATATGGTAGAGCGGCTGGTCTCTCGTTTCGAAGGTTTGCCTGAGGATGAAGAGTTTTGGGTGCAAATCCAGCAGGCATTCGCGCTCGACCGCACGATGATTAATCTCAACAACGGAGGTGTTTGCCCCTCACCCCGAGTCGTTCAGGATGCGTTGCGCCGAGCGTTAGAGTACGGCAACCAAGCACCGAGTTATTTCATGTGGAGACATTTAGAACCGCAGATCGAATCGGTGCGTACGCGATTGGCGAAATCCTTCGGATGCGATTCCGAAGAAATTGCCATTACAAGAAACGCGAGTGAAGCGTTGGAAATTTGCCTGTTCGGTTTCGATTTGCAACCCGGTGACGAGATTCTCACGACCACGCAAGATTATCCGCGCATGATAAACACGATTAAGCAACGCGAAATGCGCGAAGGAATCAAATTAGTGCAGGCGAAAGTGCCTCATCTTCCTCGCTCTCATAAAGAGTTAGTGAATGCGATTGCGCAAGCGATCACTCCGAAAACGAAATTGATTTTGGTTTGCCATGTGATTTTTTTGAATGGACAGATTTATCCGGTTCGTGAGATTGTGCGTCTCGGGAAAGAGCGCGGAATTCCGGTAATCGTAGACGGAGCGCACGCCTTCGCGCATATTCCTTTTCATCGTGACGATTTAGGTTGCGATTACTATGGAAGTTCTTTGCATAAATGGCTGCTCGCTCCGGTGGGGACGGGTTTTCTATACGTACGCAAAGAAAAAATCGAAAACTTGTGGCCCTTGATGGCTGCAACGGCAGAACAGAAGAAAGATATTCGCAAGTTCGAAGAAATCGGCACTCATCCTGCGGCGAATCATAACGCGATTGCAGAGGCATTGACATTCCATGAAATGATTGGAATCGAGCGAAAATATGCGCGACTCCGTTATTTGCAAGAACGCTGGACTCGCAAATTGCGAGAAGAGAAAAATGTTCGTTTTCACACGAACCTCGGTCGCAGAGATTCTTGCGGGCTGATTACAGTGGAGATAGAGGAAATCGAACCGGAAAAACTCGCGAACTGGTTGTGGGATAAGAAACGAATTTTCGTAACCACGATTACGAGCGACGACTATAAAGGAATCCGCATCTCGCCGAACGTGTATACGACGGTTTCGGAGATTGACTTTTTTGCAGAGGCGATGTTAGAGGCGGCGAGGAAAGGGATTGGGTAGTTTTTACGTGAACTTGACTTTCACGTAGGTAACGATATAGAAAAATAAATTTATCAGCGCTGCTGTTTATTGAAGATTTTCCATACAATGAGGATCACCAATAGAACGAGCAAAATTGTCCCGAACATTCGACCGAATTGATAGGGACTTTCTGGGATGATCTGCGAGATAGTTACCAATACGTCCATAGAATTATTCTAACTCGAAAAATGCATAAAAGTGCAAGGGTAAAACCCGTTTGGGAGCGAAAGAGGAATCGATGCCCGGAGTGCCTGCACATGCTGCTTTAGTCCTTCTCGTCAACAGAAACATTATCTATCAATCGAACCCCCCCGATATGCGCTGCGCCGAGCACTCGAGCCTTTGGATGATTCGAACTCTCTACAGGCTCTAAACTCTCTTCGTCCACAATCGCAATATAATCCACTTTGGAAAACTTCGACTGTAACAATCGTTCCCTCGCTCGCTGTTCCGCTTCGCGGGGAGGCATTCCCCTCGAATAATCTTCCGCACAGGCGCAAAGCGTAGTATAAAGAACCGGCGCTCGGGAACGAGCCTCGGGAGGCAACAAAGCGTTTCTCGAAGACATCGCTAACCCATCCGATTCGCGCACCGTTTTCCCGAATTTCAAATTGACAGGCATGCGCAAATCGTGAACCATCTTCGCAATCACGCGACATTGTTGCCAATCCTTTTCTCCGAAATACGCAAAATCGGGAATCACCAAATTGAACAACTTTGCAACCACCGTTGCCACTCCGACGAAATGTCCAGGACGAAACTCTCCTTCCCAGCGTTCCGTCACTTCTGGAACATGCACCGTAGTCCCGTGAAGCCCTTCGGGATAAATTTCCTCCACGGATGGCGCGAAAACTACATCGCATCCCGCACTCTCAGCGAGCCGGACGTCGCGCTCTTCATCCCGGGGATAAGTCGCTAAGTCTTTGGGGTCGTTGAATTGCGTAGGGTTTACGAAAAGCGACATAACGACTGTGCCTCGAGGTTCGTACTCCTCGCAGTCCCGAGCAGCCATTCGCAGGAGGCTTAGGTGTCCCTCATGAAGATATCCCATCGTAGGCACGAAAAAAACCGGACCCTTTCTCATAAGAATCGCCTCCGAAAGTTCGCTGGCTGTTCGCACGAGTTGCATGCGTGAATTATGCTGGGAATTCATTCCGAATGCGTTTATAGGATATGCTTATTTTCTACCTGTGGAACCTTTTTACGGCGATCCCCCTTTACACTGGGCGGAAATATGCGACGCGGCGCTTTGGGAGGACGTCGCATTAGGAGATGCTACACGAGAAGCCGTTCCTGAAGATTCGGTTTCTAATTACATTATCGAAGCTCAAGCCGAAGGGGTAGTTTGCGGGCTGGGGTTCGTTTTCGACCTGCTCTCTCCGTTGGCGAATAGCGACGAATATTGCGAATATCGAAAAGTGGATGGGGATCCCATAGAGCATGGCACTATCGTGTTTGTAGGTCGCTTGAATTCGAGAGAACTTCTGCAAAACGAGCGCACCGCATTGAATTTCCTCATGCATCTTTCAGGGATTGCCACGCTCACGAGAAAATTCGTCGATGCCGTTAGAGGAACGAAAGTGAAAATCATGGACACTCGTAAAACCCATCCCGGGTTGCGTTCTCTCGAAAAATACGCCGTTCGAGTGGGGGGGGGACACAACCATCGGATGACTTTGTCGGATGGAATTCTCATTAAAGACAATCATATTGCCGCGGCGGGGGGGATTGCCGAGGCGATTCGAAGAGTTCGTGAACGAGGTCCTCAAAACATGAAAATAGAAGTGGAATGTACGACAATCGCTCAAGTAGACCGAGCCCTATGGGCTAATGCAGACATCGTTCTGCTCGACAACATGAGCATCGGCGATATCAAAGATGCCGTGAGCCTTTGCAAAGGAAGAGCGCTTATCGAAGTAAGCGGGGGGGTAACCCTCGAAAACGTTCGGGAAATCGCCGAGACGGGCGTTGATTTTATTTCGGTGGGGATGCTCACTCATTCCGCCCCTGCACTCCCTTTCCACCTGGAGGTGCGATAACGATTTATGAAACCTGTTTTGAAAAATTCGCGAGGAATTTTGGAGGTCGAAAGCATAGACTCCACACAAACGGAATTGATAAAACGTGTTCGCGTTGGAGATACGCTTGTTTGTGCGATTCTTGCTTTCGAGCAAACTGCTGGTCGAGGGCGTTTCGGCAGAAATTGGTACAGCCCTAAAGATTCTTCTCTTGCTTTGTCGTTCGCTCTTTACGATTACGCAGATTGGAAACATCCAGAACTGCTCGGAATGGCGGTGAGCATTGCAGCAGCGAAAACATTGGATTGTCAAATAGCCTGGCCCAACGATTTAATCTTGAACGGAAAGAAATTAGGGGGGGTCATCAGCGAACTCGTTACAGAACCTTCTGGAAAACTCGTTCCCGTAATCGGAGTAGGAGCGAATTTAACCGTTCGAGAGTTTCCGGAAGAAATTCGAACTTTCGCTACATCTTTGGTCTTGGAAGGTAGAAAAGTGGGGGAAGATTCGAAACAATTAGCGCGAGAATATTCTTTTTCGTTGCTTGGTGCACTCGAAGAAATTCCTGAACCTCACTCCTTCCAAGATTTGCGACCTCTTTGGGAAAAATACGATTGCACACCTGGGAAAAAATATAAGTTGCCCAATGGTAGAGTTGCCGATGCAGAATGCGTTTCGGAAGAAGGATATTTAATCGCGCACGTCGATAACCAGCGAATCACCGTTCCTTCTGCTCAAGCATGGTATGGATAAAAATAATCTTTTCCCTACAGGTAGATGAAGGAAAGCCTCGACAGTCAGGAGCAGTAGAGCGTAAAAAGCAGGGGGAAGTTTATGGGGGGATCTATGCGTTCCCAAACAGGTTGGGAACAAGAAAAAATTTTATCCTTGAAGCATGGGGGAATTATTTCAAAGCCTCAACAGCAGGAGCTGTTGAGGCATAATTAAAAAATCACAAAGAATTTAGCCCCCCCTTTTAAGTTGCGTTAGGCAGATGAAATTCACCCAAAAAAAACCGGTTCCCCTTACGCAAGCAGGGGGAACCTTACGGAGGGGGTTAATAAAAACATTTCTATCATCGAGCATGGTAGTTCTTCGCTTCGCTCGAAGGAGAGTCTTTCAATTCTCATATCATGAAGTCTCGACAGCAGGAACTGTTGAGGCACAGTGAAATCTTTTTGCGTAATTCGAGGACTTTGTAGTCTTACGACTTATGGATACGTGCTTCTTCTTCGAATGTCGGTCCTTTGGCTGGAATGGTTTCTAAAATAATTCCGTCTTCTTTGAATTTGATGGAGCGAGCGAGGAGATTTCGAACCATGACCTCTCCTGGCATTGCGAGTTCGTATCTTATGCATCCATGCGGAATGTTTCCCTTCGCGATTTCGATGGCGACAATCGAAGTGGGGAATCCGGTCATACGCTCCATTGCAGAAAAGTCCGTTTCGTCGTCGTGAAAGTCGTGAATTTCGATTTCGTGACGTTCTTCTTTCCCGTTCTTTAATCCCGTGACGATTGCGCGAACGAGAACTTGGTCTTTGTCTTCAGGGTCTTGCAATTTCGGTCCCATTATCGCGCAGAAAACATCTACGGGAATTACAGTCACGCCTTTCACTTGTATAGGTTCTTTGCTCCAAAAGCCGCAATCCAAAAAAATCCTCATCTTTTCACAGTGTCCGGGGAAGCGAAGGGTCTTATATTCGTAAGTTCGCACCTTCCCTTCGAAAGTCCACGGAGCCGTGCTCGTTCCACCACTCGTGACGAATGCTTCTAATTGTCCTAAGCCCTCCCATTGAACCGTCTCTAAGTCTTCTAAAGTTTTTAATCGAACCAGTTTGTAATCGCGAATAGCGAAAGCCTCGTCCGTATATTCCGCTACCAAACCTTCTATGTTGAAACTGAGTTTGTAATAGAACGGAGGTTTCGGATGTTGCGGCAAACCTCCGCAATAAAGTTTTACGTCGTAAACCTCGTCGAATTTCGCCATCAAATAGGTCGCTAAACTGTTTACCAATCCAGGTGCTAATCCGCAATCGGGAACGATGGACACTTTTGCCGCTTTCGCCGCCTCGTCGAGTTTCATCGTTTCTAATGTAACTTCTGTATCCCCCCCCATGTCTACCATGCTCGTCAAAGTCTTTATCGCGACGGGGGCGATGTGAGGATGCATCCAATACGGTACACACGAAAGCACTACATCAACGGGCTCTAAAAACTTGGTTAAAGAATCTTCATCGAGTGCATTCACGCGATGAGGTTCGCAAACCCCTTTCGAAACCAAAAGATTGACGCGTTTCGATGCCTTTTCGGCTTGTTCATAAAAAATGTCTCCCATCAGGATTCTGTCTGCATCTCCATAAAGCGCTAAATCATATGCAGCGCATGTGCCTTGCATTCCTGAACCTAAAATTGCGTATGTCTTGCCCATAGTTTGCTTCTTTATATTTTGCTCTTTTCTTTAATTACGGTGAGAAACGAAAACGCCGCTTCTTCAAGAAACGTACGAAAAAAACGGTGCGCCCTCCAAGTATTCGGCGAACCTGATAAATTGTACCTGCTCACCTCATAGGTATGTTGGGAAAACTATGAAGATTTTAGTAGCCGGCGCGTCTGGTTTCGTAGGTTCCCATGTCGTCGAACACCTGCTTGCAGAGGGGTTCGAGGTTAGAGGGCTCGTACATTCCCGCGCACCTCGTTGGGAAAACCCTAAGGTCGAAATCGTGAAAGGAGATATTCGCAAGCCAGAAACACTATCCGAAGCACTAAAAAACACGAAAGGAGTCGCGCATTGCGTGGGGATTATTCGCGAGGGAAAAGGCGTTACCTTCGAAAACTTAGTGGCAGAAGGTACAGCGAATCTCGTAAAGGAAGCGCAAAAAGCTGGGACTGAAAAGTTCGTATTTATCAGTGCGCTCGGAACTCGCCCGAATGCGAGAAGCCGCTATCACCGAACGAAATGGCAAGCAGAGGAGGCAGTTCGAAATTCAGGAATTCCATTCACGATTTTGAGACCGAGCATCATCTTCGGACCCGAGGACGATTTCATCAACGCTTTCGCGGGAAAATGGATTCCTTTTCCGAGTGGCGGAAAGAATCTATTACAGCCAGTTTATGTGGAAGATGTTGCGCGTATCGTTGGATCGTGCTTTACGAATGAACTTACTAACGGAAAAACTTTCGAATTAGGCGGTCCAGAGCGGTATGAAATGCGGCAGGTGATTGCGATAGCAGAGGAGGTTTTCGGTCGAAAGGGGTTCCACCCTCCCATACCGATTTTCTTGCTAAAAATTATGG
This sequence comes from Fimbriimonadales bacterium, assembly GCA_035559795.1. NCBI lineage: Bacteria > Bacillati > Armatimonadota > Fimbriimonadia > Fimbriimonadales > Fimbriimonadales bacterium. The sequence goes on along the minus strand of DATMAR010000003.1, from coordinate 5,865 downwards.
CGAGAGTGTTTTTCGATTCTCTCCAGAAATTCGGTTTGCGCATACCGGTAACGACCGACCAACTTCTTATGCTCGAAGAGCCGAATATCTGCTCGGATGAGGCGCTTGTGGAGGCAGAAAAAACGTTCGGAATTAAATTCACACCATTGAGAGACGGCTTGAGACAGTACGCTCCAAAACAAGGAGGCAGGTCGTAAAGTTACGAGAAAGAGACCTGCTGAGTCACAAATCGAATCATAAAAGATGGATCCTCCGTATAGTCGTATAATAAAAGTAGTAGAATAGCAAAATTATCGACGGAGGAACAACTCGGTATGCGCATGAGAGAAAGAGAACTAAGACGTAGAAGGCATCGCAAGGAAAAACGACTGAAACAAATTCTAAAAGAGAAACTCGCTGCAGCGAAAGCGGCGAAGGGACGAAGACGGGAACCCGAACCAGCAGTCGCAGCGGCTGCGACGACCGAAACTGCTCCCGTAAAAGCGGGAAAGACGGAAACGACTCCTGAGGTAGCAGCTGCAGCGACTCCTAAGAGAACTCGCAGAAAATCAACCGCACAAGAATCGAGTCCAGAAGAAAAACCGAAGGCCGCTAAAAAAACTACGAAAGCACGGAAAACAGAGAAAACTCAAGAGTAGGAGCGCCGTAAGGAGCGATTAAAAATGGATGAGTAACTTATTCGCTGCAAGTAAGGGGGGGATTCTCTATTTGTAAGAAAAAGCCACACCTGCAGATGCAGGTGTGGCAATTGTTACCATTTCCGACGCCAGGCTCGAGTTAAGTCTTCATTTGTGCTTCGGCTTTCTGAACCTGCTTCCCAACCGTGCGAATCACCTCAGGCAAATCCAAAGGAATCACCAAGCGAAAGGTGGACGCTTTTTCGGTGAGTACCCAATTCGCTGTAAGTTCGCGTTGAGAGAGCAACTGTTTCAAATTCACGTCCGGAGGAATCGGTGCTGATTGCTCGAGGAGTTCTACCAACTGATACATATCTACGCTCAAAGATGCACGCGATTCTGAATCCTCACGCAATTTCATGAACGCGTCGGAATGCAGCAGAGATTCACTCCCGACTCCTGCAACAATCTTATCGAGCAATTCCTTCCCATAAACGAACAGCACTTTGTCTTGGTTGATGGCGATTGCAATTTCCTTCGCTTCCGGACTGTTTTCTCGAATACGGAAAACTCGATACTCGCCCATCTTCGTTTCATCGAATCGGATCTTTTTTTCTGAGTCGAACTTTCCTGCGTTCGCTTTTTCTATCAATTGCAATGCGATTTCCGTCGCTTTTCCATTGTTGCTGTTGTCAATGGAGATTACAAAATACGGATCGCTGTTTTTCTCTTTGGGAGGATAAAGCGCTGCGTTCACTTCTCCACGGAATGCAGGGAGGAAATCCTTTTCGAACGAAAGTCCGAATATTTCTTCTAACTCATGTATTCCCTCTAAGATTTCCCTGTCTTCAGCCTCTCCAGAAAGTTTAAGCGCATCTCGGAAAATATCCCACCAACTGGATGGATTCGAAAGCGCTGCAGCCCCGAGAGCACCGGCAGGCATCTCTTCGAGAACGGAATAATGAAGCGTCGGCATTTTCGAAACCCACTTTGCGAACACCGGATTCGAAGGGTCGGCCGGTTGTGTGGTGTCTATCAAGATTCCTTCCTTGCGGAGCGTGATGCTGTACGCGAACCATGTATTTTCGCTAAATCCGAAAGGCTTAATTTCCTTCAAAGTTTGTGGGTCGTTTTTCGCAAGGGCTTTTCCGCTTATGAAAGTCATGAAAGTCGCATCGGAAGGCAACAAACTACGCGCATTTTTGAATTCGGGTTCTTCATACAGACTTTTGGCTTCGCCCTTAGCGACTTCGAATGCGCGTTTGAGCCCACTCACACGATTCGATACCAAAACATAATTGTTATGGAAAGCGACATACGTGTTCTTGTCGCTAACCAAGTAGTATTCCAAGTCCCCCTCTTTTTGCTTTGTAGCAAAATCCGCCATGAGCGATTCTGCGGAATTACGGTTGTAAAGCGCCGCGATAATGAGTATATCGGGCTCGTTTTTCACATTCTCGAAAATTCCGCCGAAAATGCCAACAGCGAAACTACCACGGAGTTCACGACGAATTTTTTGCAACGTGCCTTTCGGGTCAGCACGCAAAAGAAACTCGTCAATTTTCGCATTGAGTCCGCTGTCATCCATAGCCGCTTTGATTTCATTGAAAAGAGGCACCTGCTGAGGAGACGGCGTATTGTCGAAACTCATAGCCATAACGGCGTTCGCTGGAAGCAACTGAATTGCCGCTTCACCGTGGCGATTCAAAAGTTGCATCAGCCCGACTGTTCCGAACGCCACTGCTCCGATGGCGAGAACAGGGACGAGCGTTTTAGGAGAAAACACTCCCCAAGACCTTTTCATAGTTTCACCTCGCATAGTATATTGTTGCCCGAATCTGGGCACATCAGAACCTTTTATATTATAAAGCACTTACGTGCTCCCGGAGCTTCCCGTTGCGAACTTAGGCATTTCGCCCACGACCCTCACACAGCCGCGGCTCTCGATTCTTTGAGAATTGGCTTGAAGACCCTTCGATAGAGTTCCGTTTCCAGTATCTCCTCGGGGTCATACTGATGTTTCAGGGTGAAGAAGCGATGAAGGACCTCGTCTCCTAAGAATTTACGAACCGTCCCGGGGGAGCATGTGCTGTCTTTCGCGAAATAGAAGCGCCCACCTGCATCGAGCACGATTTCGTCGAGCGCGCGCAGAAGCGACCAAAGTCTTTCTCGATTTTTACGCGTAACCGGAAAATCCAGTGCGAGGGAGTAACCGTCCACTGCATGACTCAGCAAGAACAAGTCTCTACGATGTTTTTTTAGCACTGCTAAATAGGGAACGAGTCCACGCTCCTGACAAAGTGTGACGATTTTCTCGAAGGTTTTCGGAGCATTCTCAGTCGGAATGAACGGCTGATATTGAATGAGCCCCCCCGGACGATAACACCATTTCCAATTCGGAGCAGAATCCAAAAGGAAATTGAAATGCACGAGTGGCTGGGTGAACTTGTGCCCGTGTTCTCGTACTGCGCCGAAATATTTGAGAGAATTGATGATGCGCATCCCTAATGGGTTCACCCAAGGTTTCATTAAAAACCAAAGTTTCGAACGAGGGATGAATCCTAAAGTAGTATCGCGAAGTTCTTGAGCGCTAACAGAGAGACTCTCCTCCGGATGCGGGTCTTCACCTGGTTTCAAATAAGTCGCAAAATGAATCTGTCCGCGTCCACACGAACGACCCGAAGCGAAACAATCTATCCACCCTACGAGATAATCCGCATAAGGAAGCCTTCGCTCGAAAACAGAAAACGCTTCGTCCCAATTTCGCACCGCAATCGCTTCGACATTCAATAAGCCAGAATAGATTTTCTTCATTTGCAAACGCACCGAAACGATGCAGCCCAAAAGCCCGAAGCCTCCGATTGCCGCATAAAACAGTTCACTGTTTTCCTCCGGACTTACACGAAATAATCGTCCGTCCGGTGTCAATAAATCGAAACTAAGGACGTGTTCTCCGATTGGTCCTTCATGAAAGTTGTTTTTTCCGTGAATGTTCGCACTCAAAGCCCCCCCCAAAGTTACGAAACTCGTTCCGCTGACTACGGGAATCCACCAACCATCTTCGATAGTGTATCGCCAAAGGTCTCGAATGGTTACACCTGCCTCACATTCCACAACCCCTGAATCGGGTGACCAATCGATAATGCGGTTCATTCTCGAAAGGTCTATCACCACCCCCTCAGAACATTGAAAGGCGTCCCCATAACTGTTTCCCGTTCCTTTGAATGCTACTTTTAGACCCGCGATGCGCGCCTCTTCGATAGCATCCAAAATTCCCTGAATCGTATTAGGACGATAAACGTAACTGACACTCGCGGAAGCCATTCCCCACGCTTCGACTTTCGTCAAACGGTTTTTCGATGGAATGCTTTTCACACGTTCAATCTCCGAAAAATAGGAGAGGGTATAACCTGAATGATTTTCGATGCGAGCCACCACTTCCAAGGAATATAAGCGGTTTTTCCGAATTTCCTCGCGGCTTTCAAAATAAGAGTTGCTGCCTTATCGCATGAAATCATCCCGGGTAAGCGACCTCTTGCAAGGGTCATTTCGGTTTCGACAGGTCCTGGCTTCACCGTTACTACACTAACACCGAATTGGCTTAGACGATTCCGAAGCGATTCTAAATAGCATTCGAGCCCTGCCTTGCTTGCACTGTAAGCCGGATTTCCTCTTCGTCCGCGGTCGCCCGAAGGTGAACCGATGCCGACAATTGTTCCTCCTTTGGCTCGTTCGAAGCGTTTCGCTGCACAATTCAGCCAGGCTATCGCTCCGATTAGATTAACTTCGATGATTTCTTTATCTATAGCAGTGTTGTATTCGGTCGGTCCGATCTTCGGCATGATCCCAGCGGCATAAATGATTAAGTCGAGCCCTTCCAACTCGCGGACGAGGTTGTCGAAATGCTCTTCTGTGTGCTCGAAATCTCGAACGTCTGCCGCGTAAGGGATGGCGAGATTGAGTGTAGCACCGTTGATTTCGTCGGCGATTTGCTGAAGTCGGTCCGCCCGGCGAGCCACCATTCCTACCCGGCACCCTTGAGCCATTAATTTCCTCGCCAGCGCCTCCCCTATGCCGCTCGAAGCACCGACCACGATTGCCTTTTTCCATTCATACATCATTTCAATCTTTTACCCAGCTTGAAGCCCTCGAATTAAGCCAATTGGTCTGTTACAGTTTCATGAAAACGTTATAGTGAACTATTTATCGGCCTTTGTCGAAAAAATGGCACTCAGGAGCAAAATGTTTGGAACAGGCATTTTGGTTCAAATACGTTGCAATAACATATTGTGTATCTAAAAGCACTTTTAGTTGCTTTATTAAAAACTCGTCGCTCAAGGCGACTCGAAGATACTAATCCAAGAGGAGCACAAAAATGGCATATTTGGTAAAGCAATTCTGGCTAAAAGCAGTTTTGGCGCTGAGCATTGGGTTTGGCGCGTGGATGAGTAGCAGTGCACAGAGCTTGACTTGGCTCGGTACGCTAGGTGGTTTTACGAGCGGTGGCACGAATGTCTCCGCAGACGGCTCGGTTGTAGTCGGCTATGCACACACCATCAGCGGATATAACCATGCTTTTCGTTGGACAGCGTCGGGCGGGATGAAGGACCTTGGCACCCTAGGCGGCGCTGAAAGCTCGGCGTGGGGTGTTTCTGTCGATGGCTCGGTGGTTAGTGGCTATGCATACCTGACCTCCGGCGATGGTGCTATTCCACACGTATTTCGTTGGACATCGTCCGGCGGGATGAAGGATTTAGGAACGCTGGGTGGCCCTTGGAGCTATGGGTTTGGCATTTCTGCAGACGGAACAGTCATCGTTGGCAGGTCAGCCCTCGCCGGGAATTCGTCATCGCACGGTTTTCGCTGGACACCATCAGGCGGGATGCAGGACCTTGGCACTCTTGGCGGTTCTAATAGCTATGCGTGGGGCATTTCTGGAGATGGCACGGTCATTGTCGGTTGGGCAGACACCACCAGTGGTGCTTCTCATGCTTTTCGTTGGACGTCTTCTGGCGGGATGCAAGACTTAGGCACGCTTGGCGGCTCAAGCAGTGGTGCGCTTGGGGCTTCCGAAGACGGCTCGGTCATTGTCGGCATGGCATATCTTGCTGGAAATGTCTACAATCACGCTTATCGTTGGACGGCATCAGGCGGGATGAAGGACTTAGGCACGTTTGGTGGTGCTTTTAGTTTTGCGTATGACGTTTCTGCAGACGGCTCGGTCGTAGTCGGTATGGCAGATACCTCC